>BA000048.1:672375-1008562 GCA_000270325.1 Candidatus Caldarchaeum subterraneum | reverse complement strand
GGGGTCTCCTGCGCCCAGCGATATGATGGCCCCTGCGTGGCCCATCCGTTTCTCTGGAGGAGCAGTTCTTCCAGCTATGTAGGCTACAACGGGCTTGGGATACCTTGTTTTCACTATGTAGTCGGCGGCCCTCTCCTCAAGGTCTCCACCTATCTCACCGATGAGAACAACCGCTTCCGTCTCCTCATCCCTTCTAAACATCTCCAGCACATCTATGAAGTTGAGGCCAACAACTGGGTCACCGCCTATGCCGATGCATGTCGACTGTCCGAGGCCCTTGACCGTTATGGCGTGTGCTATCTCGTAGGTGAGCGTGCCGCTGCGGGAAACAATTCCCACGACTCCTTTCTTGAAGATGTGGCCGGGCATGATGCCTACCTTGGCGGCGCCGGGTGTGATGACGCCGGGGCAGTTGGGGCCAACTATGTTTGAGCCGCGGAGCCTAGCGTATGTGATGAACTTCATGGCGTCATGGATGGGGACATGCTCCGTTATGACGACGACAAGCTTAATCCCCGCGTCAAGGGCCTCGATGACCGCGTCCCCCGCATATGGCGCCGGAACCATCACCATCGACGTGTTAATCTCGGGGTAATTCGCCATAGCCTCCTCAACCGAGTTATAAACAGGCACACCCTCGACAGAGTGGCCACTTTTTCCAGGTGTCACGCCTGCCAAGACTTTGGTACCATACTTGAGCATGGCCCTTGTGTGGAAGGCTCCCTGTCTGCCGGTGATGCCTTGAACGAGGACGCGTGTGTCGTCGTTGACTAGGATTGCCACAGCTTTCTCACCTCGCGAGTTCAGCGGCTTTCGCAGCCGCTTCCTCCATGCTGTCAAGCGGGTAGATGCCGTTTTCGATGAGGATGCGTTTGCCCTCCTCCTCGTTGGTGCCCATCATCCTGACCACAATCTTCTTTCCCGCTCCGACAGATTTGTATGCCGAGACAAGCCCACGGGCCACTTCATCACATCGCGTAATCCCTCCGAGGATGTTGACGAACACCACCTTCACCCGTGGATGGGTGAGCAACAGCCTCGCAGCCTTTTCCACAACATCTTCAGAGGCGCCTCCGCCGACGTCGAGAAAGTTGGCGGGGCTTCCGCCCTTCAGCTTAACCATATCCATCGTAGCCATCGTCAACCCCGCGCCGTTCCCGATAATGCCTATGTCGCCGTCAAGCTCCACCGCGGCAAACCCGAGACGACGAGCCTCAGCCTCCAACCCCGTCCCCGACTCGGGCCGACTAAACTCACCGCGCCTAAACAAGGCATTATCGTCGACAATAATCTTGGAGTCAAGAGCGACTAGTCTGTTATCAGGTGTTATGACCAGCGGGTTTATTTCAGCCAACTCACAGTCGTTTTCGACAAACAATCGGTATAGACCGCGGAGGATGGCGGCTGCCTGCTGCGCAAGCTTCTGGTCGAGCTTCATGAAAGAGATGATTTTCCTCACCTGATAGTCGGCGAGACCCAGCAAAGGATTTACCTCTGTCTTCAAAACGTGGCCGGGGCTTGTTCTCGCCAACTCCTCAATCTCCACACCACCCTCTGCCGATGCGATTACCACGGGAGCACGCTTGAACCTGTCAACTATGATGCCGAGATAAAGCTCCTTCACCACTTCAGTATACTCTGTCACGACGAGCGACTCAACCCTTTCACCCTTAATCTCCGAGCGCAGCATTTTGCCCGCCAACATCACGGCCTCCTCCACGTTCTCCGCAACCTTGACGCCACCGGCTTTTCCACGACCCGCCACGAGAACCTGAGCCTTGACCACAGTTCTTCCACCAAGAGCTTCCGCAGCCCTCCGCGCTTCCTCCGCGCTTCTAACAACAACATAATTATTCACAGGGATGCCGTAGCGTCGGAAAAGCTCCCTGCCCTCAAACTCGTAAAGCTTCATCAAAAAAAGCTGAGAACACCTGAATTTAACTTAAGGTATAGATACTATGTTGAGAAGGTGCTGATGTGAGGCTCGCCGCGCTTTTCTCCGGGGGAAAGGACTCGACCTACGCCATATACCTAGCAGAAAACATGGGGCATGTGGTGGAGGTTCTGCTAACGTTTCTCCCCCAGTCCATCGACAGCTACCTCTTCCACTATCCCAACATACATCTCACCCCTCTGCAGGCCGAAGCTATGGGGAGACATCACATCATATACCCCGTCGCGGGCATGGATGAGGAAGAGGCGTTGAAGAGAGCGTTGTCGGAGGTTGCTGGGAGAGTGGATGGCGTCGTCGCGGGAGCCTTGGCCAGCAGCTATCAAAGGGAGCGGATGAAACGTGCGGCTGAAAAACATGGGTTCACGGTCTTGACGCCGCTGTGGGGCCAAAACCCGGGCGAACTTCTCCGTCAAATGCTGCGGAACAGGTTTGAGATAATGGTTGTGGCTGTGGCGGCTGCTGGAATGGACAGGAGCTGGCTGGGCCGGATACTTGATGAAGAAGCTGTCAAGGAGCTGGAGGCCCTCTCGGAGCGCCACGGCGTCAACCCAGCAGGCGAAGGCGGCGAGATGGAGACCATGGTTCTTGACTGCCCTCTTTTCCGCAAAAGAATCAAGCCTCTGGAGAAAAGCGTGGTTTGGAGAGGTGTTTACGGCTACCTTAGGATTGAGAGAGCTGTTCTGGTTGATAAAAATGTCTGAAGAATACTATAAAAACGGGTCCGCTGTGGATGGATTGGTTTGAGCAAGCCTGTTGAACTCGGTTCCCTGAAAGAAGGCCACAACATCGTCATCGACGGCGAGCCATGTAGGATTGTAGAGGTTGAGAAGAGCAAGCCAGGCAAACATGGTTCTGCGAAGGTGCGGCTTGTCGCCATAGGGATATTTGACGAGGTTAAACGCAGCATGGTCGGCCCCGCGGACAACAAGGTTGAGGTGCCGATAGTGGATAAACGGACGGGACAGGTTGTGGCTCTCTCAGGCGACTCTGTATCTGTCATGGATAACCAGACGCTTGAGATAGTTGAGGTGCCGCTGCCGAAGGATGAGAACCTTAGAGCGAAGATTGAGCCAGGAGTCTCCGTCGAATACTGGAGCATCATGAACCGTTATCTGCTTGTGAACGTGAAGTAACCCCGCCGTCAAGCACCAGCAGCTTGTAGCTGTAGCCGTCGACTATCGCTTTTAGGCTTGCTTCGACGATGTTTTTGGAAACCCCCGTGGTGGCCCAGCGGTTGCCGTTGTCGCTGAACTCTATGAACACCCTTACAGCCGCCGCAGTCGCATCCTTTGTATCAATCACCGAAACCTTGTAGTTAACCAGCTGCGTCGACTCAAGCTGCGGATAGCGTTTGAGAACAGCTGCGCGTATGGCTGCGTCAAGAGCGTGAACGGGGCCCACGCCTTCAGCCATCTCCGTCACAGCTTCTCCATCGATATCCATCGAGACAACCGCCCGCGCAGTTATCCTTCCAGCCATCAAAACCTCCACCCACCAAGTCCTCACCCGCAGCCTCTCCACATCATAGCCAACAGCCTCAAGAATCATCAGCGAAACCGTCGCATCAGCGGGCTCAAAATGATACCCCTCAGCCTCAAGCCTCTTAATCTTCTCAAGAATGCTAGCCACCTGCTCCTTGGTCAATACAAGGCCAAGCTTGGCTGCGTGGTTGACTAGGGCAGCTCTGCCGGCGAGCTCCGAGACCGAGAGGGTTCTCTCCATGTTTAGGAGAGAGGGGTCGATGTGTTCATAGGTGCGCGGGTTTTTGAGCATCGCATCTATGTGGACGCCGCCTTTGTGTGCAAAGGCGTTGACGCCGAAGAATGGATAATTGGGTGTAATCTGGAATCCCGAAACCTCGGCTACATAGTATGCGACATCTTTAAGCTTTCGGAGGCCTTCGCTGTTTTTGAGAACACTGTAGTTCATTTTCAGCGCGAGGTTGGGAATAATCTGTGTAAGGTCAGCGTTGCCGCATCTCTCGCCTAAGCCAATCATCGTGCCCTGCACATGTCTCACACCCTCCGTCACAGCCACCAAGCTGTTGGCGACCGCGACTCCGCAGTCGTTGTGCGCATGTATGCCAAGCCGTGTATCAATCTCCCTCCTCACTCTCCTAACCACTTCTCCAACTCTGAATGGTAGCGTGCCTCCGTTGGTGTCGCAGAGAACAATCGTGCTCGCCCCCGCGTCTCTGGCTTGTTTCAGAACCTGCAACGCATACTCGGGTGATTCTCGGTAGCCGTCGAAGAAATGCTCCGCATCAAAAACCACCTCCAACCCATGCTCTCTAAGGTATTCCACTGTGTCGGCGACCATCCGAAGATTCTCCTCAGGAGTTGTCCTCAGAACATCGATTACATGCAGTATCCATGATTTGCCGAAGACTATTGCGACTGGGACATCGGCTTTTAGCAAGGCGTTGACAGACGGGTCCTGCGACGGCTTGACGTTCGGTCTCCGTGTGGAGCCGAAGGCGCCGAGCCTGCTGTGGCTGAAGGATAGCTTCCGAGCCTCGCGGAAAAAGTCCTCATCCTTCGGGTTAGAGCCAGGCCAACCCCCCTCGATAATATCAACACCTAGCTCATCAAGCTTCTCGGCTATGCGGAGTTTGTCGTGGAGGGTGAAGGTTACTCCTCTGGTCTGGGCGCCGTCGCGGAGAGTGGTGTCCAAAACCTCGACGTAATCGATTTTACCACCCCCACCTTGCTCTCATCTCCTCTAAAACCATTATAAAAACATGTTCCTTGTGAGGTTCTTCCAGCTACTTGATAGTGAACAGTGATTCGAGGTTTTTTGCTCTGCCGTTTGATGCCATGAATTTGTGGAGTTCTGCGAGGGTTGGCATGGCTTCCTGTGCTCCCAGCTTGGTTGTGGCGAGCGCGGCGGCGTTGTTGGCCAGCTCCGCAGCGTCGTGAATCTTTATTCCTCTGACGAGGCCGAAGGCTAGGGCCCCGCAGAACGCGTCGCCCGCACCGGTCGCATCCACGGCCTTCACCTTCACACCCCTGAGATACACCGTCTCTTTTCTATCAACCGTCACAGCACCTCTCCTCCCAAGCGTAACAACAGCATATTTCACACCCATCGCCAACAGCCGCTTCCCCGCACGCACCGCCGACACCACATCATTCACACGCACACCGGTCAACACAGAAGCCTCAATCCTGTTCGCGACCACCACATCAACCATCTCCAGCAACCTGCGTGGCAGACGCTGTGCAGGGGCTGCGTTAAGTATCACCGGAACCTCGTGTCTACGTGCTATCGCAACACCTCGCTCAACCGCCGCTAGAGGTATCTCAAGCTGCGTAAGAATCGCTTTTGAAGACGCTATCACATTCTCTGCGGCGTCCACGTCGCTCGGCGAGCATCTCGCATCAGCTCCAGACGCCACGGCTATGAGGTTGTTCCCATCTTTGTCCACCATTATCAAAGCGACACCCGAATGAGTCTCCACATCTTTGACAACATAATCTGTCGCAACATTTTCCTTCCGCAACCTTTCCAGCAAAAGGTCACCGAAAAGGTCAGACCCCACCCGGCCCACAATAGCTACGCTGGCCCCGAGCCTCGCCGCAGCCACCGCTTGGTTAGCTCCTTTTCCTCCCGGCGAAAGCTGGAAGCTGCCACCTATCACAGTTTCTCCCTTAGCCGGTATTCTGGCCAGCTTCACTATCAGGTCCATGTGAAGACTGCCCACCACAACTACCTCAAATGAAGACATGTTCTACCACCCTGGTTGACGTTTCAACATCTTCCCCAATTCTTCGAGAGCCTCGCTGATTGTCAACATTCTCAACCTGTAACCACGCTCATTCAGAGCATGAGCAAGCTGAACTGTCTGAGGAGGTTTTATGGCGGCTCTGGCGAGAAGCTCTACATCGCTCATTATGGCGCTGGTTGGGCCATCAGCGATGATTTGGCCGTTGGCCATAACCACGGTTCTCCGTGCAGTTTCTGTCACAAATTTCATGTCATGTGTGATGATTATTATTGTCTTTCCCATGTTGTTAAGCCGCTTAACCACCTCGGCGACCTTGCGCCTGCCTCTGTGGTCTTGCCCCGTGGTAGGTTCGTCTAAGACAATTACATCAGGGTTCATGGCTATTGCTGATGCTATTGTGAGCAGCTTCATCTGCCCATAGTCCAAGTCATAGGGATGGATTTTTGTGTCAACGGCCCCTAGACCTACCATTTCTAGAGCTGTTGCCACTCTATTGTCGATGGCTGATTTGGGTAGATTCTGTTGAAGCGGTCCATAGGCAACCTCGTCGTATACCGTGCTCATAAATATCTGGTGGGATGGATTTTGGAAAACATAGGCCACGGTCGAGGCGAGTATGTGTGTCGGTGTTTCCCTAGTGTCACGGCCATCAACTAACACCGCGCCCTTAGAGGGTTTTAGCAGTCCGTTTAGATGCTTGGCAAGAGTCGTCTTTCCGCCACCGTTCTGGCCTATGATTGATACCACTTCCCCAGAATCTATGCTAAGACTCACACCCCTAAGAGCCGGTTCATCGCCGTTGTTATACCAGAACCAAACATCCCTAACATCTATCATTTTGCACCACCACGCACAAGTAGCTCGGCAAAAATCGATACAGCTTCCTCAAGCGTTATTGGATATTTTATGATTCCTAGCTGGTAGAATTTTTTAACGAGGTGGGCAAGCTCGGTGACAGAGGGCGGGTCTACGCCTACGCTCTTGAGAAGCTCAACCTGATTCAACACATCTTTAGCAGAGCCTTCGCAAAGCACTCGACCATTGTTAAGCAACAGCATACGGTTGGTGAATGTGGCGAGTTCTTCTATTTCATGTTCAGCCACCACTATGGTGGTCCCGTCCCTCAGAAGCTCCCTCAGCACGTCAAAGACCTGCGCTTTACCTATAGGGTCTAGCTGGGAGGTTGGCTCGTCGAGCACGATTACCTCTGGTCGCATGGCTAAAACAGTTGCTATAGCGAGCCTCTGCTGCTGGCCTCCTGAGAGCTCGAACGGTGACCGTCGTTCAAGACCCTGCAGCCCGACCCTCTTAATAGCCTCTGCCGTCCGCGTCTTTATTACATCTTTTGGGTAACCGAGCATGGCGAGGCCGAAGCTGATCTCATCCTCGACGGTAAGAGCCAGACCGGAGAGCTGTGTTTCGGGCTCTTGGAAAACAAGACCCACCTTTGTGGCTAGCTCTGCAACAGTATGTTTGAGGGTGTCCATGCCAGCCACATACACTCTTCCACTTATTCTTCCACCGTAGAAATGGGGCACAAGCCCGTTTAGGGCCTTGCATAGTGTTGACTTGCCCGCGCCATTTGGCCCGATTATTCCAACCGCCTCACCACGCTCAACCTTGAGAGTTACGTTCTTCAAAACATTGGGTTTGGAGGGGTAGGAGTAGCTGAGGTTCTCCACGAGTACAGGATATCTGCCTATGTCCAGAACGGTGAACAAGCCTCTCTACCCTATGAGGTATTTGAGGTGAACGAACGGGGAGTAACCCTTTGTGGCATATATGTAGGCTAGGAAAACCGTTGCGGCGGCCATGCATCCGAAAAATACGTAATCTACTGTTTTGAACCTTATGTCATACATCACAGTCTTTGCGACGGGCGCGCTGAATCCTCGAGACTCCAAAGCTATGGCTCTTGTCTGTACCTTCCCCAGCGAGCTTAGGGTCAGAGGCACGAGCAATCGGACAAAGTTGCTAAGCTTCTTGACCAAGTTTACATCGGTTCTAAGCCCTCGTGCGAGCTGGGCCTGGTATATACTCCGAACCTCGTCGGCCATCAACGGTATGAACTGTAGCGTGGCAGCCACCATGTAGATAAACTTGAAGGGTACACGGAACCTGAAGAGCATCGCTATAAGAGCTGTCTGCTGAGTGGTCAAGTAGAAGAGTAGAGCTGCTGAAATGGTGACACCTATTCTTAGGGGCCATGTGAAACCCCAAGCAAGCCCCTCAAGGTACACCGGCAATTCCAACCCGAAAATTGTAAGACGATAGACCACAGTCTGGTTCCATGGAAAACCGAGAGGCAGTGAAAGAATAGGTATAGCGAAACCCATCCACGGTAGTACAACGAGGATAAGAGGCAAAATAACCTGCCGAGCAACCCTTCCAATAAAAGCAAGCGTCACATTGACAACTAGAAAAACAAGTGTTAGAATGTAGTCGTAGAAGATGTAAGCCAGAAGTGATACCCAAATAAAATAGATAAACTTTGTTCTGCCATCTGCTAGGTGTAGCGGTGTCCTGTCGGCGAGCACGGTCCTTTTGAGTAGCAGCGACCCAACAGCGCTCAGAATCTAACACCGAACTATCTAAGCAGTATTAGCCGGCGCGGAACCCTCGAGGCAATAGCCAACGATATGATGAAGGAGATTATCTTGTCAGGTATCTCCGTGCTTATTGCTTGAACATAGTTAGCGAGATAAAAGTTTCCGGTGGTGCTTAGCGTGGCAGCATATATCGCTGCGGGAATTGGTTTCCACAGCGGCCCACCTCCGAAGAACACTATCGAAACAGCTGTCGTGAAGATTGGATAGACCAGTCCGAATAATAGGAAGGCGGGAATTAGTTTAAGTGGCTTTCGAAGGTCAGCCCAACCCATCTTGACGCATAGAACTGTTATACCTGCTATGACCACGTTGGCAAACCCCCATATCCAGTTGGGAAGCCCCCACAGCGTAAACGCCATAATTATGTTGTAAAGGAAACCGCCGATGGCCCCGACCCAGAATCCAGAGATGAGAGTGCCCAGCATCGTAGCCCACGTGTCCCCCCATATAGGTGCCTTGAGTAACTCAACAATAACCCCTCCCACATAATTCAGTGCAGCAACTGTCGGTATCATCACAACCGCAAGAATCTTGGCGCCCGTGGGTACAAACTCTTTCTCACCCGTTGTTTCGGGCTTGGTTTCCCCCAAGACCCTCAGACACCTCAACATATTTTCCCAATGTGGGATAGATAAACTTTTTTGAAAAATTGTGGAAATTTTCCAGCTTGAGAGTTTTTAGGCGGCCACATCTTCCGCTAACACATGGCTAAAGCAGTGGTTCTAGATATGGACCCGGGCATCGATGATGCCTTGGCCATCATGCTGGCCCTTAATTCGCCGGAGCTGGAGGTTCTCGGCATCACGGCTGTCAGCGGAAACGTTCACGTCGACAAATCTTCGGTTAATGCTTTGAGGGTTTTGGAGACGATGGGGGACATGGATATTCCGGTTTACCGTGGAGCGGCCACACCGCTTGTCAAAGAGCTTGTTACCGCGGAGTGGGTGCATGGCGAGGATGGACTAGGCGATGCAGGTTTACCGATGCCGATGAGAAAACCTCTCGAAGGAGCTGTGAAATTCCTTGTAGACACGTTGACATCAGAGCGGAATGTCACAATCGTGGCCACAGGCCCGCTCACAAACATAGCACACACCCTCTTAATCGAGCCAACCCTAGCCAAGCATTTGAAGCAGTTGATCATTATGGGTGGAGCATACGGGTTGACACCCTACGGCTACGGCAACGAGACACCAGTCTCCGAGTTCAACATCTACGTCGACCCAGAGGCCGCGAAAATCATTTTCCAAAGCGGTGTGAAACCTCTCTGCATAGGGCTCGATGTGACCACAGACCCCAAAGCAACACTGAGCAAAAAAGACGTGGAGAAGATGGCTTCATCAAGCTCTAAAACAGCGAGAACCGCTGCGAAAATTGTGTGGAATTTTGCGGAGAGGTTCGGGTTTGTGCAGCTCCATGACCCTATGGCCGTGGCGGCCTCAATCAAGCCAGACCTCTTCAAAACAAGTCAACACCATGTCTATGTTGTGTGTGAAGGTGAGTTGACCCGTGGACAAACAATCGTCGAGAAACGGTTCTGGGTGAGGAAAGAGCCCAATGCGGAGGTCTGTGAACAAGTGGATGGACCGCGGTTCCTCGAGATGTTTCTAGAACGGATAAGTGGAGCCTAGATGTAAATCATAAAAATTATATCAAGGAAAAAAGTTTGTCGTTTCATGCAGGTTGTCAACCTCTCCGGTTTACGGTCGTTGACATGCAGTCTGGCCGATGACCATGTTCACGTAGTTGCCGGGGAAGCAAAGCGGGTTCGTTCTGTTCAGCTGGGCTATGCACGGCTTTTCTACGTAAACTATGCGGAGAGAAAAAGAGCTTGGCGCGTGGATTACGATTTTCTAGGGCCGGTGCAAACTCTCCAAGCCTCTGGAGAAAATGTTGCATTTGATTTGCCTGCCGCGCCGTGCATGGGGTTTGTCACGGGCCGCAGAGGATTGCTGATAGCTTCCTCCGCAAAGCTAGACATAGCACGTGGAGCAGATGTTTGGATAATGTTTTTCCCACCGACAAGGGGGAAGGCTTTGATAAACGTTTCAAAGAACATGCTCACCGTCTCCGACCAAGACATCCTAGCCCATGCTTCGATACAGAATGTGGATGGCCGGCTCGAGGGCAGCCTTTCGCTGCAAGGCCCAGGCAACACCTTCGCCAAACTTGTTCTGGAGAGACGTTTCGAGAAATTCTACGAGAAATTTGTAGCCCTCGGAGAGCTGGATTATGTTGAAGAACTCGGTCGAGCAACAACCGGTGAGGTGAAGCATATTCAATGGTTCCCCGCACCCGGGCCCCCACAGCCCGTTCTCACAGCGACAAACTCCGGACCATGGAGAGGACAGGTTAAGAAGATTCTCAAAAGCCTCGGATGCCTTCCCGCAAATTTCTTCGAAACAGTTTTTCTGTCGAAAGTGGTTAAACAAAACAAGGTCATAGGCGACGGAGAGTATCTACAATACCGTCTGAAACTTGTGTTGAGCAGGCGGCTGCAGAGAGATTTGGCTGACACGGCTGATGTATCTATAGGATGGACTCCTGCGGTTTAGCAGATTCTCGGCACAATTTCTCCGCTCGGCGGCTCGAGTATCCGCGCTCCGCCGACCAAAGTCTTCAGCACAACCAGCCCGATGCTTGATGTTTTTTCCCTCGCCTCACCGATGACCCGTGCCTCGCCGCATCCGTTATCATGCAGCATGTTCAGAACATCTTCCACTGATTCGGGTGACACAGCCAGCAGCGCGGAGCCCTCGGACGCAAGAGTTAATGGGTCGACGCCCAGCATCTCACAAAGATTCACCACAGGCTCACGTAACGGCAGCTCCGACTCATAAACCACAAGCAACACGTCGGAGCCTTTCGCCCAATCGTTCAGAACCATGGCGGCGCCACCGCGTGTAGGGTCTCTGGCCGCGTGAATATCTTCAACATACCTTTCGATTATGGGGAGCAAAATTTTCGTCAAAGGCTTGACATCGCTTTTAAACTGTTGTGAGAATATTTTTTGCTGAGCGGCGAGGATTGCGGCTCCATGCTCCCCAAGGGGCCCGGTCGCCATTATCTTGTCACCTGGCTTGATGTTGTTGTCAACTATCAGCCTAGAGGCGAAACCAAGGCCCGCCGTCGTTATCAGGACGCCGTCTAGCTGACCCTTCGGCATCACCTTCACGTCACCTCCGATAAGACACAGACCCTCATCCCTCAAAACAGCAATCATCGAGTCAACAAGCCTCGTCAGGTCGTCTATGGCCATTCCCTCCTCAACTACCACAGCATCCATTACAGCGAGCGGACGTGCTCCTAGCATGAGGAGGTCGTTTATTGTTCCGGCCGCGGCTAGCTTGCCCAAGTCTCCGCCGGGAAAGAAGACGGGGCTGACGGTGTAGGAGTCTATTGTGCAGACAAGATATCCGTCTTTAACTGGGATGGCTGCGGCGTCGTCGGGAAAATCCAGCCCCAACCCGTTCTCCACCTTCTTCATCCACGCCGGGAGACGGTTTATGAACAGGCGTTCGAGGAGACGCTGTGTCTCAACTCCGCCGGAGCCATGTGCGAGAGATATTTTGCTCAACTTCTTCACTCCTCTGACGTAGGTTTTTGAGTGAGCAGTTCGGCGAGGCGTGTCTTTATGTTCTGCCAGTAGTCAGCCACGTCGGCTCCGCTGCTGACAAGGGTCTGCACCGCTTCTGAGACATGGTTGAAAACTTCGGCGAACTCGTTTTCATTAAGCCGTGAAACGATTACACCTGCGTGGACAACAACATAGTCCCCTGCCTTGACCTCTTCAACACCTACCAGCACCTCCTTAACCAATCCTCCGCTAAAATCCACAACGGCCAAATCCCCCTCCACCTTCAAAACCTTGCCATAGACACCGAGACACATATCAAACCACCTCAACCAACCTCTCTCGTCCACCCAACCTAGCCCAGATGGAGCAAGCGCCCTCAGCCGAAACCATGCAAGGGCCGTAGGGTGTGCCGGGTGTACAGCGTTTCATGAAGAGAGGACAGTCGGTCGGCTTAGCCGCGCCCAGAATCACTTGTCCACATATGCAGCCGGGCATCAGATCGTTCTTCCAGTCATCCTTACCCGGCTCTCTCAGCCCAAACGTCTTGACAACATCATATTGCTCAAATTGCTTCCTAAGAGAGTATCCGCTTTTCTCGATGAATCCGATGCCTCGCCAAGCCGAGTCCACTACATCAAACACTTGTGAAAGAAATTTCTTAGCCCGCTGGTTCCCATCCATCGTAACGGTTCGGGAATACTCGACCACAAGACCCGGCTTGTTCTCGGCCAATTGCTTAAGTATGGTCGCGACCGCGATAAGAACATCGACCGGCTCAAACCCCGTCACCACCGTGGGTATACCATATTCTTCGGGCAAAAACCTCCAGACACCGGCGCCGGTAATGGTGGATACATGACCCGGCGCGATAACTCCTGACACGGTTCCAACCCTTTCAACCGCGTATCGGGCCGCGGGCGGCGTCAGTCTTCCAGCAGATATGAGTGTGAGGTTGCTGGGAACCATTTCGGAGGCGATGGCTGATGCGTAGGCTGGGCAGGTTGTCTCAAACCCCACCGCCAGAAAAACCGCTGGCTTGCCATGGCTCGCCGCATCCCTGACCGCGTCGAGAAAACTGTATACAACTCTGACATCAGCTCCGGCCATTCTCGCATCAGAGAGGCTTCTGCATCCTTTGACCTCTCTCACGGCGGGAAGCCTATAGGCGTCGCCGTAGGTGTATGCTGTGAATCCTTCGAGGGCAAGTTCCACAGCCGTCTCCACATAATAGGAGGGGGTGATGCAGACAGGGCATCCCGGCCCCGCGACAAGCGAAACACCCTGGGGCAGAATGTTTCTGATACCGTAATGAGTTGAAGTGTATTCGTGTGTGCCGCAGAAATTCATTATCTTGACCTCTTCGACTCCGTTTGAGCGGAGAAGCCTCCAATAATCGTTGATGAGTTTGGCGAGTTGTGAGGCTAGGAGGCTGTCTCTGAAGATTGTTTTTGTCAGCCGCCTTAAATCCATCCGCCTCTCCACATGTATTATGTCTCCGGGGCTCTTAAAACTATCACTCATAAATATGGCTGCGTGTTGGTTGAGCGGGTTAGCCGCCGGTGGATGTTTTGAAGGCGGTTAGGCTGTGGGTTTCGGGGGTTGTTCAGGGAGTTGGCTTCAGGCCGTTTGTCTACAGAATAGCCCGTGAAACGGGTGTGTCTGGATATGTTAGAAACGTCGGCGGCAGCGGTGTCGAGATAATCGTAGAAGGAGAAGCCGAGAAGGTTGATGAGTTTATTCATCTGCTTCAGACAAGGAAGCCGGAGAAGGCTCGTATAGACAAGTTCTCGGCCACGTCCATAGAACCTAGAGGCTACACCTGCTTCGAGATCATGGAGAGCGATGTCTCGGCGAGCTTTAGGTCAATCATCCCGCCCGATTTCGCAATCTGCGGAGACTGTCTAAACGAGATTCTGTCCGATACACGGTGGCGCAACTATCCTTTCAACTCTTGCGCGAACTGTGGACCCCGCTACTCGATGCTTTACCGTGTGCCATATGACAGGGAGAACACCTCGATGAGGGATTTCCCGATGTGTAATGATTGTTTGAGAGACTATTCCGACCCTGATAACGTGAGGAGGTTTCATGCACAGGGAATCAGCTGCCCCGCATGCGGGCCCTCTGTGTATCTGGTCGACTGCAAAGGCGGGTTTCAGGTTGGTGGGCTTGAGGCTGTGATAGAAGCGGCTAAACTTATTGATGACGGCTGTATTGTGGCGGTCAAAGGGCTGGGCGGCTACCATATTGCTGCCTCGGCGGTGGATGACGATGTTGTAGCCCTGCTGCGGCGTAGAAAGAATAGGCCTACCAAGCCTTTCGCGATAATGTGTCTAAACGCCGATGTAGCATCACTGCTCGTCGAGCTAACTTCCCCGACGCTCGAGCTGCTCGAATCACCCATGAGACCGATACTGCTTCTTCCGATGCGTGGCGACGTGCCTGTCTCGCCTCTCGTGGCACCCAACCTCAAGAAGCTGGGTGTTTTCCTTCCCTACACAGGCCTACACTATCTCCTTCTCTCTTTCACGAAACAACGCTACACCATAATGACCAGCGGAAACATCTACAACGAGCCGATGTGCACCCGTGACGACGAAGCCCTTGAAAAACTCGCAGACATCGTGGACTTCTTTCTCATGCATAACAGGGAGATTGTGAACAGGGTTGACGACAGCGTGGTGAGGTTCACGGACCAGAAGCCGACTATGTTGAGGAGAGGTAGAGGATACGCGCCTCAGTGGATACAGATTCCCTTCAAAACAGAGAGAGAAGTTGTAGCGTTTGGAGCGATGCTGCAGACAGCTGGAGCGGTTGCTTTCGATGACAAGATTGTTCTTACACAGTTCATAGGAGACGTAGACGGATACACCTCTTTCACAGACCTCGAAAAATACCTCAACACACTCGTCACATCTTATGGAATCACTTTAGAGTCTGCGGTGAATGTGTGCGACCTACATCCTCTTTATCCATCGACGCTGCTGGCTGAGGAGTGGTCAAGAAGATTCGGCTCGGAGCTTTTGAGGGTCCAGCATCACTGGGCGCATACTGCCGCGGTGATGGCTGAACACGGTGTTGTTGATGAAGAGGTTGTTGGAATATCTGTTGACGGCGTGGGCTATGGTGTCGACGGCACGGCGTGGGGCGGCGAAGTGGTTTTGGCGGATTACTCATCCTTCAAGCGAGTGGGCTGTCTAAAGCCTCAAAAGATGCCGGGGGGAGACAGGGCCGTGGAGTATCCCGCCCGAATGTTGGCCGGAATTTTATCGGAAAAGCTCACGGTGGAGGAGTTGCGGATGGTTTTCCGTGAGCTAGGGCTTGTCGAGAAAGGGTTCAGGAGAGGCTGGGAGGAGTTTGAACTGGTGCTGAGAAACATCGAGAATACTGTTGCCCGCACATCTAGCACGGGCAGGGTGCTGGATGCGGTCTCGGCGATGCTGGGCTTCTGCACCCACCGCAGCTATGAGGGAGAACCCGCCATAGTGCTCGAGGACAACTCAAAACCCACCGAGGAAAAAATCAGGCCACGAATAACAAACGGAGACATCCATGTGGTTGACAGCACGGACATCGTTTTACAGGCCCTCGAGCTGGTGAGAAATGGAGCTGATAGGCGGGAAGTTGGCTACATGGTTCAATATGCCGTGGGCTTTGGCTTGGGTAGGATAGCGGGCATCTATTCAAGGGGGAGGAGGTATGTGGTGTTGTCGGGCGGCGCATCTGTTAACACCTACCTAGTTGAGGGTGTGAAAGACGCGCTCCAAGACACAGGACTCACGATTCTTCTCCCCTCGCAGGCTCCGGCGGGCGATGGGGGAATAGCTCTGGGACAGGCAGCCATCGCCGCATACAGAACACTGACACGCCCCTAGCAATTTATTCATCACGCGAGAAAAACTTGGCTATCTCCTTCGCCACTATTCTACAGGCTTTCTCAACCCCTTCGGATATGCCTACACCTGGCTGGAAACTTTCCCCCTCTATGCCGTAAATCGTTATTTTTTCGGGAAAAGTGGTGAGCAGCTTCATCAGCTTTAGCGCCTCAGGCACCGACATGGTGTGTGTAGACCTCCACGGAACAGCGGTGGACAAATTCTCGACAGACTGGAAACGATGTATCTCTCCGCTTCTCGACACCTTCTCCAAAGCGTCGACGACAACCAGATGACTCACGTCGTCCAGCGGGATGTTCAGCAGCTCGGCCGGCGTCTGGACCCGTAATGCAGTTATCCCGTGCTCGGATTCGAGGATGTCGGCGACCCTCTGTCCTGCTCCGTCATCTCCCCTAACCCTGTTCCCTATGCAAACCACCAAGACTCTATTCTTGCTCAACCTCAAGCCTGAGGAAATGAGTTGCACATGAGATGCATGGGTCATAGTTTCTAATCGCCTGCTCAAACCGCCAAACCGCTTGGCTGCGTGGAAGCTTGATGATTTTAGGCGCCAGCTTTCTAAGGTCTTCTTCTATGCTTTTCTGGTTCTGGGCCGTGGGGGGAACAATCTTAGCCGACAGTATGCGGCCATGCTCATCCACATCATATCTGTGATAAAGTATTCCGCGAGGAGCCTCGGTGCATCCACATCCTCGACCCGCTCTCACAGACAGCTCAACCCTCGCCACCCTCGGCTCCGAATACGTATCAACAATCCGCAGCGCCTCTTCAAAGGCGTAGAGAGTTTCCGCTACACGGGCGATTATGCTTTTGAACGGGTTGCGACAAGGTGGCTTGAATCCTATCCGCTCTAATGCAGTTTTTGTGAGGTCGTGTAGCTTGTCGATGTTTAGGTTTATGCGTGATAGTGGCCCGACCATGTAGGCTCCTCTTCCGATGATGTATGAGTGTAGAGCGTTTGAGTGTGGGACTTGCTCCTCGGCGAAGTGATTCTCGTACTGGTCCACAGTGATGTCTAGGCCTTTGTTTGACATGATTCTGCCCTCGTTCATCGGATACTCGTCTGGATGCCTGAGAGCCACGAACTCGTAGTCCTGTTCGAACTCGGGAAACTCTAAGCCAGCAACCCATTCGAGAAGCTCCTCCGTAATCTTCAACCCCTCTATGAGGCTGGGCCGTAGCTCGGCGAGCTCCCTCTTAGACGGCACGCGGTAAAACCCTCCCACACAGGCCGAAACCGGGTGAATTTCTCTACCGCCCAGACGCGCCACCACATCGTTACCGATTTTCTTAGCTTTGAGAGCCTTCTTCACAACGTCGGGATGCCGCTTAGCCATTTTCAACGCGTCGTCGTAGCCGAGAAAGTCGGGTGCATGGAGCAGAAAAGCGTGAAGCATGTGGCTCTCAATCCATTCACCGCAGTAAAGAAGCCGCCTCAACTCTCTGACAGCTGGCTCGACGACGACGCCGAAGAGGTTTTCCATAGCGTGGATGGAGCTCATCTGATAGGCGACTGGGCAGATGCCGCATATCCGAGCGGTTATGTCAGGCGCATCATAGTACATTCTTCCTATTAGAAAGGCTTCGAAAAGCCTCGGCGGCTCAAATATCTTGAACTTAACGTCAACCACCTCGTCTCCTCTCACCTTGACATACAGCGCTCCCTCTCCCTCAACCCTCGCAAGATAATCAACCCTATACTCTTTGCTCATGTCTCCACCTCCCTGAACCCGGGAGCCCACGCGTTGAACAGCCTGAGAAGCATGACCGCCTCCTCCCTGCTTTTACCAAGCTCCACAAACTTTTCAACGAGCTGCTTGGTGTTCGGCGTTTCTTTCGGCCCGAAGCAGCCGTAACAGCCTCTGTTGTAGGATGGGCAGATTGCTCCGCAGCCCGCTTGGGTGACGGGCCCGAGACAAGGTATCCCTTGTGCAACCATCACACAAACCGTCCCCCGCAGCTTGCATTCAACACAGACGCTGTGACTCGGAATGTTCGGCGCACGGCCCGCGAGAAAAGCCGACATAACCTCCAGCAGCTGATACTTGTTTATCGGGCAGCCGCGCAGCTCAAAATCTACTGGAACATGGTCGGCGACAGGTGTTGACTTGTCGAGGGTCTCGATATACTCTGGCCTTGCGTAGACATATTTCATGAACTCTGCTGAGCCGCGCCAGTTTCTAAGCGCCTGTATTCCGCCAGCCGTGGCACACGCCCCAATTGTTATCAAGATTCTGGAGTTTTTTCTAACCTCTTTTATCAGAGCCGCGTCATGAGGAGTGGTTATACTTCCCTCAACGAGCGCGATGTCGTAGGGCCCTTTCACCACGGCACGGCTGGCCTCGAGAAAATACGCTATCTCGAATTTTTCCCCAATCGCCAGTAGCTCATCCTCTAGGTCGAGGACGCTCAGCTGGCAGCCGTCGCATGACGCAAACTTGTAGACAGCTATCTTGGGTTTCCGCTTCATATCTCTCTCCTCCCGAAGAGATGCGACACCTCCGAGTAGCTGAAGACGGGGCCGTCTTTGCAGACGAAGTATGGGCCGAACTGGCAGTGCCCGCACAAGCCTACACCACATTTCATGTTACGCTCCATGGAGATGAATATCCTGTCGTCGCCTAGTCCCTGTTTTTTCAACTCAGCTATCGTGAACCTCATCATTATCTCGGGGCCGCAGATGTATGCGTAGGTGTTTTCAGGGTCGAGTGTAACATATTTGAAAAGTGTCGTGACGACGCCGATGTGTCCTCTCCATTTTTCATCACCCTTGTCAACCGTGATAAGCAGCCGTGCGCCAAGCCGCTTCTTCCATGCTTGGAGCTCTCTTTTGTAGACCAATTCGCCGGGACTGCGGGCGCCGTAGAGGATGTAGAGCTTCCCAATTTTTTCACGGCTTCTGAGAAAGTGTCTGATTAGGGGTCGGAGTGGTGCAAGCCCGATGCCTCCGGCGACAACTACCACATCGTGGCCTTCAGCCTCTTTCAGAGGCCAGCCGTTTCCGAAGGGACCTCTCATGCCCACAGTGTCTCCAGGCTGAGCGGACGCTAATGCACGTGTGACTCCTCCGACCGCCCTCAAGGTGTGTTCAACCTGTTCACCGTTGTCCGAGTCTCCACTGAATGAGATAGGGGCTTCACCCACGCCGTAGCGGTAAAGCATGCTGAACTGGCCCGGGCTATAGTTTACAGAGCCGTTGAGCGGCTTAATTTTGAGCGTGTAGGTGTCAGGCGTCTCTCTTCTTCTCGACACTACACGGCACCATTTGATTGCGAAAGTGTCAAGCCCTTCCTCTGGCTGAATCTTCTGCTCGGCTATCATGTCTTAAACTCCTCCGCCTTGCCATAGATGTCTAATAGACGCATCCTCGCCGCCCTCAGCCTATCGGCGACAACCATCACTATTCTCCGGTAAACCTCGGAGCCGAAAACAGGGTCGTCCCTCATCATCCGTAGAAGTTTCTCACTATCGACGGCGATTGCCAACGTGTTTTCCACAGCCACGGCGCCCGATGTTTTCTTGAAGGGTTCCATGAGTGATGACCATCCGAGGACCTCTCCGCTGCCTATTGTCTCAAACCTGAACTCGCCTCTCGTAGGGATTTGGAAATAGAGGGCGACCAGCCCGTAGACGATGAGATAGAGCCGTTTATGCACCTCGCCTTCTTCGAAAATTTTTTGACCTGCGGAAAACCTGACGAGCGTGGAGATTGAAGCGAGCTGCATGACCTTTTCCTCGGACATGTTCTTGGTGAATGGGTGGTCTTTTAAGAGTGTCAAAAGTTCAACATGGTGGCCGCTCATCATGTACCAGCCTCCACAGCTCTCTGCATGATTTTGGCCGCTTCCTCGGTGATGTCTATGCCGACGGGGCACCATGTGATGCATCTGCCGCATCCCACGCAACCGAGCATCCCGAACTGGTCAACCCATGTCGAAAGCTTATGCGTAATCCACTGCCTGTATCGGCTTAACCTGCTCGCCCTAATCGGCCCCCCATGGATATAGCTAAAATCAGCGTTGAAGCATGAGTCCCATCTTCTCCATCGCTCTGCCTTCTCCCCCGAGAGGTCGGTCACCTCATCCGTTGATGTGCAGAAGCATGTTGGGCACACGAGTGTGCAGTTGCCGCAGGCGAGACACCTTTCCGCAACCTCGGCGTAGACAGGGCTCTCTAAATTGTTGTAGAGAGCTTCGCGGCACCCTTTTGCCTCGAACCTTTTCTTGAAAAGCATGCGGCTTCTCTCCATGAGCGACGCGGCTTTCGCCACCTCCTCCTCAGTCGCCTTACGAGCGCCAACCTGCTCGAGAAATCTCTGCGCATTCTTTGAACCGGGCCTAGCCACAAAATAGTGGACACCATCATCCAGAACCTCTGTAAGGGCTATGTCAAACCCGGAGGAAGCCTCCGGCCCTGTCCCCATCGAAGAGCAGAAACAGTTCTCACCCGGCTCAGTGCAGTTGACCGCGACGATGAAGAGGTTTTTTCTCCTCGCGGCGTAAACAGGGTCCACATAGGGGCCGCCGAGCAGCACCTTGTCGAGAATACTTATGGCAGCCAACTCGCAGCCGCGGACACCTATGAAAGCCATCTTCGAGCCGTCAGTGTTGTGAAGCTTCACCTCTCCTTTACGGGTAACAGTCAGCAGCCTAACCCGAGCAGGGTAGAGAAACTTCTTCCACGACTGCGGCCCCACAACATAGCCGAAAAACGCCCCATCGCCTCTCCTCTCCAGCCTATAATAGCCCGGGCCCTGTCTATCCCTCAATCCCACGGGAAACTGGGAAACCGAGTCAACCTCGTCATAGACTATGGCACCATCACGATCCCTCGGTCCAAAAACCCTAAACCCCATACCGTGGAGAACCTTTAACAAATCATCGAGTTCACGGGGTCCAATCACATAATAATCTGCGTTCCCAAAACTCATGACTCTCCCATGTCTATACTACACCGGCATTTCATTTAAATGTGTCTCACCTTAGAAAACCTTCAACCCAGCTTTCCTAAGCTTCTCTCTAAGAGACCGCGCGAAAGCGGTGGACAACAATTTCTCTGGACCTGTTTTTCCTCCGCCTGTCATGATTTCGGCGTCAAAGGGGATGGCGCCCAAAAACTCCACTTCCGTTTCAGCGGCCAGATGCCTCGATGGGCTGTCACCCGCTCCAGTAGACATGTTCTCCACCAACCCGACTATTCGGTAGTTCATCGAGCCGAGAATCTCGATGACGCGTCTGGCCACGCTGATTGAGAGAGGAGAAGAAGTGGTGACTACGAGGGCGCCGCCTACCTGCTTCGTCAGCCGTGTGATGGTTAACAGCTCGTCATCCGTCCCAGGCGGCGTGTCCACCACAAGGTAGTCAAGCCTGCCAAAGCTGGTGAGAGCCATCATCTCCTTCACAACCTCTTCCTTCGCCCCACCGGTCAAAGGCAGAGGCCTCCCCCTCGCGAACAAATCAACCGACATAACCTTCAACCCTCCGACAGACGGAGGAATCAAGCCCTCCTCCGTCTCCACCGGAGACTCGTCTACACCGAGTAGAAGACATGCCGATGGCCCGTTCAAGTCAAGGTCGAGAAGCCCTGTCCTGTTACTGGATTGGGAGAGTATGAGAGCCGCCGTCGAAGCAACAGTGCTTTTTCCAACGCCACCCTTCCCGCCGGTGACCAGCAAAACACGCGAAATCTCGCTCAAACGTTTCATGATCAAGGCATCTCGGTAATCTATACAGCCGTCTCTAGACATAGACGACATCACGGACACTCACCCCCCTACCCGACTCTATCCGCAAGTCCTTGCTGCCGCATATCCTACATGCCCCATAAGATGCAATCAGCTCGGGAAGAAAATGTATCACCTCCTTCTCCTGGTCATCAAGGTCTTCAACAACTTCGCCAAAAGACATCACATAGCCACATGACCCACATATCACACGGGCCCGCTCAACCTCAACCGAGAAAACCGCATCCGCGACCTCGCTTTGCCTAATAAGCTTCTCCAAAGCCTCCCTCAGCACTTCAAGGTTCAACATGCTTAGCTCCCCGACGAAAACTCTAAAACTCTTCACACGCCTCCCAGAACTCCTAGAAAAATTCTGCAAAGAATCAACAACTCCAACCGCCACAACATACTCATGCATATGGCAAAGTGCATCATCCCCATCCATAACCTTAACTCCAGCCCCCAACACACTAAAGAAATCGCATCTACGATGAAAACGCGCCACTTTGCCGGAATAGGGTAACGATAAACTTTGGCGATACCGTCGAATACGTCAACCAAGACTCAGTCGCCCACACCTTCACCGCAGTTCGGGCAAAGACCCCGGTAACTTGTCCTCAAGACGTCTCTAAAAACGCCAACAAACCTCGATAAAAAATCCTAGCGAATCTTGTCCTTTATGCGATGCTTCTAGGGTCTGGTATTATCACGCCCTTTGCCCGCCAGTAGGACAGTAGAACAAGGTTGTACAATGTATCAATCTCTTCATCATCCCGTGGAGCGTAGAGCATTACCGCGTTTTCCGGAATAACTATGCCGGCGAGAGGATGTTTCTCTCCCCAGCCTTTGGAGATTATCTCCTCCAGCCAGTTGGGCGGAGCCATTAGATGCATGCTGCCGTCCTGCGGTGGATGGAGATGCGCAAACTCCTGTTCAATCATGTAGGCGTCACGTGGGATGTTGGCCTTTTCCGATGACAGCCAAAGTCCTCTTGCACCGGGAACAGATATTAAGCTGGGCCCCTCCTCGACATCGGGGATGCTGAACAAAAGCTCGGCCAGCTGGTTGTAGATTTTTGGCGACGGGTTTTGGCTTACCTGCCTATGCGGCATACCTTTGCTGGTCAAGGGCCTCTCACCGCGTCTCATTGGTAATCCTTTATAGAAAATCCAGATACTCGGAAAATGTGCTATTCTTCTCCAACCCTCTCCTTCACTAACCCTTTCCACAGACAAGTCTGAGAAATAGTGGTCCAGCACGGCCTCTCGCTCCATAGCAAGGGGTGGGGAACAGTAATCCTCTTCCTCCCACAGCACGTAGCCATCAAACGAATACTTTGCTTTCATGAGGCTGTGTTCTAACGCTTTTCCGAAGGGCTGCAAAGAGGATATATACCTCGAGTCAAGCCACTCATGGAGCGTTCCCAGCCTCCCGCTGATGAATCTAGCCTTGATTATGTAATGCGCCATCCGTCACCGTCTCCGACGATAGAAACAACGCCTGGAACACGTGTCAAAACCTCGCCCGTCTCCACAACTTGCTCAAACAAGAGGTCCAAAACATCCTCCTGAACGGCGCCGACCACCGCATATCTTCTGTTGATAACCAGAGTTGGGACAGCGTGGACTCCTAGCTTTGCGGCCTCCCTCAAATCCTTCCACACAAGGTCTAGGACTGTCTGGCTCATGAAGTCGCTGACAAACCTGTCAGCATCTAAGCCGATATCCTTTGCACAGTCTATGAGAACGTTTTCATCGGCTATGTTTCGGCACTCCGTTAGATGAGCCTTCTGAACTCTGTCGAACATATCCCAGTGGCCACTCTGTCCCCGCTGTAGCTCGGCGGCCTTACACGCCCGCAGCCCCGGCATCGAATATGGATAGTCGAAGTCTCTTGCCGCCATGAGGTCCGCGTTTATCCTGTGCTCATCGTCGTTTAGGTTGGCTGCTCTCCAGTGATTCAATATCTCATGTTTCCCCTTAGCCTTGTTTCCGAAAATCTCCTCTATGCTTTCGGGCCTGGGGGCTAAGGCAAAGCATCGATGAACCACCTCAAGCTCCGGATATTTAGAAACCATCCGCCTCATACGCGGCGATAAACAATAGCACCAAGCACACAAAACATCATGGAAAAACTCAACAGACACCTTCATACAACTACACGCCCCTTTGTTTAGAGGGTTCTGCACACCCCGGTCTCGGGATCACATTCCATAATCATCCTAGGTAGCCAGAAATAGTCATTCCCCGTCCGCTTCGCGTATACCATGTTTTTATCGCTCATCGACTTCAACATCTCGAATGCCTGATTCTTCGATATATCGAGCAGCGTCGCAACCTCCTGCGTCGCCACCTTCCCCCATCGCCTAACAAACCCCAAAACCTCCTCCTCGCTCCTCTCTATCCTCCTCTTCAGCAGCGAGTCATCCGAGATCTCATCCAGCAACCCTTCGAAGTAAGAGTATCGTCTATATCCGTAGACAAGATGTGTTCTCCCAGTCTTCAGGTTCTTCACGAGGAATGTAGGGAAACCGGTTATCCCCATGGCTCTGCACTCGCTCAGGTCTTTTAGGAAAGCCTCTTCCGCCCTCCCGCTCCGTATGTCGTCCACCAGCTTGCCGGCTTCTAGCCCAACCTCCTCCGCAAGCTCCGCCTGCACTTCTAGCCTGTGTATATGCTTCCTCTCAGCCGCCGCGCCTTCCCTAAGCCGCCTAAGATACCGTTTAGCCAGTTCTCTATCCTGAAACTCTGCAGCCTTCACAGCTATGTTTGCTGGATAGGTTGATGTGAAGCTGTCCTTTATCTCGTAGAAGACCCTACTATCAACGGGCATGCCATGCCTCCGTGAAGCATCCTCCCAGTGAACTGCGACCTGCTCATACCAGCTTTCACCGCCAATCTCGTTAACCGGGTCGTAGAAATCGCGAATATCTCTAACAAGCCCACCCATCTTATAAGATATCTCAACCTGCTCACCATAAACCTCCTTAATCTTCCTCAAAACCGGCTCACTGCCCCAGCACCAAGTACAGTATGGGTCTGTGTATTCGACTATCTCGATCAATGGTTGCATAATGCATTCACCCCGATCGCCTTTGGTAAGTTGATGTAGATATGCAACTATTTAAGCAAGAATCAGCCACACTATTCGTTAAAACACATTTCTACGTAATGTTTGTGCAGCTCCCCGCAGCCTAAAAAGGCGTTCTAATAAGCCGCTTATCCGAACCTATAATAATCCCATAAGCCTCTAATGTAGTGGATGATAGCTGTAGTGGGCGGCGGCGTTATAGGCCTCTCGATAGGCTGGTATCTTGCTAGACTGGGCGAGAAGCCTGTGGTCTTTGAGAGAGGTGATGCTGGGAGAGGTGCTTCCTGGGCCTCGGCGGGCATGCTGGCCCCTATTATGGAGGCGGAGCCCGGGGAGGAGCGGCTCACCAAGCTTCTGCTTGAGGCTAGAGATAGATGGGACAAGTTTGCACACGAGCTTCAAAAGACCTCGGATATCTCGTTGGATTACCACTCAGACGGCATATTGATGGTGGCTCTCAACAGGGATGACTTGGAATATCTACGGTCACATTACAGGTATCAGAGAAGCCTCGGACTTGATGTGGAGCTTTTGGATTCTGACTCGGTCCGTGAAATGGAGCCGTGGCTTACGGCGGATGTGCTTGCAGGTCTCTACAGCAAAAAAGATGGACACGTCGACTGTAGGCAGCTGGTTACTGCTTTGAAGAAAGCGTATCAAGACTCGGGCGGAACATTGAAAGAGCATACAGAAATAAAAAAAGATAATTGTGGAAGATGGCAGGGTCAAGGGTGTTTACTCTTCATCGGGTTTCCAGCCCTTTGAAAAGGTGGTCATAGCTGCGGGAGCATGGTCGGGGAGCATCGATGGGCTGCCAGCCGGAGCGAGGCCACAGGTTAGACCAATCCGCGGCCAGATGATAGCGGTGGAGACATCCGGTGGAGAGGCTACGATTAGGCACCCTATCTGGGGACCTCCCCGAAACTGGGGACCTATCTACATGGTTCCAAGACGTGGGAGAATCCTTCTCGGAACAACGGTTGAAGAGATGGGGTTTGACACAAGTGTTACAGCCGGCGGGATATTCAACATTTTACGAGGATGTAGGGAGATTGCACCGTTTATCTCGGAACTGCCAGTGGTCGAGGTTTGGGCCGGTCTCAGGCCGGGTAGCAAGGATGATGCACCTATACTGGGGCCAACACCTGTAGAAGGCCTATACATGGCCACCGGCCATTTTAGAAACGGGATACTACTAGCTCCTTTGACAGCTGAGTTTTTGACAGAATGTCTCCTAAACGATCATGTGCCAGAATATGCGAGGGATTTCACCATCGAGAGGTTCGGTGACCAAAATGTCTGAGGCGGGAACTGTGAAGATTAATGGTAGGGATATGGTGTGCGTGGGCAAGACTATTTCCCAGGTTTTGGTCTCTGTTGGGGTGGACCCAGCAAGACAGGGCATCGCGGTGGCTGTTAACGGAGAGGTTGTGCCGAGAAGTATGTGGGGGCGAGTGCGTCTCAAAGCGGGTGACATAGTTGAGATTGTCACAGCTGTGGCGGGTGGCTAGTAATGGATGACCGTCTCGTGATAGCGGGTAGGGAGTTTAATTCGAGGCTGTTTGTAGGAACCGCCCGCTACCCCAACTAACAAGTGTTGCTAGATGCTTTAGAAGCTAGCGGGGCGGAGGTTGTGACGGTAGCCATTAGAAGGATCAGCTTAGCCGAGAAGGGCTACAGCATACTCGACTTTCTTAGAAACAAATACTTCATACTGCCCAACACGGCGGGATGCTACACGGCCAGGGAAGCTGTCTTGACAGCCAAGCTCGCGAGAGAAGCGCTTGGAACCAACTGGGTTAAGCTAGAGGTGATAGGTGATGATGAGACACTTTATCCAGACACCGTCCAGCTCCTCGAGGCGGCGAAGCAGCTGGTTGACGAGGGGTTTGTGGTCCTGCCATACTGCAACGACGACCCAGTTGTGTGTGGGAAGCTTGAGAAGATTGGATGCGAAGCCGTCATGCCTTTGGGCGCGCCTATAGGCTCCGGTATGGGCATCCTCAACCCATACAACATACGCATAATCAAGAAGAACGCTGGTGTGCCAGTCATCGTGGATGCGGGTGTAGGAACTGCTTCAGATGTCGCGGTAGCCATGGAGCTGGGCTGCGACGGCGTGCTCGTAAACACAGCCATAGCACAGGCCAAGAACCCTGTCGCTATGGCCAAAGCAATCCGGCTGTCGGTGGAGGCTGGGAGACTCGCATACCTAGCTGGGAGAATACCTAGAAAACTCTACGCCGAGCCATCAAGCCCCCTAGAGGGAAGAATAGGTGCAGAAGATCCCTAAACCTCCTCTACTGGTCATAACGGACAGTGGACTCGCTGAAGGAAGACTCCTGGCCATAGTTGAGGAATGTCTTGCGGCAGGATGCCGGTGGTTCATGGTGCGTGAGAAGAATATGCCGCTTGAATCCCTTATAAAGTTAACCATCTCAATAGCCAAGATGGCGGAGAAGTATTCGGCCGCCGTGGTTGTTAACGGCTATCCCGAGATAGTCAATCAGACTGGTGCAGCTGGAGTCCATCTCCCATGGAGTATGGACATAAAGGCTGCTAGACGCGTTGTTGGCGGGGATAAGCTGCTCGGCGTATCAACACACTCAACCGAACAGGCAGTCGAAGCAGAAAAGATGGGGGCCGACTATGTGACCCTGAGCCCTATCTTCCCCTCAGTCAGCAAACCGGGCTACCAAAACCCTGCGGGACTCCAAATGCTTAAAGACATCGTCCGACGCCTCACCATACCGGTGATAGCCCTCGGCGGCATCAAACCAGGTAACGCAAAAACCTGCATTGCTAACGGAGCAGCCGGAGTAGCTGTTTTGGGGGCCATGATGAAGGCTCAGAAACCATACGACGTAATCCTCTCAATAATCAACGAGATCAAGCCAACACAATAGATTTCCACAATATTTGGAAGGATGCTAAAAGTTAAGAAGCCAGTGGCGAAGCAGGGTTTCTATCTGGAGCTTCAGTTCTTCTTAGTGGGAAAAACCTTACATCGAACAAATCCAATCATGATTCCTAAAACATGTTAAACCCACCTAATCTGTCGTGGATTTTTTCCACCAGCTTGGTGGACTCGCTGTAAGAGAAGCAGCTAAACTTGTTGACATCGCCTGTATCTCGGCTGCCAAAGAGCTGAATAGATACCTTTTCACGGCTCCGGCGGTTGATGACCAAGGTGTTGTTCGGCTGAGGCGTAGGAAGAATAAGCCCACCGAGCCTTTCGCGATAATGTGTCTAAACGAGTATGTATCTTCACGCCTCTTAGAGCAAACGCCCAAAGCCCCTTGAGCTGCTCGAATAACCTGCGAGACCGATGCCGCTTCTTCCATACCTGGTAATGCACCTTTATCGCTTCTCGTAACCCCTAATCTCAGGAAGATGGATGTTTTTCCCCTAGACCGACAAACATTATCTCCTTCTCCTCTTCGCCAAACACCCCTACACAATAACGACCGGTCTAAACATCTACATAGGGTTGATCTGTATTCACGATGACGAGCATGTGAAAACTACGGTCTACAAGGTCTTCTGAGGTGCTGAAAACAGTTTATAATAATTTTGTTTTCATCCTCTTAGACGGGCTCTGGCGTTTAATAGATTAAATGCATGCTTTTAGCCGATGGTGACTACAAATAGCCGAAGGTGAAAGCGGAAGTTGCGTGTTATCAAACCTATTTCAGGTGAGGTAGAAGAATGTTTCTGACTTGCGAGGGGCTGGCCATGGGGGCTGCGGCTGGTTTCACAGACGCGGAATCGAGCAACATATACAGCAGGTCCCACATATTCACCGTCTAGCAATACACTACACACATATTGTTTAGCATACACCCTGCTTAACGATTTTACACCTGCAGCCACTTTTGGCTTTCTATGCATTCGATGATGCGGCATTTTAAAAAAGATTAATGTCGGAGCAGTGGTTGGCTCTTCAGGTATGGTCGTAATTGATAAAGAGGCTCTCCAGCTCATCATCGCACCTATCGGTGATCCCTCCACGTGGCGTCTCGCCTCCTACTGGATTAACGGGGATAGCTGCTTCACATGCTGCTCAGCGATAGCCCTTCTCTTCCATTATGCACGCAGCTGTAAGAGGATTCATCTACAGCTCTATGCTTTAGATTCTCTGGGATGCTCCTCTCTGATGGGTGTGTGGAGTCAAGGGCAACAGCTTCTCACGCGGGAGAGTTTCCGAAAAAGGGTTGAGAGCTTGTTTAGGGAGGAGGTGGTGAAAGCGGCTAAGAGAATGAATGTTAAGACTGCAGCGCAGGACGACGGCAGTTTGATTCTGGATGACAGATGCGTGGTCACTGTGGCGGTGGAGATATGTCAGGCGTCGGGGGAGTATGCTGTCAACCGGACGGGGGCTCCATGGTCTACCGTCACCTTCAGCGGCCATCCTACATCAATATTTACAAAGATAATAGCAAACGTATCCACGCTCAGCGACACGGCTAATATCATCCTTGATCTAACGCATGGAGTTAATTATATGCAGTCCATGTCTATCTACGCCGTGGAAGCTTTGAAAAACCTATTGCCTGCATCCGTTCAGGTTTTCAACGCCTCACCGTACCCAGCCACAGTCTATCAGACACAGCGGTGTTTCGCCTCAAATGAGAGGACAGTAAAGCTGAGGACGATAGAAAACTTGCCGTCGTTGAAAATGTTCAACATCTCTGACCTTCCACAGCTCTGGAAACTAACCGCCGGACTCGCTGGCATGATGTTGACAAGCGAAGATGTAGGGATCATCCGCGAATCGGTGGAAGCAGTTTCCAGAGTTATCCGCCTAAGTGGCTTCATTGAAAACATACGCCACACTGCTTTAGCCATATACTATATGGCCGAAGGGGCGATCACTGTCGCGTATTTCAACGCTCTCAAAGCTATTCAATCCCCCTCAATCATGCCTGCTGAATTTGTCTCTACCCTGGAGATGCTGGAGCGGCGTCATAGATTAACAATACAGGGCGGCCTTGCCGCTGTGAAATACGATGTGGAGGTAGATTGGAGATTTGCAGTCCCTCTTATCATGTGGCGTATACTAGGATTGCTGAGGCGATGCGTTAAAGAAGTGCCACAGGTGGATGACAGGACCACGGTACGCATGGATGACCTGGCTTATTTTCTTTCATCGTTCTCCAGCCGAAACCCATTGTATAAAGCTGTCGAAAACTCTCTGCGTTACGAGAAAAAAGGGATTCTGTCAAAAGCCAGGGAGGTGAATAGGCGTGACTTCTCGATGTCGAAACCAAGCGATATGCGCCTCCTATTTAACACAGACACCCCCCTTAGCCGTTTAAGCAGGGTTGACATGAGGAGACATCTTCAGGCGCATATCGGCATAACCTGTGAGCCTGTCCTACATGTAAGGGTTGTTGAAAACGATGTATTGCTCACGCTTAGGCCTGGAATGCTTGGTGAAGACCCTTTCCGAGTGTGGAGCTCATCCAGGACACGTTAAAAAACTGGTTAAGAATAATGTCATGCCACTGTGGTAAGTGACTCTAGAACGGCTACGTCACATCCAATCCAGTGTTGCTGGGATATTTCTCAAAGATTGTGGCATATCCATTTTCTTAACTCGCGACGCTACCGTGACTATTGCAAGCTTGTCGATTTCGGTGTGAAACTTTTCCCGCAGCATGCTGACGAGCTATAAATTTGGTACGAAGCGGTAAACTATGTTGACCAAACCTTCTCTTGAGTAGTAATGATAATAGTAAACTTATTGACGTCCAAAGCAGAAAATTTATATTTTTACTGTTCGTAAACTATTGTATGTCCCAGCAGAAACAGGAACAAGATTTGGATGCGAGCATCCTTAACTATGCTGTTAGGCTTGGGACGACCGCTAGGAAGGAGAATGTTGAAAAGAGTCAGATGGAACAGCTTATCTCATCTCTTGAGGCGTATCCGCATCAGAGGTTGTGTCTCCCAGTTGTGGCCATGTTTGCTCGTCGACAAACGGCGCGGAACGTTCTTGGTAGGGAGACTTCGCGGCTGGTTGCGGAGGCTATGATGGAACTCTATAAGAGAGGTCAGGATAAGGCCAAAGCGAGGGTTCTACTTGGTTTGGCGAAATGGGTTTACGAAGCCGGTGAAACGTTGCCTAGGGAAAGAATGCCGGTCAAAGATTTCAACGAGTTTTTAGACCTTCTTAGCGGGAAGAGTAGCAAATGACTACAAATGAAAAGAAGAAAATTGGAGATTTTGACATATTGACTAGACTAACTATCGTAAAAGGCAGCCTAGTCAACCTTACCCCTATCAGAGTCGGTGTTGGCAGAGAGTCTCCGCTTGGTGCGGCCGCTGACATCGCTGTTCTGAAGATTAGGCACAATGGTAGAGAGGCCCCATATATTCCCGGCTCAAGCCTCAAGGGCGTGTTCCGATCCTTCGTCGAGATGCTTGCAAGATCGCGTAACCACAACATACATGACCCATGGGAATTTGAGATAATGAAACAAGAAGCAAAGAACTGCAGTCCATGTATTGTTTGTAGCATCTTCGGCAGCACGGAGCTTGCATCACATATTAGAATATATGACGCACTCCCTGCGTCAAATACCGAGCCCATTATACGTCTCAAAACCGGAGTTGTTATCGATAGAGAGTTCCGAGGAGCGAGACCAGGCCTGCTATATACAGAAGAGATTATCGAGCCGGGCTATGAGTGGGAGTTCAGAATGGACATCATCAACATACCTTTTCCCGACGAAAACGATGACCGTTCAAAATTACTCATGGAACTCTTCAAAACATTGAAGACATTAGGCCTACAGGTCGGGGCGAGGAGAAGCATCGGCATGGGTTTGATGAAGCTCAAAGACGCACGCTACACCGCCTACGTCCTCAGAAATGGTTCAGTGGTGGAAGACGGTGGAGGAGAAATCTAGATGAGCTTTTACTGGACCTCCGGTCGCATCCTCCTACGAGAGGTAGTTTTTGAGGGAGACATGAGGAACATCACGCCGATAAGAGTCGGGGCCGGTAAAGAAGCGCCTCTCGGCTCGCTTGTGGACCTCGCAGTAGTCCGAATAAGAAGAAATGGAAGAGAAGAAACCTACGTCCCAGGTTCTTCACTCAAAGGACTCTTCCGAAGCGCTGCCGAGCCTTTTGTGAGGATGAAAAACCCCCGCGTACAGCCCTGTAGCGGAATAGCGCGGGACAACTGTATGATGCTTGGAGAGCGTGGTGAATATCTTCTTAACGAGATCCAGTACCTACAGAGGACTGAAAAATCCGCGGAGGCTATGAAGCTTTTCTTCGAGAAAACATGTCTTCTTTGTAAAATTTTCGGAGCGCCCTCTTATGCTGGCAGAGTAATCTTTCAAGATGCTTATCTCAAGAGTGAGGCTTCGTATGGGGTGAGAACAGGCATAGCCATCGATCGTAGAACGGGCGCTGTCTTCAGAGGCCAGTTTTACCAAGTTGAGTATGTTGAGCCAGATGCATGTTTTGGCTTTACTTTGAGGGCGAGAAACCTGCCCAACTATGCGCTCGGCCTTCTCTCCAAACTCATCTTCATGATGAGAGATGGTGAGCTGAAGGTTGGAGGGTTCAAGACACGCGGCTTCGGCACCGTAACCCTCGAAAACCCAACACTAACAATAATCAACTACAGAAACGATGGTGCCGACTTGGAAAAGCTCGAAGACATAGATAACGATGTCAGGCTCAGCGACCTCGCGTCAAAAACCGACGGCAGATGGGTGATAAGCGGAGATAATGCTTGGAGTGCTTTGAAGAGGTTGATGGAGGTTTGGAACAGTGTCAACCTCAGCTAGGGTAACCGTGATACGTAACCAACCCAGACCACGCAACGTTTACCGAAACCTGACAGGCATCCTAAAAGTTTCAATAAATACAGAGAGCTACCTACACGTCGGAAGCGGCATAGCACACTATGAGGCCCCCAACCCCGATGAAATACTGAAAAGCCTCGAGAAAACGGGTTGGGAAAAAACCATCGAAGCCCAAGCAGCAAAAATTGGATTAGATTATTTGGACATGGTTATCGTCGACGACAAACCATGCATCCCGGGCTCGAGCGTTAAAGGCAACGTAAGGTCTCGGATTGAGCTCAGCCTCACAAACAACAACGGAAAAACACCATCATGCTTCATAAAAGCATCGCCTCCACAGTTCGCGAGGGATAGAAGGGCGTATAGACATAGAAAAGTTTGGGGTAATGTGTTGGACGAGGACAGGGGGTTTCCATGCGATTACACAAAGAGCCAAAATGTTTGCATGGTTTGCGACATGTTTGGAACAGCCGGTCTCAGCGGGCTGGTCGCGTTCACAGACTTCGTGGGCGAAAAAGTTGTCTTGGAGAATGTGGCCGGACAGCACGGGCTTAAGCTGAGGACTGCACCACCAAAATCGGTTTTCAGAGGCTCGATTACCTTCCGCAACCTAGAACCCCATGAACTGGGCCTACTCCTCCACGGCTTAGGCATCCAACAAACAGCCACAGGCAAAACCGTCCTCTTAGGCCGGCTCAAATACGTCGGGAACATCGGAGGCAAACCAATAGGCAAAATAAGATACATCCTCGAATCACTCACATTCTCAGAATTCTCTGAACAGTTCAGAAACCAAGTCCGGGGAAAACCAATAACAGGCACAGAGCTGGAAAACCTAGTCAGAGACTTGGTCAGCGAAATGAAAACGAAGCTGGGTCCCCACCTGAGAAATGTTCAGGAGGTGACGCAGGCTTGACAAGCTTCAGGTCACCCGGCTTCCCCATATACAAAGCCAACATCATACCATTCATCGAAAACGGGCAACAAAGCTACACAAAAGAGATGAAGAAAGAGCATGTGGATAAATGGGATGAAGCACTCGATTCCCTTAGACAATTTATCCAATCTGTAGTAAACATGGCAAGTGGTTTAAGCGATGTGCAGCGGCTTGAACTCGTGGGCGACATGATCAGCTTCTATCTCAAGGCACCACTCATTAGACCCCCACTACTAGGCCTAGCTCCCGCCCCCTATCTCTTCTACCCCATAATAAGAACAGGACACGCTAAAATAGAAACTCAGCATCCCATAAAATTTCTAAAAAAAATATTTGATTACAGCGATGCGGTAAAAAGTTTACAGAAACATCTGCTCAACAAATTATCTGAACTAACAGAACTCTGGTTCACAATCCCCGCTGACACAAGACCGCTCTACAATACATCAAGCTTATTATCTCACTTATTGCTCACCTCCACCATCGCATGGTCTTATGCAGTGGAGAACGAATACAGTAGAGAGGATGGAGCTAAATTAAGACTCGCAGCAATGTTTCACGACATCTCAAAACCCTACGACTTCGAAAAACACTACCAAAATACCGAAGTTGTTGAAAAAGTGTTGTCAGGCATCTTAAGGGATAACCAGTTAAATGATCTTGTGGAATTCGTACGGGAACATCATTTTGAAGGAGCTACAGGTTTATCCAGTATTTTGAACAGAGCTGATCGGTTGGCTGCGGCCAGCGATAGGTTATCCACGCTAACCGACAATATTTTTGGCCCCGCGGATGACGTGGATCGAGAGACGGGCTACAGGTCTGGAAAACAAGCATGGGAATATTGGCGAAGAGTCTATGAGAAGAACCCTGACTCAATTCGGATACTCAGCGAAAAAGCTGCAAAAAAGCTCAGCGAACCGGAGACTTTCATAAAACTGAGAACAATGGAAGATGTGCAAAACCATGAATTACGACTTTGCCAAATAGACATAGGAGGCATTCAGGAATTCATTATGAGGACTCGCGACCTGCGCTCGGTTGCGGCATCGAGCCTAGTGATAGATATGGTGACATCAACCCAGTTACCCATACTGATACAAAATGAGATGGCGAGGCTCTGCGGAGTGTGGATACCTCATGAAGCCTTCATAATAATCAGCGGAGGTGCATTGACGCTCCTACTACCAGAGAAAATCGCAAACGAGTTAGAGAATAGTTGGCGCGACATTTCCATACCGCTTGAAGAAATTGGGCTAAGAGCATTCTTCGCCTCAGCACGTTTTACAGGGAACTACTACAGGGACAATGGTGAACTTTCTGGGGAAAGCTACATTAGGAAATTGACGTCGGAGCCCGCTGCACAAACCATAGTAGCAGCGCCTATTTCCGGAGCCTCGCCAAGCCTTTGCACAAGCTGTTACAGAGACCCTCCTGCACCAAACGATGATAAATGCCACATCTGTAGGGAGCTTTACGAGGTGGGAAGCAATATTCACTTCAAGAAGAAGTGGGACACCGGTGTCAGGGTCTCCGGCGTTGACATGGTTCCAGAGAAAGTTTTCGGCGACTGGGGGGATGAACAATCTTTTGACGTTATGTATGTGGTGGCTGGTCACAGAACCCCGTCGCAGAAACCCGACGAGAGAGTCAGGAACGTAGCCGTTGTAAAGTTGGACGGTAACTTGATGGGGGAGTTTTTCGCCAACTCGGTGTCCATTAGTGACATGATTGAGAGAAGTGCGCGTGTAGACATTGCTCTCAAAGACGCTATAGAAAAATCATTGATTGACTTGTTTAACGGGGTTGGAGAGCTTGACCGCGAAGATGCCATACGGTCTGTTGCATCCTGTTTTCTCGGCCTTCTTTATGCAGGCGGCGACGATGCTCTGCTGCTGTGTCCCAGCTGGTGCTCTATTATACTTGCCGAGAGAATCGCCCACTACTTCGCCGAATCAATGGGGCGTGTTAGGACGCTCAGCGTGGGAATAGCTTCCGCGCCACCGAGACATGATGTCTGGACTCTAATAGATGCTGCATCGGCGCTTTTGGATGATGCCAAGAAAGTGGGCCGTGAGCAGGGCTCTGGAGGAGGTGTGGCGTTTGACTACGTCGAGGGAGGTATACTGTCGCGGGCCACGGTTATGTGGAGAAAAACGCTGGCGAAGCAGAAGTTTGCCACTCTCCAGCCCTTCTCGATACAAGGTATTAGAGAGTTTTTCACCAAACTGGATATTCCGCTCGACGGCCCTCAGGCTTTCGCTTACGCCTACCAAGCATCCAGGGTAGGTGAAAACGATAGAAAGAAGTATCTAAAGGGCCTGCGTCAAAAAGTCATCGAATCTGCTGGTGTTCCTCAGACAATCGGGATGCCGGGTCAAGAAAACAGAATATTGGTCACCCATTTAGCCAGGATGGCTAATGTGGGAAATGATGAGGAGAAGGGAAAATACCTTAAGCTTCTACGGCTTGTTTCCACGAGTTCTGACCACGGGATGCCCTTAGTTCCTTTCTTTGATGTTGATGTCTTGATCAAGTTTCTGGGGGGTGGGATGATTTGAGAATGTTTAGGGTGAGTGTTAGGCCTGTTGGCTTGTTAACGGTCGGTGGCTCAGCCCCGGCCTCGGTTGGACCAGACATTGTGTTTACCAGCATATATGGGAAGGGTGGTAGAAGTTTGTATATTCCGGGGGCGAGTTTTAAGGGGGTTTTGAGGTCTGCTGCGAGCCGTGTGGCGAGATCCTATGGCTTCAGCTCCTGTGGACAAGTTAGGCCGGATTTGATTTCGCGTGCGCATGGTGATGGGTTGTGTGATGTCTGCAAGCTTTTCGGCTCTCCGTCTAGGAGCTATCTTCCCGTTGTTTTCTTCAGCGACCTTGTCCCTGCAGCGAAGGCGGCTCCTTGGGCTGTCACGCGTGTGCATATTGAGGACTCTACTTTGAGGGCGTTGGAGCGTGGTCTTTACTCTGCAGAGGTGGTTACAGGTGTTGAGTTTGTTGGCAGTGTTAGGTATGGTGAAGATGCTATTAGTTTGCTTCCATTACTGCTTCTTGCTGCTGCTGAGCTTAGGATGGATAGGTTTGGACGTGCCTCGGCCGTTGACTTGAAGTTTGAGGACACGGATGAGCTGCGGAGTGACTTGGCCAGTGAGTGGCATGGTTTGCTGGATGAGTTGGGGGATTGGCTTTGGACTCGGTGAAGGTTTTAGAGATTAGGCTAAGGCTCGAGAGTCCGCTAATCCTTACGCGGAGAAGGACGGCGACAGGATTCCTCAGCCCGTTGAGATACATTCCATCCACTACACTGCGGGGAGCGTTGGTGACCGCCCTCTACAGAGAGGGATACTTGGATGCAGCGCAGTTGAAGAGGGAGAAGCTGAGCCCTGAGATTGTGTCCTCGCCCGCTTACCCTGTGTCAGGTGGAGCGAGAACTGTGCCGGCGCATCCTTTCATTAGTAAATGTAAACAGTGTGGAGAAATTGTTGGCGAGAAGAGTATAAGGGATTTGGAGAGGAGGCTTGTGGATGGAGATGGTTTTGGCTGGAGTGTTGAATGTGACAAGGGGCATAGGGCGTTGAGGCCTCTTCACCCTAACGAGTTTCTAACAGTGGTTAACGGCGAGTTCAGGGCTGATAAAAAGATGCTTGGAGAAAAACGCGAAGGCTCGAGTGCTGATGACGATAGGGTGCCTAGAGAGCTTTACAGTGTTTCTGTGGCTATTAGCAAGTCACGGGCCTCTGGTGTCAAAGGTCTTCTTTATCATTATGAGGCTCTTTCACCCGGTCTTGAGTACTGGGCGACGGTTGCTGTGCCAGGCTCTATCGATTTTCCGCGAAGCAAGTTTGTTCTGCATGTTGGGAGAGGGGTTTCGAGGGGGTTTGGCATGGTTGAGACGTGGGTTGTGGGTGGTAGAAGCGTGAAGAACTTGTCTAATGGGTGTAGGGTGTTGTATGCGCTTTCCCCAACCCTCGACATGTCTAACCCGAGCCAGCCGTCGACTTTTCCGCGGGTTATTGATTTGTCAAGGGCTGCTGCAAAATTTGGTTTGATGTCGAATACGGTTGTTAGGGTTGTGAGGGTTTTTGGGAGGATGATGTGGATTAGCCTTGGCTGGGATCTTGCCTCAGGTGTTCCGAGGCCTTGGGTGGTTGGGAGAGCGGCGGGTTCTCTGCTTGTTTTGGAAAGGGATTGCAGTGATGAGGCGTTGGGTGCCCTTGCGTATCTTGGCACTGTTGAGAGTGTTGGTGAAGGTTTTCTTCCAGGGTTCAACATGTTGGTGCCTTTGAAGGAGTTGGTCCACTATGCATCTTAACCACTTGGTCAACAAGCTTGTAGGCGAGCTTGTCTTCGAACTAGAGACCCCGCTACATGTTGGTGCTGGAGGTTTTGGTGCGATGCGGAGTATGTTGAGGGTTGGAGGAAGGGTTGTGATACCTGCGTCGACGTTCAAGGGCGCGTTTAGATGGGTTGCCGAGGTTGTGGCGAAAAGCATGATGGGTTCCCTGCATGGGTATGAGAGGGTGGCGTTAAAGTGCTATCAAGAAACGGATAAGGGAATTGTCTATGCTAAGAGAAGCGGTGATCCGGATTATGAGGAGGGTTACAGGAGTTTTGTCAAGGCGTTGAGGGAGCAGGTTCGTGTTGGTGATTTGAGGGGGGTTGAGTTGGCTACTTTGCTTGATCTTGGTTATGGTGAGGATGAGTTGAGGGAGGATGTGTTGGAGAGTGATGTGGGGTATGAGTTGTTTGGTGATTTTTTGGCTGCTAATTGTCCTGTTGGGCGGTTGATGGGTAATGGGGTGTTGGCGGGGAAGTTTAGGGTGTTTGATGTTTTTCTCGATGTGTTGGCTGTTCATATTAGGCCTGGTGTCGGGATTGAGCGGTCGACGGGAAAAGCTAAGGGTGATGTGCTGCGTTTCACCGAGGTTGTTCCGCCGGGTGAGCGAATTAGGATGAGGGTTGTGGCAGATAATCTTTTGCCGGGTGAGAGTGATTCGAGGGTCTTTGCTGGTGTTCTGGAGTGGGTTGGTAAGCTTGGGCTTCAGCTTGGTGCTGGGAAGAGTACGGGGCTTGGTCTTCTTAGGCTGGTGGGCCAGCGGTTCTGGTTTATCAAACTGGGGGATGGCTCTGATAGGCGAGGTGTGTTTTTGGCGAATCCTTTCAAATATTCGCCTACTACGGAGGATGTGGGTGAGATGGTTGGGTTGCTTAGGGAGAGGTCTTGAGTTGTTTAATGTTTTTTTACGTGTTTTTTGTTTGTTTTGTTTGTGGTGTTTTATACTTTTGATGATGTTGTGAGGGTTTTGCAGGTTTTTCAGGAGACGCCTTCTGCTGTTAGTGAGGAGTTGCGGGGTTGGAGGTGGCGTGAGCCTCCGCTTCTTTCGCCTTATCGTGTCCGTGTTAATGCTTCTGATCTTTCTTTTGGATGTGATTCGGGTAGGTTGGCTTATCTGCGTCATGTTGCACGGGTTGGTGAGAGGGCTGGTGAGGAGCTGTTTCTGGGGCAGGCTGTGCATAACGTGATTGTTGAAGCTTCTACTGTTGCTAAGGGTATTCTTTATCATCGTCGTCCGAATAGTGGGCGTGTTTTGTATGAGTTGATGATGGACATGGGTGAGGGTATTCGTGGGAGACGTGTTTTCCATGGGTTTGAGAGGGTTTTTGACTCGTTGTGGGGTTCTGCGTGTTTGACTTATTCTTCTTGTCTGGATCGTGTTTTGTCTCTTTCGCGTCATCTTGGCTGGGATGGTGTTGTTTACAGGGTTGTGCCGTGGGTTTGTGAGTTTCCTGTGGATGGGCGTCCTCTGGGGCTTAACCGTGCTATACGTGTTGATGCGTTGATTCCTCCCTCGATTTTGGTGGAGTTTAAGACGCGGCGTCCTTCGCGTCTTCATGAGGTTGCGTTGGCGGGTTATGCCTTGTCTTTTGAGGCTCAGTTTAGGGTTCCTGTGAATCATGCCTTGCTTCTTTACGTGGATGTGAAGAGGGATGGTTCTTACAAGGTTTTTGAGAATTTTGTTCATGTGGATGATGAGTTGAGGCTGGAGTTTGTTGAGCGGCGTGACTTGTTTTGTCGAGTTGTCGCCGAGAAGGTTGACCCCGGTCTTCCGCCAGAATGTGATAGATATTGTCCCTATCTGAAATATTGTAGTAATCAATCTACTGCTGCAGAGTCTGGGGGCCGCGGGCCGAAAACATAGCCAACCAATCCTTTCAATTCCCTCTCGCGGGATCAGTTCCGAACTTTCTATCACTTCATTCACCTCAACCAATTATGATAATACTTTCAATTCCCTCTTGCGGGATCAGAAGCTTAGGGAGAACCTCGTCCCTGCAAGCCACGTGCTGACGGTTGCCTTTCAATTCCCTCTTGCGGGATCAGACGGAAGAATTATTCGCTACCATTATTTCGTTCATGCTTTCACTTTCAATTCCCTCTTGCGGGATCAGAGCCACAAGCCATCCAAGCGAATGTGATTGCCGATGTGGTCTTTCAATTCCCTCTTGCGGGATCAGATTGTCTCGCCGGACCTCGAACAGCTACCTTGGCACATCGCCAACTTTCAATTCCCTCTTGCGGGATCAGAGTAGAAGTAGAAGTAGTCGTCGAGGAATCACCAGCAGCATAACTTTCAATTCCCTCTTGCGGGATCAGTTTCATGGCTGGCTGAACGCTTATCCGAGTCGTTCAACAACACTTTCAATTCCCTCTTGCGGGATCAGCGGCGGTTATGGCGAGGGTGTTGATTAGCATCGCTGAAGACTTTCAATTCCCTCTTGCGGGATCAGCGCGATGCAGAATCGCGCACTGTTAAAAGAATAACTATTAAACTTTCAATTCCCTCTTGCGGGATCAGGGGATTCGCGGTAGGCGTGGGCAGGTTGGCGAACTAGTAGATGCTTTCAATTCCCTCTTGCGGGATCAGTCTGAGACCGAGTCCGAGGCAGAGGCCCCCAACCAATCAGGACTTTCAATTCCCTCTTGCGGGATCAGCGCCGCGGCCAGGGTAGAAGTGGCTGGTCTGCGGCGTATAGGTGCTTTCAATTCCCTCTTGCGGGATCAGAGATTTTCAGAAATGATGCCGAGGTCAATGATGTGCAACTCGCTTTCAATTCCCTCTTGCGGGATCAGTAGTAGCCATCGCAGCAGTTGATGTTCAAAAGAACATCCGCGGCTTTCAATTCCCTCTTGCGGGATCAGCTTTAGCCATGATAAAGTCCATCCGCTCCTGGAGACCTAGCTTTCAATTCCCTCTTGCGGGATCAGCTCAAGATGCAATTTGGAATTGCAAGTTTTCAGCACTACATGGCTTTCAATTCCCTCTTGCGGGATCAGCATATGGAATTGTAGGTAAAAATTATCTACTGTTTCTGAGGCTTTCAATTCCCTCTTGCGGGATCAGGCGGGGTTGTTAAGCGTAGATATATTATAAGCGGCATGAGTTCTTTCAATTCCCTCTTGCGGGATCAGAAAGTAATTCACAAAAATATAGCAACGATGAAGAGTGGTAGACTTTCAATTCCCTCTTGCGGGATCAGCGCTAATATTAACTTCCGCAACATCTCTGACGAAGTCGCCGACTTTCAATTCCCTCTTGCGGGATCAGTTGACGCCATCGTGGTCAGCCTCGCCCATGAATGTTATGAGACGATTCTTTCAATTCCCTCTTGCGGGATCAGGGGGGAGGCGTCTAGGCCGTAGGCGGTGTAGGTCTTTGAGGGCTCTTTCAATTCCCTCTTGCGGGATCAGGCTCTAATTCTATGATAAGCTTGTGCTCTGAAGTAGCATAACTTTCAATTCCCTCTTGCGGGATCAGAGGCAGCTGGAGAGAAAACCATACCTGCCTATGTCTTTACTTTCAATTCCCTCTTGCGGGATCAGCTTATATGCTGAGAGCTCAGGCGTGTCAGGCACCACTTTCAATTCCCTCTTGCGGGATCAGAGGGGTTACCTGAGGCTGTCCATGAGCGTGCCCGGGGAAGGATACCTTTCAATTCCCTCTTGCGGGATCAGGTGGAGCAAAACTACGCGAACATGACCGGCGCTGCAGCCGATGCTTTCAATTCCCTCTTGCGGGATCAGAAGCAGATAGAGCAGAATGAAAGCACACACTAGTAACACTTTCAATTCCCTCTTGCGGGATCAGGAAGACCGCTGGTTTCCTGCGAAGCCTTGGCGAAGCGATGACTTTCAATTCCCTCTTGCGGGATCAGGAGACGCTTAACTGCAGCCTCAAGCTCACTCGGCAGATAACTTTCAATTCCCTCTTGCGGGATCAGTTGTGAAGATAAATCGTTGCGTTTACTGTAACCACATAGCACTTTCAATTCCCTCTTGCGGGATCAGAGGGTTGCACGAAAACATGGCTTAACCCCTGAGACAGCCAAAAGCTTTCAATTCCCTCTTGCGGGATCAGATCTGGGATACTGATGCTGACCACTTTAGCCATGCATAGTATCTTTCAATTCCCTCTTGCGGGATCAGTGCCAGAGCTGCTGCCGCTGTCGCCACTTAGAGGCATCCTTTCAATTCCCTCTTGCGGGATCAGTATACTGTCAGGTCTAATCTGGGCAGCATAGCTGAGAACACCTTTCAATTCCCTCTTGCGGGATCAGTAATGCTCAATAAGCAAAGTCCCACACCGCTCACAGCTTTCAATTCCCTCTTGCGGGATCAGTTATATCCAGAGACATGGCTCTGGCAATCCTGGGTTTTCATTGCTTTCAATTCCCTCTTGCGGGATCAGGGAGTTCTCCGGCGGCTGCGACATCCACCACAATTACTGTGGAAGCTTTCAATTCCCTCTTGCGGGATCAGTTGAGCTCCTTGTTCGTCGGCAGCCGTCTGTATGTTACTGTGGAAGCTTTCAATTCCCTCTTGCGGGATCAGACAGACATTTATGCGGAAGCAACTGGTGATATAGGTGTTGACTTTCAATTCCCTCTTGCGGGATCAGGGCGTTAGGTCAATTCATTAAGCCGACCGAGTTCAATGATGCTTTCAATTCCCTCTTGCGGGATCAGTGTGCGTTTTTCCTTTGTTTATCGTGTTTCCGCGGCATTTTATCGCCGCGTATCTTCAGGCAATAAATGTTAAGGGGTAGTATTTAGGTTTATACCACCTCGACCCCCTAAAAGCTTAAATAAAATGCACGAAAAATGTTACAACTAATCCAAACATATATGTGTTTCTACCGGAAAGCACGATACATCGCAGCCCTAAAGGTGTTCATAGGATGGCCCGCCCCAGCAAACCCGGCTATACCAGCATCCAGCACATTTATCCAAGCTCCTAGCCGCCGGCGGCTCCTCCGTCTCAACCATCCTCCTCATCGCTTCAACAGCCCTGCGCACAAGCCCCCTCAACGAATCCCTGAAATAGACAACATGCTTCCCACCGTCGTCAGCGTAGTAAAGCACACCCCTCTTCACAGTCTTTCCATAAACCTCCTCCACCAGCATCGCGTAAGCCGTCAGCTGAACCAAGTCCTTCAACGGCGCACCGCCTCTACCGAGGGCCGAAACCTTCAGCTCACATGGAACAAGCTCCCCAAAAACAGCGTGAACCAAAGCATCCAAAACACCCGACAACCCAAGCCTACGCCCAACAAGCCAAACATCCGTCTCAACCCTAACCACCCTAATCCCACGCGGGAGATACTGCGCATGAAAACGCAGATGACGCTCCCGGCCATAAACCATACTCTCCGTCTCAGGCTCAAAAACATGCAACACAAGATTGATGTAGGGAATCTGCTGACAAAAATAGAAATTCTTCACAAACCCAACAGGAAAAAGCTCATCCCCTTCACTCAAACCACATACCCACCAGCCACATCACCATCCTCATCACGAAACTCACGACCAACCACAACCCTCAAACGATAAGAAGCAGGCGTCAAAGGATAAATCTGCACATTATCCGTCGAAAAATCAATAATCCGACGGGAAACATTCTTCACATCACTTATCAAAGCAACCGTGCAAGGCCCCACAAATGCGCTACGCTGAACACGGGTCAAACCAAGCCTCTTCAAAGCAGCCGCAAGCTCAAACCGCCGCCCATCATCCGACACATCATAAATCACGAGAATATGCGTAGGTTTAGTCGACAACCCTTCACCACCTCATCCTAAACCCAACATACCTCTCAACATCCCCACGGAGAAAAGAAGCCAGACGCCTCGCCTGCTCCACAACAGCCCGCTCAAACAACCTATCACTTCTCGCAAGAGCCTGCGCCACCACGGTAACCACACTCTTCTCAAGCAACCTCTCATCCAGCAGCGAAGAAGGCTTCTCAACAGCCAACCCAATCAACGGACGATCAACAACACCCGGCCGAAACTCCTCCATCAAATCACTCACCAAACACATGTGCCTACCACGCGGCTGATGAAGAAAACCGATAAACGGGTCAAGATTAGCCCCCAGCACCGCAGACCAAACACGCGACCGCAAAACACCATAGCCGATGTTCAGAGCCTTGTTGAAAGGGTCCTGCGGAGACCATGTAACCCGCCCCGTGAACCCCAGCTCACTTGGAAGAAGCAGAGACACCGCCTTCCAATAGCTCGCAGCACCACGGGCCTCATAAGCCCTCACAGAATCAACATCCCCAGCACCATTTAACAGATTCATACAATCCCCAATCTCCTGCTCCAGCTTCATCAACGTCTGGCCAACAGCAAGACCCTTGGCCAAATACTCTTTAGCCCTCTGCCTCACCACAAGCCTCTGATTATACAGCTTAGCACTCACAATCTCCCTCGCAACAGCCAACCCCCTCTCAGTCCCCCAAGCCTCCAGCTGAGCACGCCTCGTCACAGCACCACCTCCCAGAAACGCGCCAACAACCTTCCCAACAGGCCTCCCACGCGAATAAACAGAAACCTCAATACCAAACCTGCACGCAAGCCTCAAAGCATCAACCGAAACACCCACACCCCTACACCGAATAGAAATATGCGAAAGCTCCACAGGCGAAAACTCGGAGCGTCCACCGCCCTTGGTGCGGACAACAAACAGCCCCTTCCTCACCCCCAGATACGTCCCAGGCTTATCAATCACAAGCTCACTCACTCCTCATCACCATCCCTAGGCGGATAAACACGGTAATCAAGAACACCAAACCCGGCTGTCCTATTCCCGCCAACGTTGCTGAACCTCGCAAACTCCAGCAGGTTAACTGTGATGCTCGCCATCCTCCTGTCAAAAAGGTCACGGGGAATAGTAAAGACGACATGACCCACAAAGCCGCGGGACCACCTGCCACGGTCATCATAAACTTTCGAGACCCTAAGCCTGCTGAAGGTTTCCAGGGCCACGCCACCCTCCAGAAGCCACTCACTATACGACTTGTAGGGAAAACCCGGCTCCCCAAACTGTCTATACAGCCTTGCAAGAGTGCGGAAAAACAGGTAAGGGTCGGGCAAAATCATATATCTGTAAACAGGTCTGACGGGTTTCCGAAGCCTTCTCGGCAAAAGCCTCATAAAAAAAGTAGGGCCCTTCTGAGTGCTGCGGAAAAAAGTCGGAGACCTGAACCGCACAGACAACCTCAGCCCCTCATAGACATCAACCTTCTCCAACGGCTCCCAATTTTTCACAGCAACCTCCCTCATCCAAACCTCAACATCGTTCAGCTCCAGACATGACGCATCAGCCGAGAGCAAACTCTTCATCAAAGCATCGCTCACCACACCGTTCAAAGCATTCATCCTCATCTGAAACACGAACCCAGGCTGGATAACGCCGTAGAAAATCCCCCTACCAGCCAAAGTCTCAACAGGAGAGACGCTGTAGGGGCTGAGCGTCCTAGCGTCATGGACCTCATCAGCCAACACGCTGTCGAAACTCTTCAGCATCCTGAAGAACAAGCCTCTCACAGCAAAGCCTGAGAAAAAGTCCAAGGGAATAGGCTGCGCAGACACAAGCCTCAGAACATAAGCCGTCACCAACTCCCCTTCACCATCTCACTTCTCCGGAAAAACCTCCAAGACAACCCGCCCCAACGCAGTCAACGAAACTGTTCTCACCCTATCGCGTTTAACTGTGGAGAGCAGCCCCATCTTCTCCAGCGCAACCACCCGTCTGTAGGCTGTGGCCAGAGGGAGGCGAGCCGTTTTCGCGAGAGCCACAACACTTTCAGAATTCTTCGCCGCCTCCAAAACTCTGAAGTCAGACTCTTTCAATAAACTGAAAACCCCTACCGTTGAAAGAGTTGGCAGCACAAGCTCCTGCTTATCCTCCGTCACTATCTCGGAGACGGCGGCACCAGCCCCCCACAACACGAGAGCTGTGTAGGCTTCGAGAATCAATATCCTCATTCCCCCACTCAGGTTGACAATAACGTTACGGCCCTCCTTCTTCTCCTTGAACAAGCGTTTTAGAACAGTGGCTACCGCTTGTTCAAACTTCACCACATCCACGGTCAAGACCTCCAACGAAACCCCCGGCGAAAACTTGGACAAAAAATTGCGAATCTCCTGAATAGCTGCACTCGACCTCGCATCACTCTTTGAGGGAACAATCGTCACAATCCTGTCTCCCGGCTCAAGACCATGTTTAACCAGCGACGACACAACAGGCCATTCTGTGTAGCCGAGGGTGACCATAATCGTTTTTCTCATATTAAAGAAACTTTTTCACGCAGCATTAAACCTTTTCATATGGGTGAAAATTTCTCAAAAGATAGAAAAGCTTATTTTCCTCCCATAACACATCCATACGTGCAAACAGGGGTTTTGGCAAGGGAATCCCGTTTCTCGGAAGAGGAGTGGAGTTCGCTGATGGATGTGGCCCGGACCTTCCGGTACTTCGTCATCGAAAGCAAGTATGGATACGTGGATAGGTTGGCTAACGCCTTCAACCACAGAATCGCTGAAGTGGCTGTCATGGAGGCGTTGAGGGAGGCTCGAAGCGCCGCAGACGCCGGTGAAAAAGTTCACATACCCTCTGAAACACATGTGATAAAAGTCGTAGAGCTAATGAAGAAGGACCTTAGCGCAGCCAAGGTTCTAGCAGCCCTAGCCCTCGCTTTCCCCGAGAAGAGAGGTGAGGAATGAGATGTTTCTCTCCATGGGCGTTCGGTTTTTATGCAACGTCGAAGCACTCAACATGGTTGAGAGCATCGGCAACCTATCCAAACACAGGAAAGCACCCATAGTTATCCCAACGACAGATGGGTTCAAGCTGCTGTATGTGCCGGCAATAAGCGGCGAAAGCCTTGGACACGCCTACCAACAAGCAATAGTTGAAGAGGCCATCAACTTTTACGGCGAAAAAGCGCCTCTCGACGAATGGTCGAAGAGAGGTGAGTTCATAAAATTCGGCGACCTCAAACACATGCCCTCGGAGCTGTCCTCAATCATCAAACCAAAGAGCGGCAAAAAAGAGGATGAGACGGTGGACCAGAAGCACCAGGTTGAGAAGACAGCGATCAAATTGAGCATCGTCGCCGACATAGGAGGGTTCTTGGTAGCTGAAGGGGTGCCCGTTAAACGGACCTCTTGTTTCCAGATTGGATACGCTGTGCCAGTGTTCGATGCTCTTGACTCGACGGCTATGGAAAGCCAGTTTCACGTCAGGTATGTTGCCAGCGAGACGGTGAAGCAGGAGGAGTCGCAGGAAGGGGGTGAAGAGAAGAATCAAGCGAAAACTGTGAAAGAGCGGCAGGGACAGGCCATCTACTATGTCGAGCTCGCCTCCGCCGTCTACGGCTTCACCTTCAACATCAACCTCGACTCTATTGGGCGGACAAGCATGGTCAAGGTTGAGGACGCCGTCACAGACCGTCTGGATAGGATGAAGATTGCTCTACTGGCGGCGGCGCGGCTCTTCACAGGCCACAGCTTCGGGGCCAAGAGAAGCCGTTTCCTCCCGATAGAGGATGTGCTGAGCCTCGGGGCCGTTGTTTCACGTCAGAGGCCGTTCGTCATCAGCCCGCCTCAGTTCCCCGACTTTGTCGAGAACACTGTTAAACGAGCAGATTCTATGAAGGAGATGCTGCGGAAGTTCGGCAAGACAGAGGAGACGAAAATCTTTGCCTACAGCAAAGAGAAGCAGCTCCCCGACGGGGTTGTGAAAGCAGACTCGGTCGAGCAATTGTTCACCCTCGTTCTCGATGAAATCCTCACGGGTAGAACATGAAATATCTTAAGGTCGAGGCAACGCTACACTGGGGTCTCTACCTCAACTACCATGCCTTCACAAAAAGCCGCCCCGCCCTCAAAACAATACCCCCAACAACCCTCATCGGCGCACTAGCACAGCCAATCGCACTAAAAAACCACTGGGCTGAGAACAGTGAATCCAACAGCTCAGCCGAAAAAATCCGAACACTGTTCAAAGGAATATACCTATCTCAAAATCTTCCATTAATCGAGTACAACGACTTGAGCAAAATTTTTTCATACGACGTTGACGAGAAGCAGATAAGGACTGATGCGGCGGCCGTGAGCAAGATCTACCGTGGGGTCAGCTCTGCAGATGACAGTGTAAAAATTGTTTACTTGTTTGAGGAGCAGGATGTCCGAAAGTTTTTCGATGTAGGCTGGGAAGAGATGTTGCTCGAGGCAGCGTGGTCGATTACGAGGCTTGGGGCGAGGGAGAGCATAGTCTCCGTGGACAAAGTGTCGATTGGTGACGTTGCTGTGTTAAATCAGAAAACTGCACAAACAGTGTATTATTTCCCTTCTTACATGCAGTCATCGGTGAAAGGAAGCTTCTTGGTCGCAAATGTGGTCGACTGGAGAAACACATCTATCGGCGAATACCTCGGTAAACCCACGGTAAATCTGATTGTTCCCTACGATGATGAGAGAAAGAAGGTTTCGCCGCTGCATGTAGACCTTAGGGATGGAATAGTTTACAGAGTCGGCGACGAGGAGCTTGTACCATGGTGAAAATCAACATCAAGCTTCTTCCACACGGCACACTGGCCCGTGAATTGGTGTTGTCTGCGCTTTCTCCGCTGGCTTTCACACCCTCTCAGGGGGGAACAACACTTGATATTTACGAGGACGAGGCGGTGGTCTCTGGAGCTGGAGCCATAGGCTCGCTGGCCCAGGTTTTTCAGAACGCGCAACAATTGCTAGCGAATAAGAATGAGTTACCCCCGATAAAGCCTCACTTTAATGATAGGCAGGTCATGGCTAAAATAATGAGGAAGCTTAACCTCAAGATCAACGACACATACAGAGAGTATGTTGACGCTCTTTGTTCATGGGCTATCAAAGACCTTCAGAAAAACCCCGACAAATGGCTCGAGAGCCTGGACAAAATCAGCTACTCCCCAAAAACCATCACCTTAGGCGAGCCCAAGTCAGCTTTTTTCCGGTTTTCAGCCTCTCAAAATTGAGAAATACAAATACGGAAAACGGTTCGGTGATTTTCGTGCACAGCTGGACATCCAGATGGATGAGAGATGGGTGGCGCTCGTGCTGGCGGGATTCGGTGTCTGCTATTCCGGTTTCGCCGACGGCGAGATAATACTTTCAACCATACCCGAGAAAGTCATCGAAAAAGCAACCCTAGATTATAGCTGGGTGAACTATGTGCAGCAGCTCACACAATCTTTGGGCAACTACACGGCTTTTCAGGCGCTGATGATGCTGCCCTACAAGGTCCAAGCAACTCCCGAACTCCCCCACGCATATTCTCTTTTGCTAGCCCTCGAGCTGGCAAGCATAAAGCCGCCACATCTATCAATCAGAGAGGCACCTCCCTATGTTTTCTACCGCATAATGTACACAGGCCAGAGCTTTTCCCTCCTCGAGAGATTATCAATCGACTTCTCCTTCCTAGCACCTTTCGTGGAAAAACTGCAGAACTCAAGAGACTATCTCAAAGACTTTCTCAAGTGTACGATTACGCAAGCACGGAGGCACAGCAACTATTGTTCAAACAGGTTTGGGGACGCATCTCTCTGTGACCGGCTGAGTAGAGCTCTTTACGCGGCCGCTGCTAAAGTGAAGCCCGCAGACGAAACTATCTACCTGCTGGCGAGAAGTAGCCCCGAGAACAGTCCCTTCAGAAGGACTGAGGTGCTGCGGGATATTTACGATGCATTGTCCTGAGTCGAAAATATACAGAACGCTGGTGGAGAGAGGCTTCTATTCTGCAAAAAGGCCATTGATTGAACATGTGTTGGAGAACCTGGGGCCGGGGGTTAACGTGGTACAGCTACCCACTGGCTACGGCAAAACATCCCTCTCTATCGCATGCGGGTTAAAATCCATCGTCGAACCACGGGAATATCTTAGGTCTATTCACGTCCTGCCTCTCCGAAGCATAATAGACGACGCCTACAAATCAACGGTTAAAAACCTTCAAAGAATAGGAATCACGAACCCTGAGGAAATCGTTGCGGAGCAGATGATGGGAGCGCCCGGGTCACCATTCCTCAACAAGGACATCGTCTTCGTAACATATGAAACCTTCAAGTTCCATATGATGAAGACGCCGCCACATGAAATCAAAAACATGTTTTGCAGCGCACTGCTAAACAGTGGCTGGCGGACATACGGCCACTTCGAGATAAGCCGCGGCGCAATCTTCGAATCCGCAGTGTTTCTCGACGAGCCGCAGCTAATGATTGACGAAAACGACAGCACGTTACCTTCTATTCTCTATGCGCTAGCCTGTCACGGAGGTTTCATGACCCTGATGAGCGCCACCGTGTCAAAAAGTCTGAGGAACTTGGCGAGGGAAGCAGCCAGCGCATTCGGGGTGGAATACCGTGAGATGATCTACGGTGAAAACATGTTCGACAAAGACTTTGAAAACACTATGAAAAGCAAAAAAATCGAAACCTATCTTGAGGAAGGTTCGCTGGAGGATGTTGTGAGGAATAGGCTGCGCGACGCCGTGTGGGACAGGGTTCTCATAATGGCCAACACCGTGGAAAAAGCTAAACACCTTTACAGGCTTCTCTCCGATGCTGATGCAGTACTTCTCCACGGACGCCTCACTAAGAAAGACCGTCAAAATGTTTTGGACAATCTCAAAAACGGGAAAAAATGGGTAGTGGTTTCGACTCAGGTTGTGGAAGCGGGCGTTAACATTTCCTCCGAGTTGATGATAACAGAGCTTGCTCCAGCTAGTTCGCTTGTGCAGCGTGCGGGAAGGGTTGCTCGATATGACAACGAGCAGGAGGGTATGATTGTGGTGGTGAAGGCTGAACCGGCTCCCTACAGCGGAGAAACGGTGGAGAAAACATACGAAGTTTTGAGAAATGCTTTGAATGACGGCGGCGTGAGCTGGCGTGTTCCATCACCGGAAAGAGGAATAGGCTACAGCCAGCTTGTTGACATGGTGCATGGCGACCAAGTCTTTCTCACCAACAACACTCTTCTAAACCAGATGATTAACCCCGTATCCACACCACATCAAGCCCAAAACCTTATCAGGGACACTGTGACAACCGTTTACGTAGCAGACGACATAGATAAATTAGAAAAAGATAACTCTTTCACAACAGACCTCCAACAACTTGCATACAAGTTTCCTCAAGCAACAGCCATCATTCAGAAAAAAGAAGGCCTTACTGAAGATAAAAGTCTCAGAGCCAAAGATGTAAACAGATCCCCGTCCCCCTCACTATTCATGCTCTGTAAGGACATAGTTGGTTTTTTGATTTCGGAGGAGGAATATAGAAATGAAGCTTATGGCATCTAGTCATGAAACACTAGAAGAACATCTTATCACCTGTCTCCGGTTTTTGGACAGCCACTTTATCGATAGAGGCTACGCTGTCCACGTGGCCTACTGCTTTGGAATAGATGAGGCGGAGGCTGTGAAGGCGTTGAAGACGGCTGTGATCTTCCACGACTATGGGAAGGCGGCTGACGAATACCAGAAGAAAGAGTCCAAGAAACTTAGTTTTCCAAAACACGAATATTTCTCAGCCACGGCGGCGCATAAATCTATCAAAGAAACTGTTTGGCGCGACGAGTGCTTAATGGCTATTGGATGGCATCACATGGCTATGAAGGGCCCGAGCCTCTTAGACGACTTTACGACATGGAAAAAGTTTGGCGCACCCGAGAAAGCCACGTTCCCGGCAGAGTTTGTTGAAACCTTTCGCAAAATTGCAAAGGATAATGAGTTGGGGGATATGCTTGTTAATGACCCGCCTCATGAAATAACCCTGCCCGAGGTCAGAAAGACGCTAGAACACATATCAGCTAGACTCTTGAGCCTCCAGACAGGCCATACATTCTACCGCCGCACACTCAAGCTCTTACGTCCCCTTCTGATTGTGGATAACCTGGCCGCAGCGGAGAAGCGAGATGGAGTTGAGAAAATCTTTGTAAAAGATTTGCCCGACCCGGCGGAAATTCACCAAATAAGGTATGTGTTGCGATGCCTGTGCTAAACTGTTTCCACCACTTTTCCCTCATGTAGTCTTATGATGTGGTTTACGTGTTCTTCGAGGCCGCCTACGTGGCTTATGATGAATATTTGGCTGAATTTTTTCGCGAGGTCTATGGCTATGTATTCGATGATGCCTGACCTTCTTACTTCGTCGGAGCTTCCCAGCGGCTCGTCGAGGAAGACGAACTCTGGTTTCTGGCCCTTGGCTTCGGGGAGAAGAGCCAATGCGAAGGCAAGCCTCATGGCGAGGAGCATCTGGTCCTCTGTGCCGCCTGAGAAAACCTCCTTGACCCTGTACTGACCCGCGTCGGGGTCCCAGACCTGCAGCCGATAGTCGTCGTCGAGTATTGCGGCTTTGTATCGGTTGTTTGTGAGAGCCGGCAGAATGATTCCCATGTGCGCTGCGACAAGTGGTTTCACCCTGTTTCTCAGCGCCTCGGCTGTGGCCTGTATGGCTTCAACCGCCTTCCTGACGACTGCCAGCTCCCGCTCCAGATTTGCGACAACAGCTAACTGTTCGCTGTATCTCTGCTCCACGTCGCCGTGGGCCCTTAGCCACTCTTCCAGCTCCAAAACCAGCTGCGACAGCAACTCCGTCCTCGTCCTGTAAGCCTGAATGTTTTCTGCGAGCTGCTGAACCCTTTTCCTCGCCTCCTCCAGCACATCTCTGCTAAACTCCAGCCCCGGAGACAGCGTGGGCAACCTTACACCCTCTAGCTGTTCCCCGAGACTGTGTATCTCGCTCTCGACTTGGTTGAGCTCATGCTCCGCTGGCAGGTTTTTGAGCTGCTCCCTGTAAGCGTCAAGCTTCGACTTGAGATCGTTGAGTTCTTGGCGGTCTTTCTCCGCCTGCTGCAACACGGCTTCAACAGCTTTGGGCAATCCTTCTACGAGTTTTTGCTGGAATAGCTCGCCATATCTTGGCAGGGATGAGAAGGCGTTTTTCAGATACGAGGTTTTTACGCTGTGGTTTTGAATAAGGTTTCTGAGTGTGGCCCTTGCAGTGGCATGCATTTCCCTGGCTTGCTCGAGTCTGGCGAGTGTTTCCTGAAGAACCATCATTCGAGAAAGTCTCGAAACCCGTTGAAACACGATGATTAGAAAAACCACTCCAGCGGCGAGGAACAGGAGGGCTGGGAGAACGCTGCCGATAAACAGGAGGATGAATGCTATGATGATGCTTGCTGCGGCTCCAGCTGCAAATGGACGGATAGACGGTCTCCGTAACGCTGTTGCTTTAGCCGACGGCGGCAACTGCTGCTCCAAGCTCCTAACCTGTATGCCTAGCCGCGTCTCAGCTTCACGCGCCTCACCAATCTGATGCTCAAGAGTAACCAGCTGCTGATACTCTTTCGACAACGATTCCAGCTCTTTTTCGACGAGATGCAGGTCCCGGTAACGATGCATATCGCTCTCCGTGTTTTCTATGTTCTTTAGCAGTGTTTCCCTCTGTTTCCGAAGCGTTTCCAGCTGTTTTCGTTTTCCCTCTATCTCGAGCTCCAGCTTTTGCCGCCGATTGAGAAATTCATCGTATTCCTGCAGCATCTTATACAGTTTCTCCGCCTCCGCATATTCGGCCTCTGTTTTCTCGATGTTTTTGAGCAACTTCATTCTTTCCTCGACCAGGTCTTCGCGTTCTTTCTTCTTTTTCAGGTATTCTTCCAGCTCTTCACGCAAGGATTCCAGCTTTTCTTTTTCGACCCGCAGACGCCCCGGCCTCTCCTTAGTGCCCTCCAGCTCTCTTTTCTGCTCTTCAAGATTTTCCAGAACGATGTTGAAGCTTTCTAGGTTGAGGAAGACGTTGATTATCTTTTTTCGGTCCTCTTTCCGAAGCTCAATCAGCTTGTTCAGCTCCTTCTGCGCCACGACGGTGCTGGAAACTAGTTCGTTGAAGGTTATTCCTCCGAGTATGGCTTCTATCTGCTCGGTTACTTTCTCCTGTCCCACGGCTAAGGGTTTGAGGGAATTGTCTGCGAGGATTTCGTCGAGGTTGGCACGGGGTTTTCCGCTTCGTTTTATTTCCCTGCTTACCCTGTAGCGTTTATCGCCGACAGCGAACTCGAGGACTACTGTGGCTTTGCTGGCGCCATATGCGATAATGTCCTCGTTTCTTGTTTTACCTTTTTCCGGCGGCGGCCTTATCACTCTGGCGTAGAGGGCGTATAGTATTGCGTCGAGGATGGAGGATTTTCCGGCCTCGTTGAGGCCTGATATCAGCGTTACGCCGTCTGAGAACCTTAACGGCTCGTCGAACCTCAGTTTCTTGAAGTTGTAGGCATAGAGGCTTAGCAGCTTTACCATGCACCGGCCTCCTGAAGCATTCCTTCACTGAGTCTAAGCGCCTCCGCCAAAATCTCCCGCTCCTCGGCCGAAGCAGTCTGCATCAAGGTACTGAAGTAGCGGCGCAGCTCCTCCAAGGGAGTGGTTTTCTCCAGTGTGCTCGGTTTCTCAGGTGACTTGATCTCGAGACCATTATCGTCAACCATGAGATGGAATAGGCGGGTTTGAGCGTGGAGAAGAAGCTCTGATCTTCTGTATTCGGTTAGTTTTTCCGCCTCTACGACTCCTTTGATGACAAGGCGTAGGACAAGCTGTGGGTCGGCGTGTTGGTCTATCAATTGCTTGAGCCGCTCTATTGCATCTTTTTCAGGGAACATGGTTTCTATGGTTTTGTAGGGACGGGCCTGTGTCTTGACGTGGTCTAGTGAGACAAGGCCTTCCCTGTTTAGCTCTGCCCAGACAAAGCCTTTTGGCTCCTCTTCCTCCGCGAAGGAGACTCTCTCTGTGCTACCGGGGTAAACTATCGCCGTGTCGCCGAGACGTTTGACTTGGTGCCGATGCAGATGGCCTACTGCCACTAGTTGACATGTTTTCGGAATAGAGTTCAGCCTAATCACCGGTTCTTCGCCATAGACGCCGACAAACCCTTCCACGGGATAGTGTAGCAAAAGAATGTTAACGTCACCCCGTTTCTCCATCTTGACAGAGGATAATGGGTCGTCTGCCGGATGTAGCAGCGGGTTATGTCCAAGGCCCGCCACAACAACTTCGCAACCATCCACCTCAAGTGAAAAATAGTCCATGCTGTTTGGGTCCTGGATAAAGTATGCGTATCCCGAGTGGCCGTAGACAGCCAACGGTGAGACGCCTTCTTCGGCGCTTTTGGGTGTGTCGTGATGGCCGCTCACCATCACCACCTTCACACCTCTTTCATGCAGCTGCTTCATGTGCTGCATAAGACGTGCTCTGACAAAGTTGCTGGGCTTCACCGTGTCGAAAATGTCTCCAGCCATCAGCAAAAGGTCTGGTTTCTCTCTCTTAGCATGTTCCATAACCTCCTCGAAGCAGCGGAGATGGTCCCGTTTTCTCTCAAACCGTTTGGCGCCGAACATGGTTGCAGGCGGGTCGAGATGATTATCCGCTGTAATGATGGCCTGCACGCTCATTTCAGGTCTCCTCAAACTCGCCTTTGAAAGGCTTTCTCCGCTTTTCATCTTCTTCTGCTCTTTTATCGTTTCTCACAAGGTTGAGGGCCTCCCTTAGCTTGGACACAACATCGATGTCGGCGCCGCCCTCCATCGTGGTTCTGGGCCTCACCTTCATCATCACAGGCACCTTGGTCACCTCACCCACCACCACCGCCTCGCCCTGGTTGAGGCTTGGTAGATCGTTTAACAGGTCTTGGCTCATTCTCTCCGAGCTTCTCGCCACAGCGTTCTGGTCCTCTGGGTTAGTGAGACGCATGATTATCTGGCTGTTGCACTGGCTCAAGCTGTCATCATCTATCTTCGAGGGCCTCTGCGTCACCAGTATGAGAAACAGGCCGAATTTTCTACCCTCCGCCGCAATCCTGTTAATAATCGCCGAAGCATACGTTTCTTCTCTGTATGGCACGAATCTATGAGCCTCCTCTATTACGATGAAGACTGGGTAGCCGAATAACCCGTTTGAGACCCTGTCGTATACTTTGGATAGTATTGTGTAGGCGATGTAGTTCATCGAGTCGTCGCGTAGCCCTGACAAATCTATAATCGAGGCGTGAGCCGGTTTAAGCAGCTCTGACACGTCGGTGGATGAGAGGCCGAATACGTTGAGATGGGCGAGACGCCGTATGTATCTGGCTGCTGCGCGTGCAGCATCGGCTAATTCTTTATCCTCATCGGTCCATGGCGGGTTTTCCAGCATTTTCAGCAAGTCTTGCGGTGTGTAAGCAGTGTCCGCGAGTTTTTCAAGTGCTTTTCTGACAGCGGCCCTCTGCCTCGTAGCTTCTTCTCTTATTCCAGCGATGTCGCATATGTCATCTGCATACAGCTCGGTGAAAGCAATCTCATAACGCCTCAGGTGAAACAATTTCTGGTATCTGCCCGTAGCCGCCGTGTGTCTGTAAACCGTTATCCTGTCAGCGAGCTCGTGCAAACGTCCATCAGGCGTCATCGTAAGGCGGACATAGTCGGAGTGAGGGTCAAGCACCAAAATTGTCGCGCCTTTGCTCAGAAGCTCCTCCAACAACACCCCGGCCAAGTAGCTTTTACCCGCACCGGTCTGAGCTATTATTGCAAGATGTCGCCGAAAACCACGTACCGAGAGATGAACAGGAACATCGGGCCTTGTTATCAGATGACCCACGTGAAGCCGCTCATCCTCCGGGAATGAGTAGAACTTTTCCAGCAATGTTTTCGGCGCGATGTAGACTGGTTTTCCGGGGGCGACGGCTCTCCGCGGCTGCATCACCCGCTCCTCTCTATCGAGATAGCCGAGAACCCTCGCGCGGCCCCATGTCCTGACATCATAGACCTCAGCAGCCAAGATACGGTTCAACGCCTCGATATCCACTGTGGGGCTGAGCGCCTGACTCGCCGCCACCACACCCTCAACCTGAGCAACGACCGGAACCTCACATAGCTTACCGTCAACCTCCTCCTGTGAATAAACCATGAGATACTCCCAACGCGCCGGATAATCCTCCGGCCGTCAGACGAAGAAGAACTGGTCGCTTCTCGCCTCACCCACTATCACTCCAACCTGCTTAGACTCATGGAAACCTGACACGCCTCTCCCTCCTAACAGGAGTCAAAAGCGTCCCGAGCCCGAGAAACTTTTCCAGAGAACGGTGATAAAGGCTATCCACGGTCTCACGGCTCAGCTTCACCTCCTTATCAGCCTGCACCAGCCAAACATTATAGTTCCGCAACCCACCATAGCCCCGCATCAACGTCGCTACAATTCTCTCAAGCAAATCTGGCCGTACATTCATAGGGCTGACCCCTATTTTATCGGACAGAGTGTTGTCGAGCCCGAAATACCAGCTGGGCACATCTATTCGCAGAGGCGAGTCTCTCCTGTCAAGCAATATATGGAATGAAACTATGGTGGGTAGACGCAGAATCTTGGACAGCACGCGTCGACCCCACTCAAGAAAAGACGCCTTGTCACCGGCCTCTTCAAAGGCTTCCGGAAAATTTCGGTGAATATAATGAATAGGGGACTCGATAAATTGTCCAACCAGCCTCGCGCCTCTGCCATAGACACCTATCTCTAGCGGCTGGGTGAATCCAGCTTCTTCGGCGTAGTTTCTGATTATTTGATGGTCTGTGACAGATGAAGTAGCTTCACGAAACACATTCGCCAAAACAACAGAATTAGTAGTAAACTGTTTTTTAACCTCTTCATCAGCCATTTCAAACAACATACTCAACAGTTTCTCCAGTTGCTGTGAACCGGTTTTTGATACGTCGAAATAGTTTTCAAGAATTAGTGATAGAAAGTAGGTTTTGAAATGAGTTGACCTGCTGTCTTTGCTGACGCCAATCGGCACAACATTCCTTCGCCTGCATTCTTCGAGAAAAGCCGTGTAGTCTTGAAAATATTGGAGCATGAAATCTTTCTGACCCTCTGCGGCGCTGTCCCGTGGCACAGCCATCATCCTGCCGTGCAGAGTCCCGTCAATCAGAACACATTCCACGTCGTCAAACTTTTCGAGAGCATGTAAAGCGGCACGATGTTCGAGCCACTCCATCTTCCTGTTAACAAACCTGTTGATATCTCTGCTACTTGACGCGGATGTGAAAGCATCAACCTCCAACTCCCGTATTCTGTGTTTACCGTATACGCCAACTGCTCTAACCACATACAACACACCGCCAACCACGTAAAGACGCAGAGCCCTGCTTCCATCGATGCCGACAACCTTGGAAAAACACGGCCCAGCAGCGGGCAACGGATTCCAGCTACTTCTCAATAAGCTGCGGAACTCTTCCTCAAAAACACTCCTCCGGCCAAAAGAAAGAATCGACACAAGCCTCTCACGCTTATCCAACACCTGGGAAACAAACAAATCAAGAAACTCAGGCATCCCCGCGACATCACCCGACACTGTCCCGCATATAACCTTTGAACACCACCCGACACATTTATTCTCTCTCAAACATTTGACGACAAAGATATTTATCATATGCAAATCTTTCAAACACGGTGACCAAAGAGACGAAGCGTATCATTTGCATGTGCCCAATAGAGGGTGTGATCGATCTAATCAGCAAAAAATGGTCTCTCTTAATAGTGAATGAAATAGGCAACCATGGAAGAATCCGCTACAACATGTTGATGAAGGAACTGGATGGAATCAGTCCAAAAATACTTTCAGACACTTTAAAAGCATTGATTAAACATAATTTAGTAAAAAGGGAGGCCTACAACGAGATTCCGCCAAGAGTTGAATACACACTCACCAAAGAAGGCGACGAGCTGAGGGCGGCCACTATTCCAATCCTTCAGTGGGCGTTGAAACAGAAAGGCACAGTGATAGCCCACTGCTCATGCACACTAATAGAAAAGGGCAAGAAAATCGAGAAAATCTAACGGCTCGATTTCTCAACCATGTGTCTGTTCTCTTAAGCTTTCTCCGAAACTATTCCTAGCTGTAGCTACTACATGTGTAGAAACTGCTTTTCTCTTATACCACCCTTGGGTAGTTGTGGTTGATGTGCAATCGTTGTTGTAGTGGGATAGACGAAGAGCATGGAAAAGGGCTGAGAAAAACGAAGCAGGTGGCAAGTCCATGAATAGATACGAGCTAGTTATAATTGGCGGCGGAGCTGCTGCCTTCAGCGCCGCAATCAAAGCCAGCGAACTAACTGAGAATAAATTATCCATTTTGATGATTTCAGCTGGGAAGCTGGGCGGAACATGCGTCAACGTTGGCTGCGTCCCCTCCAAATACCTGATAGAGGCCGCCAAACATTATCACAGCAGCCACACGCCCCTGTTTGACGGAGTTACACCCAAGGGAGCTGACCTCGACTTCGGCAAGTTAATGGAATCCCTCCGAAGGTTTGTAGACGTTATGCGTGGTGAGAAGTATGCTGATGTCTTGAAGCATTACCCGAACGTGGAGCTTATAGAGGGCCGCGGCTCATTCACTTCACCCCACACAATCGCTGTGGAGACACGTGATGGAGTGCGTGAAGTCGAGTTTGAGAAGGCGTTGATAGCAACCGGTTCACGGCCAGCCATACCTAACATTCCCGGGTTGGAGAAGAATGGATACTATACCACGGACACGATATGGGATATGGATACCCTTCCCGAGAACACGCTGCTGGTGGGCAGGGGCGCTGTAGGGCTTGAGATAGGACAGGCCATGCAGAGGCTGGGCAGTCAAGTGACGCTGGTCGAGCTATTGGACAGAATTCTGCCTAATATGGAGTCTGAGATATCATCGACACTATCAAAAATCCTAGCCGACGAGGGCATGAGGATTATGACTAAAGCTAGGGTTGTAGAGTTCTCGCGACATGGAGACCTTGGCCAAGCTGAGATAGTGACTAACGAGGGCAGGCAGACCATAGAGTTTGACGCAGTGTTGATAGCGACGGGCAGAAAACCGAACACGGATAGAATGGGGCTGGAGAAGAGCAGCGTAGCCGTCGACAACCGCGGCTTCATAAAAGTGGACGAGACGATGCGCACCAGCTCACCAAACATCTACGCCGCGGGCGACTGCATAGCTAAACCCCTTATGCTTGAGACGTTGTCGGCGCGTGAAGGCGTGGTGGCGGCCTCAAACATCGTTGAAGAGGGCTCGGCCGCCATGGATTACGGTGCTGTTCCTCTGGTGGTGTTCACCGAGCCGCAGGTGGCTTCGGTGGGTTTGACTGAGAGGGAGGTTGTGAAGAGGTTCGGTGCATGCTCTTGCAGAGTTGTCTCGCTGAAGAACGTGGCTAAGGCTAGGATGACGGGTGGACGCGGCTTGGCCAAATTGGTTATAAATCCTAATGATGGGAGAGTTCTGGGCGTGCACATCGTCTCGCCTAACGCAGCCGAATACATTACCGAGGCGGCTCTCTACATCAAATACGGAAAAAAAACTCATGGACATCGTCGACACCATACACGTCTTCCCAACATACGCAGAAGCCCTGAAACTGAGTGCACAGGCATTCCTAAGACCAGTGGAGAAAATGAGCTGCTGTGTAGAATGAAAACACTCTCCCATAGTTTTCGAATAGATGCAATCTGGAAGACCCCTACTCAATTCCAGAGTATGGAGACCGGTTCATGTCAGAGAACTGCGAGGTAAAGATTAATAGATATGGCAGGTTATTTTTCCATGTAAAATGTGTTAAGCGCTTAACGCCTCTTCTATCTCTCTGCCTAAGATTAGCTTGACCCCATGTTTCTCAGTCGCCTCTCTAAGCCTCTCAACCAAGTTCTCCGCTGCAACGCCCACGTTATTTTTTGGAAAGCTGCAATCCCTGCTTTAATATGGATGCCAACCTTAAATGTTAGGCATACACCTACTATGTAGTATATGTCTAGGCTTATGGCGTTAACCATTTCGACTACGCCGGGTGATGTGTGTTGGTTATCAAGGCTTTCAAGGCTGGATAGCCGGCTTTTCGCCAAGGTGATTGAGCAGCAGTCCGTGGATGACAGGTGGAGAATCCAGTTTTTCCGCATCTCGGCTGACAATAAGGTTGGTGAGGTGGAATCTTTTCTCAGAAACGAGAAATCATTCCGCGAACTGCGCACTGTCAAGTCCAGTGGCGGCATTATCTACGGCACTGCTGTGGTGATGTGTGGCAGGGGCTGTGGGATAGAGGAGGCTGGTTCATGTATTCTCAGGGGTGTAAGCACAGGCGCCGGAGGTGAAGTTGTCTGGAGCTTCATAGGGACAGGCCCGGAGTTGAGGAGGTTTATGCAGAGGCTTTCTGAGAGGGGGATTAGGTATGAGACGCGGGAGCTATGCGTTGTGAAGCCTAACGGAGGCCTCACCAGCAGACAGGAGCTGATAATAAAAGCCGCCCTCGAGCTCGGGTTCTTCGACTACCCCAAGAAGATACATGTGAAGGAGCTGGCCCAACTCTTCGGCATAACACCGGCCACACTAACCGAAACCATGAGAAAGGCTATGAAGAGGATTGTTAAGGAACATGTGACGCTTGCCGGCAGCCTTGAGAAACATGATGAGATAAACCACACATCCTAATATTTTCCACTCAAACAGCCTAACTTGTTAGGTAGAAAGCCTATTCGGAGCTGAAGCCCTAATAATCCTGTATGGGAGGTCTCAGACTGAGTAGGCGAGATTTCCTAGCGCTCGTCCCTTCTTCGGCGCTTTCTGCCGCTGTGTTGGCGATGCTTCCAGACGATATTCTAGCATTCGAGTATATTGAGCCGATAGACCCCAACATCAACCCCCTCACAACATATCCGTACAGAGATTGGGAGAGAGTTTACAGGGACATATACACACCTGACAGCACTTTCCACTATCTTTGTGCACCCAACGATACCCACGGCTGTCTACTCAGAGCAAGCGTGAAGAACGGGGTCGTGATATATGCTGACCCATCCTTTGGATACGGGAAAGCCACCGACATCTATGGGAACAGGGCATCGTCTAGATGGGACCCGAGGGCGTGCATAAGCGGCCTCTCCTATGTGAGAAGGTTCTACTCCGACAGGCGGATAAAGGGCGCCTACGTGAGGGCGGGGTTCAAGAAATGGGTGGACGCTGGATATCCACGCGACCCTGCGACAGGTCAGCCGCCCCGTGAATATTTCTCGGGACGCGGTAAGGAGGAGTTTGTGAAGGTCCCGTTTGAAGAGGCGTTCAAGATAGTGGCACAGACCTTGTTAAACATAGTCGCGACCTATAGTGGACAGGAGGGGCAGGCTAGGCTTCTGGCCCAGGGATACGACCCCGCCATGGTCGAGTCGACTGAGGGGGCTGGCACAAAAACAATCAAGTTCAGAGGAGGTATGCCCTACAACGCAGGCATCAGGATAGGCGGGTTCTACCGCTTCGCCAACATGATGGCGCTGCTCGACGCATACGTTAGGGGTGTGGGCCCGGATGAGGCGAAAGGCTCTCGGGGATGGGATAACTATGCGTGGCACACGGACCTGCCGCCCGGCCACCCCATGGTGACGGGTAACAAGACTCTGGACTTTGATCTCTACACGGCTGAAAACGCCAAGGTCATCATACTCTGGGGCAAGAACTGGATTGCAACCAAGATGCCTGACGGCCACTGGCTTACAGAAGCGAAGCTGAAGGGTGCCAAGATAGTTACGATTGCGCCTGAATACCAGTCCAGCAGCTCCAAAGCCGACTACGTCATCGTCATAAGAGCGGGCACAGACCAGGCCTTCGCCCTCGGGCTGGCCCATGTCCTGATAAGGGATAGACTGTATGATGAGAAGTTTGTCAAGTCATTCACCGACCTGCCGCTGCTTGTGCGGATGGATAACCTCAAGCTCCTACGCGCGCGATGTCATCGAAGGCTACACTCCTTCGCAGCTCAGCAACTTCACCAAAGTCCTCAAACCCGGAGAATCACCTCCTCCAATCGCGCTCCAGAAAGACCAGATAATCCCGGAGCAGCTCCGGGTTGAGTGGGATGATTTCATGGTGTGGGATTATAAAACAAGACAGCCTCTGGTGGTTACCAGGAACCATGTTGGAGAATATTTCGCCGGCTTGGATGTTGACCCGGCGCTTGAAGGCGAGTTTGAGGTTAAGCTTGTCGACGGCTCAACCGTCAAGGTTAGGCCTGTCTTCGACTTGATTAAACAATATCTCGAGGCTTTCGACCCATACACGGTTTCGGAGATAACGTGGGCGCCTCCAGAATCTATCGAGGAGCTGGCCCGTCTCATAGCGGCCAACAAGACCAGAACACTTTTCGTCGAAGGTATGGGGCCCAACCACTTCTACCACAGCGACTTGAAGGACAGAGGAATTATTCTTGTGGCCAGCCTCACCAACAATATCGGCCACTTCGGCGGAACCGTGGGCAGCTACGCGGGCAACTACAGGATGGAGCTTCTCAACGGTGTTCTCCAGTGGGTTACCGAGGACCCGTTCAACCCCGAGCTAGACCCATCCAAACCAGCGCGGCAGAAAAAGTATTGGAAGGAGGAGTCGGCGCACTACTACGCATACGACGACAGGCCGCTCCGAATAGGCGGCAGACTCTTCACAGGAAAGACCCACATGCCCTCACCGACCAAGGCAACCTTCTGGGCCAACACCAACTCCATACTAGGCAACAGCAAGTGGGCCCACAACATCATGGTCAACACATTGCCCAAGATTGAGATGATAGTTGTGAATGACTGGCTCTGGACAGCGACCTGCGAATACGCTGACGTGGTCTTCGGTGTGGACAGCTGGGCTGAGAGGAAGAAGCCCGACATGTACGGCTCGGTGACAAACCCGTTCCTCCAAGCGTGGCCTAGGACACCGCTGCCACGGATATATGATACAAGGGATGACTTGGAGGTTTTGGCGGGTATTGCGGAGAAGCTTTCCGAGCTAACAGGTGATAGACGCTTCAGAGATTATTGGCATTTTGTCTACGAGGACAAGGTGGAGGTTTACCTGAACAGGGTCTTCCAAGCCGGTAACACAACCAAGGGCTACAGGTTTGAGGAGCTGGAGGAGAGCTGCAAAAAAGGCACACCCTTCCTCATGATGGTTCGAACAAGTCCACGAATAACTGGGTGGGAGCAGACCAACGAGAGCAGGCCATGGTACACCAAGACTGGGCGTCTCGAGTTCTACCGCGAGGAGGATGAGTTCATAGAGTATGGCGAAAACCTGCCCGTATACAGGGAGCCTATAGACAACACGCCATACGAGCCCAACGTAATAGTTTCTAAGCCTCATCCAGCCCTCAAGCCGAAGCTGCCCAGCGACTACGGCATACCTGTCGGAGACCTATCCACCGAGGTGAGGCAGGTGAGGAATGTTGTCAAGCCTTGGGAGGAGGTGAGAGAAACCAAGCACCCGCTCGTGGACATGGGATACGGCCACATCCTCGTCACACCAAAGTATAGACACGCGTGTCACAGCATGGGGGCCAGCACAGACCTCGAGGCCACCTTCTTCGGACCGTTCGGAGACTTCTACCGCCATGATAAGCGGAAGCCGTGGGTGAGCGAAGGATACATAGACATAAACCCGATAGTGGCCAAGAAGCTGGGAATCGAGGACGGAGACTATGTGTGGTGTGATGCGGACCCGTCGGACAGGCCCTTCGTCGGATGGACAGACAAGCCCGAGGACTACAAGGTCTTCAGATGGCTTGTTAGGGCCCGCCACTACCCCAACATAGCGCCCGGCGTGGCACGTGCATGGTTCCACTTCTACGTCGCAACACATGGCTCGGTGGAGGCGCATGAGAAAAGAGCCGACGGCCTCGCCAAAAACCCGCGAACCGGGTATCAGGCAGCCTACCGATACGGAAGCCATCAATCCACCACAAGAACATGGCTTAAACCCACACTCCAAACCGACAGCCTAGTCCGAAAAGAATACTACGGCCAGCTCATAGGGAAAGGCTTCGCCCTAGACGTCCATCAAGTTATTGGAGCGCCTAAGGAATCTTTCGTCAAGATAACTAGGGCGGAGCCCGGTGGAGAAGACCGGAAAGGCCTGTGGAGCCCTGCTGCGGCAGGGTTTAGGCCAGCATACGCCAGCAACGAGGTGAAGAAGTATCTGGCCGGTCAGTATGTGGAGGTGATTTAGGATGCCGAAGGTGTATAATTGGCAGATTGGGCGGGAGATGGATTACTGGTATGAAGGAGCTAGGCCGAGGAGGCAGGCTGCAGCGGTCTTCGACACCAACAAGTGTATCGCATGCCAGACATGCACCGTGGCATGCAAGACCACATGGACCTCTGGGAAGGGACAGGAGTACATGTACTGGAATAATGTGGAGACCAAGCCGTGGGGCTCCTATCCGATGGGCTGGGATGTCAATATTCTCAAAATGCTAGGGCCACAGAGGTGGGAACGCGAAGGCGATAGATATGTGTACAAGGGTAAGACGATATTTGAGGCGGCTAGCCCTAGTGAACGTGTCCTAGGATATCTGCCAAGCGACCTAGACTATGCATATCCCAACAGAGGCGAGGATGAGACAAACGAGATACTGGTGGAGGAGAAATTCTATCTGAGGCTACCACATGACCTCTGGTTCTTCTACCTACCACGCATATGCAACCACTGCACCTACCCGGCATGCCTAGCATCATGCCCCCGACTCAGCATCTACAAACGACCTGAAGACGGGATTGTCCTCGTAGACCAGGCGAGATGCAGGGGTTATAGGGAGTGTGTCCAGGCATGCTCCTACAAGAAAGTCTTCTACAACCATGTAACACGCATCTCCGAGAAATGCGTTCTCTGCTACCCCGCCGTCGAAAAAGGTATCTGGCCACGATGCATGAGGACATGTATTGGCAAGATTAGGATGTTCGGCTACCTCCACACGCCAGAAAACGCGGACCCAGAGAACCCGTTAGACTTCCTAGTCCACGTCAAGAAGGTTGGTCTTCCGCTGCTTCCACAGCTGGGGCTTGAGCCCAACATCTACTACATACCGCCCATACACGTGGGCAACATCAACTTCCTGAGAATGCTTTTCGGACCCGGCGTCGACCAAGCCGTTCAAACCTACAAAAAAGCCATCGCAAGCAAGGACATCGAGCTGGTGGCAGCCCTTCTCCTCAACGTGTCAACCGACAGGATAATGACCAAGTTCAAGGTAATCGGCTCAAGCGAGGTGGCTGGATACGATGAGAACGGCCACGAAGTTGTTAGGATTCCCATCAAGGAACCAGCCGTGGTGAGACCTTTCTATGACGACAGGCTTCAAGTCTATAGACACAACATCACCTAGAGGTGGCGAATATGGCGTCAGATAAAAAGAGTAGACGCGCAGTTGTGGCGCGGATGGCTGGTGCAGCGGACCGTTTATTCCTGCCCGTATTGGCTGGCGCATCATTATTCATCGCCCTATCCGCGTCCTTCTACAGGCAGATACAGGAGACCATATCTCCGCCCAAACCCACTCAGACACAGGGACCAAGGCCCGATGTAACAGCCCGTCTAGTGGACAAGGTTCCCGTGAAAGACCCCGACTCACCCATATGGGACAACGTGCCTCTCTCCAGAATAAGCTTGGCCGACCAGTCCATAATCAGGCCGCTCAAGCTGAGCGTCCCCAAGGAGACTCTCAACGTGCGCGCGGCTCATGACGGCGAGTTTATCGGGTTTCTGCTGGAATGGCGTGACGACATAGCCAACACGAGCGCGATTAAGGTTCCCGAGTTCAGGGACGCGTGCGCAGTTATGCTCACGAGCTATCCAGCGCCGCCGGAGGCACGGTTCATGGGCACACAAACAATACCCGCCACTATACTTCACTGGAAAGCTGACTGGCAGGTTGACATAGAAGAAGGTTTCCAAGACCTGGAAAAAGCGTTCCCCAACGTTTCCGCAGACATGTACCCGCTTCTGAAAGAGTCCATAACCGGTGGAAAGCCTCCCAAAACCATAGACCTGCCCGACTTTGCACGAATTAGGCTGCCGGGGACATGGGTCGGCAACCCAATATCCCAGCCCAAGAAAGAGAAGCCTGTTGAGAAGATAATTGCCAAGGGGCCTGCGACAGTGACAACCTTGCCCACTCAGGATGCCGTCGGCTGGGGAAGATGGAGAAATGGAGTGTGGCGTGTGGTTCTTGCCAAGAAGATGAAAGCCTCAGACCAAACCGCTGGCGAGATAAACATCGAGAGGGGCAACACCTACTCCGTGGCATTCACAGTCTGGTTCGGGGACCAGGGCGACAGAGGAGCTAGGAAAAACCCCAGCATGCTTCACACACTCTATGTAGAGTAGAGCCGAATATGAGCACCTTGAAGAATTACGAGTCAAGGCTGCTGACCACAGCAGCAATATACAGCCTCCTCTCATCCAGCTTCACATCAGACCCAAAAACCATCCAGAAATCCGTCAACTCCCTCAGAGAAATCTTCGACAAGCTTGGGATGACCGAGGAGTCAAACCTAGCGGATAACGTGATAAACATCATCAAGTCAGATGAGAATGCATCAGCGGAGTATGTTCGTCTGTTTGAGATGGGTGCCGCGCCTCCGTGCGAGACAGCATACACATGTGCCGAAAACATGGAGCACAGGACATATGAGCTGGCGGACATAGCGGGCTTCTACAGAGCCTTCAACGTTAAGCAGTCCACCGGAACACCGGACCACATAAAAGCCGAGCTAGAGTTCATGGCCTTGATAATGGTGAAGGAGCTGCTGGCCCATGAAAACTCCAACACCGAAGCCGCCGAAATATGCCGCGACGCCCGGCGAAAGTTCTACAGAGAACATCTCTCCCGCTGGGTAGGCGAATGGGTAAAAAAGGTGAGGGAAAACGCCCGAAAACCGCTCTACATCATTCTCACCGAACTCGTCTCCAGAATTGTGTCAAAACATGAATTGGTGACGTGAGGCCGACTAAACAGCCCATCTGGAATCTTCAAGAAAGTGTTTGAAGGATTCCGGATTAAACCTTTACACACGCTATAGAGTTTGTTGAAAATGTATTAGTATCTACACATGCTTCGTTACAATTGTGAAGAAAAGGGTGGCCCTCAGCTGGAGTGGTGGAAAAGATTCGGCGATGGCTTACCATACTTTAGCGGCCCAAGAAGACCTGCTCATAGAATTTCTCATCACAACATACAATGAGTCAAACAACAGGTCCAGCATGCATGGTGTGAGACTCGACCTCATAGAGATGCAGGCCGAGAAACTCGGAGCCAGACTGCTAAAAATTCCCTTACCTCCCAACTGCAGCAACGAAACCTACTCTGAACGGATGAAAACAGCCCTTCAAACCCTTGCGTCAGAGGGGATAAATGACGTAGCTTTCGGCGACATCTTCCTCGAGGATGTGCGTCGTTATCGAGAGGAGAACCTTGCAAGCGTCAATTTCCGCGGAATTTTTCCACTATGGGGCAGAGACACCAAGGAACTTGCCCATGAATTCCTAAGACTTGGGTTTAAGGCGATCATTTGCTGCGTCGATACACAGCAGGCCCCCTCGTGGCTAATAGGCCGCGAATACAGCTGGGAACTACTTGAGAACCTACCCAGAGAAGTGGACCCATGCGGAGAAAGAGGAGAATTCCACACCTTTGTATACGATGGGCCCATTTTCAAGGAACCGATTCGAATAGAGAAGGGCGAAATGGTTTTGCGTGAGGGGAGGTTTCTCTTTCTAGACCTAATTTCAAGTTATGACAAGTGTTAAAGAAATGGTTAACCTGTTCATGGTCGGAGAGCATGGTTTTGTTGTGAACTGGTCATAAACTAGCCTTAAATATTTGCCGGGTCATAAGTGGGCCGAGGACTTCGTGTGACACGCTATGAGGATGCTGCGCGCTTGTTAGAGAGGTCGATGTGGTTTTTTGAAACAGCCCTTATGCAGGTTGGCCGCGGGTTTTATGACCTCGCAGTCTTCAGTTTAGAGCAGTCTCTCCAACTCTATCTGAAGGCATGTCTTCTGCGACTCGGAATAGACTACCCGAGAACACACAGCGTGAGAAAGCCCTTAGAACTTATACGCGACGTCACCGGGCATAGAGATATTGAAGAGATTTTATCGCGATATGCTGTTGAGCTAGGCTCACTGGAGGACGCTTACATTACTTCACGATACGTTACCAGAACATATGCAGCCGTGGAGGTTGAGAAGTTGAAAAACACCGTGGAGGAGGTTCGGAATGTCGTCGGCAGAATTCTTGGTTAGAGAGGCTAAACGCAGAGCGGAGGTGTTCGGAAACCTGAAGCAATACTTGGAGAAGCTGGCAACAGTCGTAGCGAAACTTGACCCAGATGCAGAGGTTTATCTTTTCGGCAGCGTTGCAGAGAACAGACACCTACTTTCAAGCGATATAGACATACTTGTTGTAACAGAGAAAAAGCCGGGCGAGGTTCTTGCAGAACTTTGGCGGGAGGGTATACGAGACCCGTTTGAGATTCACGTGGTGACAGACGATGTTCTAGAGGTCTACAGGAAGAGAACCACTCTGGTCAAAATCAACAAACCAACGCAGAAAAACAAGCCTGGCCAAATCTAGGCAAGGAAGAATGTGAAATCCGCGCCCATGTATTATTCCAAAAACCTCATATATTTAAGTGGATGACCATAGAGCCGCTGCTATGGATAAGCTATAGCATGAGCGGGCAGCTCTTGGCTGACGTGGGCCGCAGCCGCATATCTCTTCTCGGCGGCTCGGAGAATCTCATGCAGCATCCTTCTATAACTCCATCCTAAGACCAGGCAGGCTTTTGCGAAATGCCCGTCCCACACCCAACCGGGGTTGGGGTTAACCTCTAACAGTCTAGGAACCCCGTCTGAACCCAGTCGCCAGTCAAAGCGCGCATAGTCCCTGCATTCTAACATGGCGAAGAGCTTCCTGCACCACCATATCAGCTGCTCCCTCAACCTATGAGGCAATTCCACGGGGATAGAGTTAACAAACCTATACGGCGAGTCGGGACACCATTTTGCAGCATATGTAAGTATCTTAGGCAAACCGTCAGGCAGTTTCGAGTAATCTTCTGTCAAAATCGGTAGCACAACATCTTGTGGCGGGTTGCCCAGTATCGAGACGGTAAGATCCATGCCCTCTACAAACTCCTCAACCAATATAGGGCCAGAATAGCCCCACTTCACTCTGATTTCTTTGATCGCTGAAATAAGCTCATCCCTGTTTCTGACCACGTTTCTCTCGGTGATCCCCCAGCTGTTATCACCGTAGTTAGGCTTCACTATCACAGGGTACTTCACGTGTTTAAGGGAGCCGTTGTCGCCGTTAAATAGAATTGTGTGGTGTGGAACAGGTATCCCCATAGAGGATGCGATAGCTTTCACCTTGGCTTTGTCGTAGCAAAGTGTGAGACAGCGTGGCCCTGCTCCTGTGTATCTAACGCCCAGCATCTCTAGGAGCGCCGGAACATGTGCCTCCATCTCGGGATTGTTTTTGAAACCATCATCGCATAAGTTGAAGACCATATGAATACCGGCTCTATTTTTCGTCAGGAACTCTATCATCTTTGAGTGGTCGTCAACGAAGATGAACTTGTATTCTCTTATTCCATGGAGAGCGTTCTTCAGCTCGTACACCGCGTAGGCGTCGTCTTCGTCGAAGATTTTATTAGGTTTTACGGGGTTCGGGAGACGGGGGTCGCCGAGAAGGACCACGACAACCTTTTCGCCCCGGGTTTGGTGGTTTGTTATCTCCTCTTTTTGAGCGTAAGCGGTGATGATCATCCTTATCCGCATCATCCCTGGGTCGTTGCTCTCAGGTTCGTAGGATAGCCGAGTCCTTAGAAGCACTCCCGTGAAGCCTGCTCTCTCGAGAAGCGCCTTGATATCCTCAAACCCGTAGAGCCTCACGGCGTATAGGTTATCCGCTACGACTGAGCCGTCTCTCCCTATCACGAGTTCTCGTGTCACGAGCCTGCCACGGTCTCTAGAGAGTTCTCTCTCCCTAATTATCAGGGTACCATCCGTCTTGGATTCTGTGCTCACAGGCTGATAGTTGTGCCTGAGGTATTCGCCGTCGGCTATGTCTATCATGAACTTGCCGTAGGGACGCAGGATTCTATGAACCTGCTTGAGGACGATGAGGTCGTCGAGGGGGTTGTGGAAGTAGCCGAAGCTGTTACCCATCATGACCACAGCGTCGAAGCTATTAGCCTGAAACGGCAGGCTACGTGCGTCGCCCCTCGCAAACCTCACCTTGAGGTGTTCGGCCTCTGCTTTCTCCCGAGCAATTTTGAGAAGTTCCTCCGAGTAGTCAAGCCCGGTTACGTTCCTAAACCCTCTCCTAGCCAGTTCCAGCGAATGTCTCCCGTTGCCGCAGCAGAGATCCAATATTGAATCATCTTTCTCAAAACCAAGTAACTGTATCATCAAATCGACCTCATAATTGGTCAGCTGCTCGTTGAGAACCACGTCAGAGTCGGTCAATAGATAGATCCTGCCGAAAAGCTTTGTCCACCACTCTGGGTCCAAGCGTTGCTCGAGGTGGCCCTTCCATTTGTCCCCGACTGAGAGCCGGGAGACATCCCCCAAGCAGGTATTCCCCCAGCGGGCTGCTGACCACCCATCTAATAAGGCTTCTATCTTAAAAAGATGGAAAACCGGGAAGTTTACAACCTAGAGCCTGTAATGAGCCGACCCTCAACGTTGCCGCCTCTTACCAGAACGCCAAGAGACAGAGGCCGCTGAGAGGCCGTGACCCGTGAACTCCGCAAACCTGTCGGAGTATCTCTCTGAGGAGGGGCACTCGAATCTTCTTCATCGAAGTGAAAGGTAGTGTTATCAGAACTAGTATCTTGTTTTGCTGGGAAAAATGGATTAGAAAATGTGGTGCATAGCATGTCTCATCTTTACTGTTTATGGTAGGGCCTGCGTCATCACCACATCCCCAGTAAAACAATGAGGAAAATCGTGACACTACCAACTGCAGCCAAAAGATTGCCTTCCATGGTCATAGTCACGGCACCATCCACGCTGGACTAGTTTGGGGGAACTTGATAAAAGTGTGGATGCATTAGCTGTTGTGCTCAACCATCTCTATACGCAACACCTGCGCCAGCTTCTCAAAACCAATATAGATTTATCACACGCGATTTTGCTTTCTTTTTCTTCATCAAATTTGTGAATCCGAGTATCTGTGGTGGTCAGGGCTTGGTCACTCTCCATCCATCTCTCTCAGGTTTTATGACGCCCTCGCTCTTGAGCCTCTCCAGAATCACCTTAGCCTTTGCAAATGTACTATCGTCGATGATCGGGAGACCGTACTCCACTATTTCCAGGACCATGATGTTCAGCTTTTCCAGCAGTTCTAGAAATTCGTGTGGAAAGTAGCTGATTGCTTGAACACCCTTGTGTGGCAGGTGGGAGGAGAGGGAGCGGCGTGCGGACTCTTCTTCCGGCAGGTTCTCAGCTATCACACAGATGTCTATGTCACTTTCTTCCGTGAAGCTATCTTTTGCGTAGGAGCCGAAGAGAATGACCGAGTGGGGCTTTATGCCAGCGTCTACAAGCTTGTCAATGTACTCATTCACCCTCTGCAGAGCGGCGGCCTTAAGCTCTGACTTATAGGACATGTTTACCAGCCCACTCTATTATCCGCTTAGCCCTCTCCACAGCATCGCGTGCCTGGTTTTCTGTATACTTATCTTTGGCAGGGCCCGAGGCGAATGCATTAGCATACCTCGTGGGGATGTAGTATTGGTCTAGGATTTTTACGTCGTCCCAGAACCTCCCAGATTCGGGAAGGTGGGTAACGAGTTCCCGCAAGAGGTCAACTAGCGAATGAGTCCGTCTCTCAACGCCCATCCTCTGCAACACAGCCTTGAGAGCCAGCTCCGCTGCCTGCTGCGCGTTGAAACAGACCTTGCTCCATCTCCCCTTTTCCATAAGGTCTCTAGCCGTTCCTAGGAAATCTTCCGCATCTATCAACAAGTCCCTAGACCTGTCCACAGAAATATCACTACGCTGCCATGGTATAAATCGTCTCTCTGCACAGAAGGTGGCTGTCCAAGCCTACGGGCCTTTCTCCTGTCTCAGCATCTCACTCCCCACAGCACCGAGCCATCAATTTCTGAAAAGGGGGTTTCCAGCCTTTGCGCCGCCTCGCCCTAAGACATCTTTCCCGTGAATTTGCCCCTATCTTGCTGCAGCATCATGTACAACACGGGTCGTCGGACTATAGATGAACAAAACCTTTTTCTAAAGAGTGGTGCGACAAAGAACAACATCAAGATAAATGACTTAGGTGAGTCTTGAGGGTAGGATAGACAATATCCTCACATTCCTAGGTTTGAGCGATCAAGGCCATCTTGGATACCGTGAGACAAAGGCCAAGCTCTACGTCCGCTCCCCCGCAGACCCAAAGACCATCCAAGACATATGGAGCAAAACCTTGGAGACCTCGCCCGTCGGGAACACACTTTCACGAAACGTCAAAATAGTTCCGGAAGTGTCTGTGGTTGACTGAGCACATGGCGGACCTCTTTCCAACGACAGTCGTGGGCAGCTGGCCCAGACCCTCGTGGCTGCTCGCAGAGCTTAAGCGGAAAAACAGGGGCGAGATATCGTATGATGAGTTCAGCTCAGTAGCCGATGAGGCGGTCCTGCTGGCGGTGAAATATCAAGAAGACGCAGGCATAGACATAATAACTGATGGGGAGCAACGGCGTGATAACTTCTTCGTAGCCGATAAGCTTGATGGGCTAAAGCTGATGACCGTGGCCGAGGTTATAGACTATGTGGAGGATAAGTCAAGATACGAGCAGATGTTAAGGGCCTTAGATGTCTCAGCCTTCGCCATCAAAAGCCCGGTAGCAGTCGGGCCCATCAAGAAAAAGAGAGCCTATTCGACAGAATAGCATATTGAGGTGGCTTAATTTTGAGTAAAGAATCTGTAGACAGATTTTTGGTGAAAACATTTACAATATCCGTTTCTACACTTCGGAGAGATGTTTTACATTTGTTAATGGGACTTTGGCTACAACCTCTTTGTCGGCTGTATAGAGGGTTGCATTCTGTAACAAAGCTAGGGAAACATAAACCGCATCATATAGCGGGATGCCGAACTTATATGCCAATTCCACCGCTCTTTCCAGCAATTCTCCTTTAAACTCATAGGTGGTTATGCTCATGTCTTGTAGAGCCTTGAGAGCTGTCTTAACATCCTCAATCCCAAATCTTGGATTATACCTTAAAGCATTAGCCACCTCGTAGTGTAGAAGATCCGGCGCTATCAAATCTATCTCACCGTTGGCATATTTGCTCCTTATTGTTAATGCCTCCTTCCGTAGTGACTCGACGTTGAACCATTTCACCGCTACACTTGCATCAAGTACGAGAATCTTCTCCTCCTCCATCTGACCACCTCCTCCTCAGCTATCCAGTCAGACCCCTCAGATAACTTAGCCAGCCTATCCATCTCCTCGATCGCACGCCTAATGGCTGTAGGATCTTTAGTAGATCTCATTCTTCGCTCCTCCTGCTCCACAATAGTTTCAACATATCTCCTAAGGAGCTCACTCCAGTTTATGTGGCGAAGCCTATCTATCCTAGCTTTAAGTCTCTTATCAACTCGGAAGCTTATTACGCTCACGTTCCTTGTAATACACTACGGTCTAATAAATATTACAAACCACCAAGACAGCCAGTCCATGGACATAACAAACAACGCTTAAACAATGACCACGCTGTAGATATGCAAGCCATTTATTGGGGCTATCCGCTTCAGGTCAGAATGGGCAGGCTTCTATATGCATTATCAAGTGGTTTGAAGATAGCTTACGAAGACCACGGACGGGGAGAACCGGTGCTTCTATTCATGCCCGGCTGGTGTGATAATCGCACACAGTATCGTGACCTAGTGCCGTTCTGCTCATCACGTTCGCGCTGCCTCGTCATTGACTGGCCTGGGCATGGAGAGTCAGACACGCCGGCGGCGGATTTTGGTGAGAAGGAACTTGTGGCGGCGGCGATATCCGTTATCGAGAGGAGTGGAGCGCGGAGAATAGTCACGGTATCGACCGCTCACGCAGGGTGGGTTGCCATAGAGCTGAGGCGTCAACTTCTTGAAAAAAATCAGAAACTTGTGCTGCTGGATTGGCTGGTTCTTGAACCACCACAACCTTTCCTTGAAGCCTTAAGAGGACTGCAGTCCCGCGAGCATTGGGAGCAGGTACGAGAGAGTCTTTTCTCGATGTGGCTCTCAGGAGTTGTTGACGATAGAATTCTTCAGCATGTACGACGTGAAATGGGGTCTCACGGCTTTGAGATGTGGGCGCGTGCGGGGCGTGAAATAAGCGCAAGCTATGAACGTTTCGGAAGTCCTTTGAAAGCGTTGAGTGAGCTTGAGCCTCCTCCCCATGTTCTACATCTATTCTCCTTGCCAAAGGACGAGGCTTATCTGAGAGCTCAGAATGAATTCGCCAAAAACCACCAGTGGTTCAGTGTTTATAGACTAGACGCGAACACACATTTTCCTGCCTTAGAGGACCCTAAGACCGTTTCGGCTTTCATCAATGATTTCATAAGTTAGAATGCGTTGGCGCTGTTCTGCCTAGGAGGGGCTTTGCCCTCCCGAGTCCTCCATAATCCATGTATCTCTTTGATTAGCTCGCTTTCGTTAGAGATTTTCAGACCATCAAAAAACCCCCTCAAGCCTAAGGCCTTTCGACGCAAGTATCTTTTCTATACCATCAAGAAGAGTTTCAACACTACTAGAAGGTAGGCCCCGAATGGGGACCCCGCATCCATACTCTACCATGAGGACCAATTCGTAGCTGAGGGCCGCGAGGAGAGGCTCTAATTCCGAATTAAAGATTATTAGACGTGAGAGATATTTGTCCCCTTAATCAGCGATAAGCTTTAGAAGTGTCCTTTTGAAGCTGGTTTTAAACAGCATTCTCCCCTCTAGGTAGATAGGCACGTCGCCGTCATCCTCTATCTCGATATCAACCCCTTTCTCGCACATCTCCTCTACAACTGCCTTTAACTCAGCAGGCATCTTCTCCAAGACTTTACCATATTCGCCAACACAATCGTAGGAGAACCCCTGCCTCTTAATGCTCCTTATCTCAAGATTGTGGCTTAACACCAGCATTACTTCGTAGCCCATGCTTCTCAGCCTCTTCACGAGATGAGCTTCAGCCACCAAACCGACGATGTTATGCCCGTCGCAGTTTCCATACTTGTTGAAGTCATCGGCGACGGCGTGGCCTAGAGCAACGTTATTCACCCTTACCTCTATCACTGGGATTATCCGCAAGCCAACAGTGCACTAGGATATTAATGGCTATATATTTGTCCTCTCCAGCCTAAAGCCTGTGAACTTTTTCACTCTCATATCAGGTCATAAAGCAGGGGATTCTGCTATATGCGAGGGGTGAGAAAGAGTGGGAGCTTTTTGAGGTGGTAGACCTAAACCTCCTTAATGACTCTCTGGATATATGTATGCGTAAGCTTTGGCGTCTTGGCCGCCTTCCAAGCTTTCTAATCGCGTTTTTCGTTTTCAACAGTATATTCCGCCGCCTGCTGCGCGTTGAGGCAGACCTTACTCCACCTCCCCTTCTCCATAAGATCCGCAGCAGTCCCTAGGAAATTTTCAGCATCAATCAACAAGTCCCTAACCTGTCCACAGGCGGTGATAAAATCCTCATGGTGTAAGAAATATGCAACTGGGGTTCGAGTCAGCGAAGGGAGGGAATTTTCTGTCTCGAGGTGTACTCTGTCGAGTATTGTAGGCGGACACAACATTTAAGACAATGTCGTTTAAAAACAGTCTGAGGTGGATTTGTTTTGTCTCAGGAGGGTAGCTGGTGCCCTAACTGCGGGGCGCCTGTTGAGCTCTCGCCTGACACAGTTGTGCTGATATGCGGATACTGCGGCACAGCTGTTTCACTCACTGGAAACACATATACACTGTCTATTGTGGAGTGCGAGGATAAGGGTGTTGTCAACAATGTTTTGGAAATGTTTGTACGGGAGCGGGCTAAGGGAGGTGTGTTGAGGGATGTGAAGTATCTTATGGTACCCCGCTGGGTGATAGAGGTGGAGGAGAGACGGTACAGGGACAAGTCCTCATACAGCGAATATAGACCGGTTAGGGGCACGATACGTGAGAGACTGGCTGTAGCGGTTTATGGAAAAAGGTTCGAGGGCCTCTTTGGGCTGGGCCAGGTCAAATACATCCTCCTCTCGAGACTCGAAGCCGCTAAACCATTTGACGCCGAGAAGGTTATGGGCTGGAGCGCAATAGGTTCGGAGCTAGAGTAATGGGAGTCCATGGAGGCCGCCAAAACACGTGTGACCGAGGAGCATAGACTAAGGGTTGAGGAAATGGCGACGAAGGTTTTCGACTGCTACACAGACGCCGTCGCAAGGTCTGCAAGACTCATCCTCTACCCAGTGGACGTGGCACGGTACGAGTCAGGAGGCAAATCATACAGGGTCTGCATGGATGGCGCTAAAGGAGGTGCGAAGCCGATCGCCGCAGAGCTACCTATCACAAGACGGGGCAGAGTCGCCCGTGCCATAGCCTCTGTCGCCGCAGTGCTAGCGCTTTCGCTGGCGGCTATAGTTCTGCAGCAGGCGGCATTTATTGAGGAGCTGCCTGTTGAGGCACGGCTCGCGGCTACGGCTGGTCCTCCACTACTCGCCATAGCGGCTGGGGTGTATGGGGCTTACACCGCTACGCAGGAGCAGAGAGTGGTGAAGTCTGCTGGGGAAGCCGATATACGTGTTTTGGGTGGTCTGTGATGGATGCTGTTGGTTACCAGTGTCCTAGGTGCGGTGCTCCTCAGAGCGTGGGCGAGGAGTGAAGCTCTACGTAAGGGTGCTTGAGAGAGCCGGCAACAAATACAAGAAAGTGTACAACAAGACCTTCGAGGTAGAGGATTACAGCCAGTTTCTAGAGATGATGATGAGCATTCGGAGGGCTCTCTGGCGAAAGTACCTGACAAAAAAGGGGAAGACAATGGTTTACTCGAAGAGCAGCAGCACCAGAAGACGAATTCCAAAGAAAAGGCAACGTATCCTTTTTCAGCCCGTTTTAGACAGTGTTTCCCATGAGCCGTGGGAGGCCGCTGTTTGATGCCCAGCACAAAAACCATTCGCAGGGCATAGGTGATGGCATGAGGCTGAAGCTTGCAGAAGTTTTCGCCGAGAACATGCTTCTACGAGACACAGCAAACACGCTATTCGACATGATAGAAAAAGCTCAAGATAAGAAAGTTGTCATAGACTTCGAGGGGGTTAGGAGCATTACCGGCGCTTTTGCCCACCAATACATTCTGAGGAAAAGAGCCTCCAGAAAAAAGGTAATAGAGCAAAACATGCCGGAAGCGGTGCGACGCATGCTCAAAATAGTGTCGAATAGGCGTAAACCAGCCAAACACGTTCTTCCACCAGCTAACAAGCCTATACAGCTATCCATCGCTCAAGAAGGCAGGGCATCTCCAAGCCAGCCTGAAGGCTCGGAAGGTGGCCCAGATGAGCGGGAGACATCAAATACCTGACTACTACTCCATTCTCGGCGTTGGGAGACATGCGTCTCAAGAGGAGATAAAGAGGGCTTACAGAAACCTCGTTAAGAAATACCATCCAGACATCAGCCCCCATCCTCACGCCGAGGAGATAATGAAGATTGTCAACGAAGCCTACAGAGTTCTCGGCGACCCAGCCAAACGGAGGCTATACGACCAGCGCCTGCAAACCATGGAGGCGCAGACAACGAGAGCGGCTGCAGCAACCGCTCATACGCGCCCCAGCCAACCAGAAGCTCCGACAGTTTTCTGGCAGCAACAGGAGCATGTGAAGTTTGAGGGAAAAGATGTCGCAAACATGTATACCTACGTCACAACATCCTTCACCTTCTTCGTCATCCTCTTTGCTATAGCAGGTCTGATTAGGTCTCCTGCATCAGATGCTGTTTGGTGGGATGGATTCATAGGCACGTATGTTGCACCCTATATAACGGCAATCGCCCTGCTTATGTTGGCGAGCTCCTACATCGGCCCAGCCGGAGTCGGCTACGCGTTCTACATAGGCTCGCCATTCATCCTGCTCTACATGCTTGTTGGCGGCGGCATCATTGCTTTGCAGATGCGGACGGCAGGCCTTAACCCGTCCACTGAGCATGTGCTGCTCACAACAGCGACGGCACCTTTCAGGTTCATACACGATTTGCTGGTCACCAGCTTATCAAACAACATCGAGGTCGCAGCCGTGGCCTTATCAGCCCTAAACATAGCGGCTTTTCTGGCCATGGCATGGGACAAGAAGCAGGCCCAAGCGCGCCAGTGGAGGATTCGCGAGACCGTGCTGAAGAGGTTCGCCCTGCTGGGAGCCGGGCTGGGAATAATGATGGGAGCGATAGCGTTTAGACACAAGATACGCAAAGCAAGTTTCATGAGCTACATCATCCTATCACTTGCAATCAACCTCTACTTCACATACATGATATTCGGAGGGGGGCTCTTGGCTAAGGCTGCGGCCGCCGTAGCGGTAGGGCTGTTGATAGGCTTAGCGCTAGGCGTCTTCCTCGGCCATCCGCCAGTCACCTTCACCACGACCAAGCACACAACCATAACCGAGGCCGTGACCACAACATCTCTGAAAACATCAACAACGGTTAGAACCTTTACCTCTGTAACCACATACACAACCTTCAGGGCCACAACCACCGTAATCATCACGCAGACGGTCTACCCAGCCGAGACACCTGAAATATTGCTGACCGAACACGACATAGGAAATAAGAGAACAAAACCCTTCACCGTAGCCAACACCACAGACCTGCAGATAACCTTCACCGTGAAAGCGGCGGGCCCTGTTTCAGAGCTCAGGTTCCAGATACAATTGATACAATTTGGGGACATCTTCGTCAAATGGTCGAGGGAAGTAAGAGGCAGGGAGGGCTCTTTTGACAACCATATCGTAGGCGTAAAGCCCGGAAACTACCTCCTGCAAATCAACTGTAACTGTGAGTGGGAGGTAGTTGTTAAGAAGGTTTTCTAGGCCTCGAGGGTTTAAAGCCCGCGAGCCGTATGTTGCTGGATGGGCTTGATACAGGAAGAGGAGGAGGTAAGAACCTACACCGAGCTGGTAAAGAGGCTTGAGGACGGGCTTAAACACTTCATGGATGTGGAGGCGGAAAGATTTGCAAGCGCGGCCAGCATGTTCACCCCTCCTCCCAGAGCCAAGGTTTCTCCGTCGAGGAAAACATGGAGAGTGGCGGCGGTCGACGGGGGAAGCGGCATCCTATCGTTCGCAGACATTGACATAGGCTTCGCCACAGCGCTGGCTGTAATCCAGGACGGGGCTGAATATAGGCGACAGCTCCTCCAGCCCAAGCTCCTAGTGCAGGAGTATGGTGAAGCCGATGGAGAGTTCGGCGACAGGGTTGACGTGGAGAGGGAGACCATGCTGCTTATGCTGGCGCAGAAAGTGGTGAGGGATAATGACTTGGAGCTGCTTATCGTCGACGGTCCTCTAATACCTAGGCCGAAGTACGTGGGCGAATACGTTTACCAGCTAAGGACACTCATAGAGCTGTGTAGAGAGCGCGGCATATTGGCGGCGGGTTTCGTGAAGAGGCCTCAGAGCAGATACCTCTCGGAGCTCGGGTTCACGGACAGGGCCCTGCTATCAGCCGTTCTCGAGAAAATGGAGGCTGCTCCATGGCCGCCCACGGCCCCGCCCACCGAGAAAACAGATGTGAGGTACACGTACATCAAGCTGCTTAACGAGCCTGAGGCAGGAGTGTTCAGGATAGATTTCCCACCGTTTGTCGACGACCGGCAAGCCCTCGAGACTCTAGAATACTTTGCATACAGCTCAGACCCTGTGCATGGGCCCCCGGCGATACTCATGAAGGCCGATGAAGAGGTCAAGGTCAGCAGGAGGCTGGTGACAGAGCTTTACAGGTCATGCATAACCGGGGTCATGTCTCCGCGCAAGCTATGGGCGCCACTGGTGCCGAGATGGGGTGAAAGAATATGGTAGAGGCGTTTCAAGAAGTTGTTGGACACGTCTTCTCCTCAGAAGGCAGCTACGGCTCGGAGAGAGTGGAGATAACCCTTCTAGCCAACAAGTCTGTCTACAGGGGGGAATACCTCTGCATCAAGCACCCTGCAGAGGATAAGCCGGTCTTCATACAGGTGGAGACAGCTTCTCTTAGGAGGCCCAGCGCCAGCTACGAGGAGAAGCTCCTCAGAGACGGTGACGTGGTTCAGGACCCTGAAAAAATAGTTGGGAAAGCATTCTGCTGGCAGGTTGGGTACGAGGACTCGGGGCTCATCAGGCCACTCCTAAGCCCTATACCTCCGCTTACGCCGGTCTATAGGCCGAGCCCCGAGGCGCTGTCACAGTTCATAAGCCCAGACGGCCCCGGCGTCTCCATAGGCACGATATATCCGACAGATGTCAGGCTGAGACTCAGCCTAAAGATACTGTTTAGGCAGGGGGCATTGGTCGTCGGAGGAGTTGGCACGGGGAAAAGCACCCTCCTCATGTCACTGATGCTCAAAATACTCAAGACGGTTCGAAACGCTCACATACTCTTGATAGACTGGGACGGCGAGTTCAGGAGCAAAGTTCTGGAGGAAAACGCCCGGCAGCATGGAGGATACCAGAGAATAACATCATCCACGAGGCTGGCTAGGAAGGAGAAGAGCCTGAGTCCGGCAAGCTGGTACAACAGCTTCCGGACAAGGGCCGGGCTGTCGGGAAGCGCCAGAGAAGCCAGAACGCTCTACGCGATAACCAAGAAGCTCGAGGAAGACGGGGTGAACTCGATAGAGTGGTCGCAGCAAGGCCTCGAAAAGATACTCTCAATAGTGGAGGCCGACGACGTTAGGAAACGCCTCGAAGAAATAGGGAGAAACATCTTCAAACACGCCTCTGAGGAGAACGGCGTAGACATAGTGGAAACTGTGAGGACAAACGCGCTTGTTCACGTAGACTTCTCAGACGCCTCCAACTGGGACGAGATAATAAACAGGAGCAGGGAGATACTGGAGACGTGCTACCTGCAGGCAAGGGCAGACCCCACCTTCGGCGTCGCCGTCTTCATAGACGAGGTGCACAACTTCGCGCCCCAGTCGCCACACGAAGGCGCTGCAAGCAGAGAAGCATACGACATGATGATACCTGTGATGAAGCTCATAGCCACGACCGGGCCCAGAAACGGCGTGCCCCTCTTCCTAGCCACCCAGAGACTCTCGGAGGTGGACAAGTTCATATCAACACAGATGGGGCAGAACATCTTCGCCTTCAGGGTGGAGGACGTGGACCTAGAGAGGCTTAGAAGCATCATGGGAAGCGATATAGCGTACTCCGCGAGACTCCTTCCAAGAGGATACTGCATATACAAGGGACACGCGCTCAAGATACAGAGACCAGTTATATGCGTCGTGGATAAAGAGGCCGACGTGGCGAGTGTAGGGAGAGACCTCTTGACAAGGTGGCAGAGCCAGTAAACGCTATATATGCTTGCTCAGAGAGTTGAATAGTATGGGGTTCAAGGCTGGAATAGTTCTCTCCACCTTCGGCCTCCTCATATCCTTCCTTGTTCTCGCGGCTGTTCAAGAAGCTGCAAGACTGCTCGCAAGCCCACCGACTGGGGACATATTGTCAGGGCTAGGCGCTGGAATAGCTGTATTCATTGCGGCGGTGTCCGCATTAATCTCGGCAATTTTCTACGGCGCGGCATACCTGACAACCAGAGGGCTGAGGGCAGCCGTGGTTGGAGGCTTGATGATACTTGGTGGACTACTATTGGTTGTCTCCCCCCTCATATTGGCTCCACAGATTATAAAACGGCTGGTAGGACCTGCTGAAGAAATCCTATCACTAATGGGCTTGATAATGTTTCCTCTAGTACTTGGACTATTGACAATAGCTGGAGGAATCCGGAGAATGAAAGGGCCCAAGTTTTGATGCATACCCTCTACATTCGCTTTTATCCATGGAGTCTTTAAAAAGACCCGATGAGACTCGACGAGCTGCTGACGAGCTACGCCAACGCTTTCTCGTTGCCCAACCACGTGGTAGACTTGGCTAGGGAGATGCTGGAAAGGCTCAGGAGAATGGGCTTGTCACAGGGAAGGAATGGCGAGACTTTGGTTGCCGCGGTTCTCTACATCGCCTGCAAACAGAGCCAGCATCCTGTTCAGCTAAAGGATATGCTCCAGCGAAAGAAAGGCTTCCTGAAAACGTTGAGGAAGGTGTCGGAAGCCCTTGGATACAGCACCGTGGCTGACCAGCGGCAGTCGGCGCAAATTTTCCTAAGAATGGTAGCCAACAAGCTTGGTCTAGAGCCCTACGTGGAAGAGGCCGCGAGCATCCTTCATAGATACGGAGAACACACACATGTCGCCGCAACCGCAGCGCTATATGTTGCAGCCGCGCCAAGCTGCTCCTTGACCGAGGTGACCAAGGCCTCCGGTTTCTCAGTTGTCGCTATATGTCGAAGAGCCAAAGCAATAAGGGAGAAGCTCTGGATACAAGTAAAAAATAGTGAGAGGGGGTTTGGTGCTACATCGCCGGCGCTTCAGCCGCAGGCTCAGCAGGCTTCTCGGCCGGCTTCTCAGCAGGAGCGGGTTTAGGCTTAGCCTTCGGCCTCTTGGCCTTCGCCTTCTTCTTCGTCGCCGACTTCCCCTTCTTCTTAGCAGCTTTCTTGCTCACCATGGCTCTTCACATAATAGATGCAAAAGGTTGTAGTAAAACGTTTACTATTTCTACGTGAGAGATTGCTTGGAATGTCTGTCGCGCTACAATTCAGAGACATACTGACAACAGAGTTAGCTCATGCGCTTAGTCACGGTGATTCGTCATATCATCAGCAGAGTTAGAATGCTTCTCCATATCACAGCCGTTCTCATACCACAATACGGGATGCTTGATAGCAGAGGTGTTGAGGAGACGGTCTACAAATGCTATTCCTCAAGACTATTCCTAATGGGACGTAGGCTCACCTGCCCGGAAGACATGGGGTAATCTACTGCGGAAAAGTGCAACTGCAGAGGGGCTCTTCCAAAGCCGTCAACATGTTGACGCATCTACAAAGGGACTTTGTAGCTACTCATTTATGGTAGTACCTGTCAACATGTTGACAGGCCTGATATAAAGTTCTGTATAAACTGCTAAAACATCAAGACCGTCAACCTGTTGACGGCTACAACAACTTTTTCTTGTAGCTACTCATATTTGTGAATATCCTGTCAACATGTTGACGCTAACTTGTCAGCAGGTCTGTGTGGCTGTCTCGGCTAATAGGTCGGCTAGAGTTGCGAACTGGTGGCGCTGAACCTCTGCCAGCCCTATATTCCTCCGTGTCTCGTGGGTGTAGACGTAGTGGTCTCTTGCCGTAGGTGGGCCGATTGTGGCTCTTGCCGTAGGTGGGCCACTGGTAACCGCGGGGACGATAGCCATAGTCATAGCGTTGAAGCGTATCTCAGAGGCGATTAAGCAGCCCAAGGTGTACAGGTTTGCGTTCTACAGCGTAGCGGCCACAGTGGCTGGCGTGGCGGCGGCTGTGTTGCTGATGCTGGCATGGCCCCCAGCCTACGCCTCCATGCTGGGGAACCCAGACCCCTACGTGTACGCGTTCACGTTTCCTTGGTACTACCTACTTGGAACCATAGCCGTGGCTGTAACTTCCACAATATTCGCCATCATATCCGCTCTGTTTCTCAAGAAATCTCTCGACATCGTTGGCGATAGATTGTCGATAAAGACGTTCAAGACAAGCGGGCTATTATTGGTCTTGGGAGCCGTGCTGGCCATAGTAATCGTGGGCATCTACATCTCAATAGCCGGATACATCGTTCTCGCGACGGCCTTCTACACTATACGCGGCGAAAGCGAATGGCCCTGAAGAGTTATCTCTAGCCCTAAAGTATCGAAATTATGGCTATGGAGGATGCGCTTAAGAGGTTTCTTGAGACGGGCAAAGATTGGCAGCGCGTTCCAGTCAAGGGCTCTCCCGGGATATTTGTTGTGAAGGCGCCGGCGTCGCGGGGCAGGCCTGCTTCTCTGCTGGTCGAGATAAACCCCGTTGGAGAAGACGGGGCGCCTGCGAAGAGACGCGGCCTCATGCTGAGGAGACTTGATGAGCTGGAGAGGTTTAGAAAACTACTGGGCGATAAAAAGCTCGAAGAGGTTCTAGGTGCCGTAGAGAGGCTTAACCCATCTTCCGATGAAAGTGGGGAGGCTCTGGAAATATAGCCGACAGGTTGCTGACTGCGCCACATTGTCCCCGGTGCTGATGCGGGACGAGAGTAGAATCCTACAAGCCCTTGGAGTGGTGGAGTGTTTCAAGCTCTGTCTCTCCTCTCTTCTTTCTCCGCGCCACCACTACATCCACGCCATACCTCTTACCTATCTTCTCAAGAGCCTTCCTCTCCTCCTTGAGCAGCCGGCCCCCTGCATACTTGCACTCGACAAGCATCACTCTCCCATCCTTTATGCACACTAGGTCAACAGGCTTGCTCCGGGCAGCCCTGATAACCAGCCACCCCCTATCCTCAAAGAAATCCCTAACCTCGTACTCGAACCTCCTCCCCCTCCTATAGCTCATCAGAACAACAACGGCCATCAACATATTTAAGAGCCTATGGCCATTCCCTATCAGATGCCCATCCACTGGGATGTGCCGAGCCAAGAAGACCCGACAAAAACGTATAGGGTAACGTTTGATGGAGAAAAATTCTCATGCACATGCCCAGACTATACCTTCAGGGCTAAGAAGATGGGGAAAGATTGTAAGCATATTTACGCGGTTAAGGTTGCTGAGGGGCTGATAGCAACCATACCGGCGCCGAAGCAGACGGAGAGGGAGAGGATAGAGGATAAGAGGGTTGTTGAGCAGCCTCTTGGTAGGCATGTGTTTGTCAGCCATCCGATGGTTAAGCCAGATACAATAGAGGACAGAGAATATCAGAGGAGCATGGTTGAGGAGGCTCTCAGAGGCAATACGTTGGTGGTTCTGCCAACAGCGTTGGGGAAAACAGTGATAGCCGAGCTCGTGGCCGCCGAGCTTCTCCACAGGCATCCGGGATGCAGGATACTTGTTATGGCTCCTACGAAGCCCCTAGTCCTACAGCATAGGCAGAGCTTCCTCAAACACCTAAACATCTCGGAGGACGAGGGCATCGCCATAACTGGAGAAGTGAGCGAAAGCGTTAGGAAAATGGCTTGGGGCTCTCCATCCGTCAGAATTGTCTTCTCAACCCCTCAGACAGCCTTCAACGATTACAGACGTGGCTGGATAAGGCTTGAAGAATTCGCTCTGCTCGTCTTCGACGAGTGCCACAGGAGCAGAAGCAGATACGCCTACACACGTCTCGCATCAGAATATGTTAGGAGATGCCCTTGGCCTAGGGTTCTGGGCCTGACAGCCAGCCCGGGGAGCGAGGAGGAGAAGGTTCTCGAAGTCGTGAAGAACCTCTGGGTGGAGAAAATTGTCTGGAGGACTGAGGAGGATGAGGAGGTTTCGAGCTATATTCCAGGTGTTAAGGTTGACTGGGTACGTGTAGAGATTCCACATGAGTATGAGGAGGTTAGGAAGGCTATCAGGGAGGCTATCGAGAACAGGGTTAGACATCTGCAGAGGTTCGGTGTCGTCAGGGTTCCTGTAGAGCATGTTAACAGGACTATCCTAGTCCAAGCCATGGCTAGGATAAGGGCTGAGATAGACTCGGGTGTTAAGGGCCAGAACATGCACTACATGGCCTTGATAAGCGAGATACTGAGCCTATACCATGCACAGGAGCTTATAGAGAGCCAGCACATACACAGCCTAAGAGAATACCTCAGAGAAGTTATGCATTCTGAGCTGAGAAGCCATAGAATGCTCTCCGGTAGCGAGGACTTCAGAAAAATAATTCAACTCGCCGCCAAAAGCCAAGCAGACCACCCAAAGATAGAGGCACTGGTACAGAGAATCTCACAACATTTGTCGGAGAAGCCGGACGACAGGATAATGGTCTTCGCAAACATAAGAAACACGGCGGAGGTGATAGTGTCTAGGCTCACAGAGCTCGGGTACAGGGCTAGGATGTTTATTGGAAAGGGTGAGGGGAAGACAGGGCCGAAGATGACGCAGCAGGAGCAGATACGGCTCCTCAAAGAATTCAGGGAAGGGGTCTTCAACATCCTCGTAGCAACCAGCATTGGGGAGGAGGGGCTCGATATACCTGAATGTGGGTACGTGATTTTCTATGAGCCAGCCATATCGGGGATAAGATACATTCAGAGAAGAGGTAGGACGGGAAGGAAGCTACCCGGGAAAGTAACAATACTAATCGCAGAGAAAACAGTCGACGAATACTACTTCAAAGAAGGATATAGAAGAGCTAGGAAGATGGCTAAAATCCTCGAAAACATATCGAAGAAGATACAAGATATCAGGGTTGAGAGGAGAGGCCCAGAACCAAGGCCGGGAGAACCGTGGCCATGGAGACGAGAGACAATTCAGGTAGCAACGACAAAGGAATCCACGGTCGAGGATGACGAAGCCGTCTACATAGAGGCGTCGAAAATCAGCTCGGGAGAGCTGTTGAGATGCAGGAGAGAATTATACAATAAATTGTTGCAGGCCGGTGTAAAGGGGTTGTCTATGGCGGAGGCCCTGTCCCAGCTTAGCTACAGCCCAGACGTGGTCAGGATGTCCATGAACAGGCTGGTTAGAGATGGGCTGGCCGTCAAAACAGGGGAAAAATACGTCGCAAAGGCCGTGATAAGAGCGTCCAAGAAACCCGATAAAATACATGAAATCAGGATTGAGAAGGTTTACCCCGGCTTCGCGATAGTCGTGGTAGACGAGGAGTTCAGAGCCCGGCTCGACCCAGCAGCCTACCACGGCCCAAGAGACCTAATCAGGAAAGGAAGCAAATTCAAAGCAAACGCAACAATCCAAAAAATAGAGGGCATAACAACCATCATCATACATGATGTGCTACATTCATAGGCATCTGAATTAACGAAAAATATACCACTGTCTTGGCTGGGGCTGGTATCGGCCGCCAGCACATTACGGCGGATCTCCGCCTGTATATACATCTTCGCTTTGGTCTCAAGCTGGTTCAGGCCTAACAAAAAAGCCATGCGAACAAGCTCTTATGGTCTTAGACTACGTGTTCCACGTGGGCTGGTTGAAGGTCTCCAGGATCCTAAGCAAGGATGTGGAATTTATTAGACGACTGAACACAATCTTTCTGGGAAAAGCATCGGATTCGGGCGCAATTGCTCCTTGCTGAAGCATGGGACATGTATAGCTGTTAGATCTGTCTGCTCTTTTGGCAAAAAGACGGGGGGCAAGTTCGATCAAGAATGTTTCAAACTCTAGGTCAGAGCGGAGGAATCGGGCCAGGAATTTCGAAAGGGCCCCAGGATTGATGGCAGGAATACCGTCAAGCACTTATCTCGCGAAGATGGTTCTCAATCTTGGCAGCGGCGCTTTCAACCAGGTATTAAACTGCTTTCCTTTCACGAATCAATTTTCTAGCTCTTTTATCAGAATCGTTACCATGTTCTCCATGTTCTTCAGCTTAGGGAGTTAAGGTTGTTGAAGTATCTCCTTGCTCTCTCACTCAATTTCTTGAACCACTTCTCTATCCTGAACTTAATCTCTCATTAATGCTACGGACCTCTATCTAGTCGTTGGGAGTATGAAAATAATGTAGTTCTGTTCTCTAACTGCGGTAAATTGCTCACCTTGAGGATGTGTCTAAGAAATGTGACTCGGCAGTTAAGATTTTGTATTGTTGGTGTTTTTTGTGGTCGTCGCTTCTTCGATTATTTTGTAGGTTTTGGCTATTTCGTGTGCCAAGTTTTTTATAGTTCCTCTCTTATCTCCTTTTGCCTCGAATAGGTATTTGAAGTCTGATGCTAACGACTTCTCTAGGTCAATTTTGAAAGTTATTCCAGCCTTGTTCATTTGACCCGTGATTAGCCCTGCTACATCACTCAGTAGCTTGGCCAGTTCATTTATCTCCAATGATTTTATTGCTTGGCCCATCCTAATTATCTCATCCATTTTCTCCGATGCTTCCTCTGGGAAGTACACTGCCCATTTATTTAGCCAAAACATCATCGCCTCGTATCTACCGATCATCCTATCTTTGAGCCTCTCCATGTATTTCTCTCTCTTCAGCTCCTCTAGGGTTGGTATGACGTATTTTATTCTCTTTCTTCTGCCTACAGAGTCTAGGAACACCCTTATCATACCATATTGTATCTTCTCCAAGTAAAGCTTGAATTCTTCTTCGATGCCAGGCCTATGGTGTTCCAGTATGGATAGGGCATGTCTTACCGGGATTTCGTATAAGATTTCTGTTGTTATCCCGCAGGCTTCCAGTTTGTTCATCAGCTCTACCTCCAGCACTTCATATAGGAAGTCGCGGAAGGTGCCGCCGTAGGAGTCGTAGGGAACCCTTAGCATGTCCTCTCTCTCCTTGAAGCCATAATCTAAAACGAATCTTCCCTCTTCTGGAACAAAGTATAGTTCCATGTCTAACGGATTGTTGACGGACCTAATAGTGTAACTCATCGCGTGGCCAATTCCCCTCCATGACACCTCTACTATTTTTGCATCCTCTTCTTCGTAGCCGACCTCGGTAGGCATATCAGCATCATGTTGAGCCGTCTCAAAATTATTTAAGCTCTCTCAAACCATTGTATAGTTGTTTAAGGATGAGCCAGGCTAGGGTGTGCGAGAGGGTTGAGGTCCATATATTGGTTAGGGCTGTGGGTGGTGATTTAGAAGGCCAGATAACAATAAGGAAAAGTTAAGGATATAGCGTTTGGAGCGGATGGGGACTATATAGTAAAGACTACGATAAAAGTCCCAGAGGGAAGAAGAGCACACATAACCCTGACCTTCATCCCAAATCAGCTTAGCGGAGGAACTTTCAGGGGGTTATTCGTCCAGATAGACCTAACAAGCTGGTGAGATGTAAACGATGCCGTCAAGCTACCCACCAAGACTAAGAATAGCTTAGGATTTTAGCAAATAGTCATAGATTCATGCTAGAAATCCCTTCCTTAGTGTTGATAAGATGTTAAGCCTAGATCATAGCTTCTTATCAGTAATTATTGAACGAGCGTGTCTAAAAATTCCATTATAGCCTTCTTTATCCTTATTAGTGTCTTTGCTAGGTGTGGTATGAGTCTGGCTATTATTCTGGTTGCTGTTGTATCGTATCTACTGGTCTTTATCCTGTCTCCGAACTCGTTTATTATTGATCCGAAGGTAGATTCTCCCCTAGGCCTATACCTATAGTTATCAGCCAATACTCCGAATAATTTCCTAGACCTCCTCCTATAGTATCCTCTATTCCTCCTATTGTGTGGTCTTACTAATGGTATGTATCCCATCTCCATAGCTATCCCAATTGCCTTATTCGAGTCGTAGTAGCTGTCCATCATGGGGAGCCTCCTACCCGGGGGGTAGGGCGTTCATTACCTCCTCAGCGACAGGCTCACCGCTATAGCTAACATATGCACCAACTGGATATACCGTATCTTCGGATATCCTAGCCGCTACATGTAGCATAACATCTCCCCTAGACCATGTAGATATCTCTGTCCAGTCTAGTACCGAGTACCTATACGAGAGCCTAGACTCAATAATTCTCCCTATCTCCTCCAGTATAGCCTTTAGGACACCAGTCTCCCTAAGCCTAGCCTCCCAGTAATGTATAACACTATGGTCAACCCTCTCACCGAATATCAGGTAGGACAGCTCCGCCTCCGCAAGCCTAAGAGACCACCTAACCCTCTCCCTAACAACTAGCCCAACACACCTAGAAGAGACCCCCAAACACCATGGATACAAGCTCACCAAGCTCCTCAACCTCAGCACACCACCTAGACAGCAACCACATCCCATCACAACGAAAAACTCAATAGGCCAAGAATTTTCCGACACGCTCTACGTGGGAATAGAGTTTAAGATTACCTCGCATAGCATAATGCCTTGTGGCCTAATTCCCTAGTCTCCATGCCCTCTTCTCCAGCTGGTGGTTCTCTGTCTTATGTTCATGCCGCGTTCAGCAATAGGTTGTATATGAATGCCTTCTGGACTACCTCGACGCTGATCCATCTCGGCTTATTGGAGAGGATTTCTTCCCCGAAGATCGACTTGAATATAGATATTGTTGTTTCTGCCATCCATCTCCTGCCATAGCCTACCACCCTACACCATACACCGTATCCATAGCCTCTTATCATCCCAGCTGCCTAACAGAGAAGACATACCTAAAGATGTTCTAGGAATATGATGAAGCTATTCGTTATCTTATATGGCCTACCCCTCCTACCATCATTCATCTCCCCTAGCTCATCAGAGTAAACGAACTTGAGGTCAAGTATTATCTCACCCCTCCTGATAAGCCTATCATGAACCCTCTCCAATAGGACATCATTGAGAAGAGGGAACAATCCTAAGCCATAGGCCCTACTCTTCATAAGAGAACGACATAGGAACCGGGCAAGCGCTTGGACGGAGCCGAAGACTGGACTCGGGAACCGAGAGAAGGCGTCGAATTAAGCCACAAGGCGCTAATAAGACCTACTCATCAGGCATGCTTTAGATTATGCTTAAAGAAATTTGTAGAGTCTGTTAATTATCGAGGACGCCAGCAGTGTTGGAGGGCTCGAAAAGTTAAATCTGGTCAAGGGATTCTCTGAGCGATGCTGGAGGAGCTTGTCAGCAAGGCTTTGGCTCTTGGTGAGAGGTTGGCTATGCTCGAGCGTGATGTTCATCTGAAGTTATTGGAGCAGGCTAGGAGACTCTGGGTCCCATACACACCTCGGATGATGGATGAGAAGCTTGAGGTCTATGGTGTCGACAGCGGCTGGAACATCAGACTCTACGACGGCTTTTACGTCTATGCAGAGATGGCGGCGGCAGTCAACGAAAGGCAGGAAACATGTCATCATGTAATCAAGTTCGACCTGATGTCGAAGGACCAGGGAGGTTTGACGCCGGAGAATGCTGTGAAGCTGGCCGCGGAAAACGATGAACACTATATCGCTGAGCGGGCTTCACATGAGGCCGACCTAGTCCTAGTTGATGGATCCCTGTTAGCGAGGCTCAGAAGCGCCGAGAATCTTCTACGTATTGGGCCGACCTATGCCGAGTACCTTTACTTGGCTAAGTCGCTGATGGATAGGGAGAACGTGGTCTTCTTCTCTAAATATTCGCAAGACAGTTCTCTTCTGAAAGGTGAATTGGGAGACATATACTATTTCGGCCTCGCGACGAGCGGGCCGGGATACGCGCTCGGGCCCACTCTTATGAGGGACAACATCCCGATCACGATCGCCTATGTCAGGCTAACTGAATATGCAGCACCCCTGAAGATCGAGGTTCCGGCGAACGTGGGCGAGGACCACATTAGGCGGATCATGGAAGCCCAAGCTCTGAGGACTGTGAAGGGTTACCCATATGTGCTCTACCTCGCGCACAGGACCGTGTCCGTTAGCGACAGGCTCATGGAAATACTATGCAAGACCGCAGGCCTTAGTGGTCTTTCCCGGCCGAGGGAGGTGCTTGAGATTTGAAGGAAGTAGGGATAGTCTGTGGAGAGTCGAGGCCCGAGGGGATAGCGTTTACCGGGCCGAAATCCGTGAGAGTAGGCGATTTCGTTACTGTTGAGACCGAGGACGGACCAGTTCTCTACATGGTCGAGAGCTCGAGGGTCCAGAGCGAGCTCCTCTCAGGGATGGTGGACTACATCACCGCAGAGGAGGCGAGGAGGGCGAGCTCGAAGAACCCGAGGGACAGGGTAAGGATCGGGATTGCGAGGGCGTTGGGGCTCGTCGAGGAGCTAAGGAGAGGTAGGAGGATCTACCCGACCCTTCCTCCGGAGCCGGGATCCTTGGTGAAGCTCGCCGACGACGGGCTCCTGTCCGAGGGCTACCGCCCCGACGGCCACAGGTGGGTTGAGGTGGGAAGCCTCCTTAGAAGACCCGGGGTGCGTGTCAACATAGACCTGAACGCGGTGGCCTCGAGACACCTCGCCATCCTGGCTATAACGGGCCGAGGGAAGTCGAACCTGCTCGCCCTTCTGGCTAAGCGGGTCGCTGAGAAGAACGGCACGATGGTGATAGTCGATTATCATGCGGAGTATGAAGGGTTGAGGATCAAAGGGATCAAGCACATAATTCCCAAGCTTAACCCGAGCCGCCTTCCGGTTGAGGAATTGGCCGATGTGTTGGGAGTAAGGGAGAAGGCCGAGAAGCAGAGGGCGCTTCTGCACAAGGTCGTTGACGAGGATGTAAGGGAAGGGCAGGACTTTTGGGGGGAAGTCAAGAAAAAACTAAGTGAAATCGCTAAGAACGAAAAAATTATCAGTCAGGATAGGGCGGTGGCCTCCAGGCTTCTGGAGATAATAAACAGGGCGCTAAGGGTTAGGGGACAGATCTTCGACACTAATGCCAAGAGGCTCATTGATTCGATTTACCCTAACCGGATAAACGTCCTCGACGTCTCCGGATATACCGAGATCCAGGCCCAGATCCTCGTCGCCCACCTTCTTGAGGAGCTTCTCGAGGACAGGAAGGACGCCGTGAGGGGTGAAGGGGATGTGAGGCTTAGGTCTCCAGTTATAGTCGCACTTGAGGAGGCCCATGTTTTCATCCCGTCCGAAGGGGGATCGCTCTGCTCGGACATCGTGGAGAGGATAGCGAGGGAGGGGAGGAAGTTCGGTCTATCTCTGATCCTGGTCTCACAGCGGCCGAGCAGGCTCGATGCCGACGTCGTGAGCCAGATAGGGAGCTTCGCTATCTCTGGGCTTACGCACCCGAGGGACCAGACGTTCGTCCAGGAGGTCACGGACGAGGTGACGAGCGAGCTGGGTGCCTCTCTGCCCTCTCTCAACCCCGGTGAGATGATCCTGGTGGGGAACTTCGTGAGGGCGCCGGCGCTGGTCAGGATCGACCTTGTGGAGGAGAAGCTGATCGGGAGGGACATAGACGCCGTGTCCGAGTGGGGTAATGACGCGGAGCTGAGACCGTCCTACACAACAGAGGAGCTGCTCAGGCTATGATGATAGGCCACATATCGGACACGCACCTGGGTGCCTTCATAGGCAGGGACGAGGAGCTGAGAGAGGTCGGCGAGGACGTACACGCGTCCTTCCTCGAGGCGATAGAAATCTTCGTCAGGGAGGACGTCGACATAGTGATCCACTCAGGTGACATACTGGACGAGCCGAGGCCCTACGGAGACGCCATGAGGGTACTGATGGAGGGGGCCAAGAGGCTCAATGACAGAGGCATACACATGCTCTTCACCCTCGGAGAGCACGACATCAGCAGCATACCCTCGACGCCTCATCCCTACGTGGCTAAACTCGCAGGACTGGCAGAGTACGTCGGTAACGGTGAGGCGCACGAGGTCAAGGGGTTGACGGTGATAGGGCTGCACAAGCACAAGCTGGTAGAGGCCGGAGTGCTATGCGAGAGGCTCGAGGAGATAGGCCGGAGGGTCAGGGGTTTAAGCGGGAAGAAGGTCCTCGTGCTTCACCAGGGCATGAGGGAGGCCTTCGGACCAGGCTCGGAGCTCTCCATCAGCGAAATCCCGCACGGATTCGACTACTACGCCATGGGGCACATCCACAAGCGCTATGAGGTCAGGATGGGGAGGGGACTACTGGCCTACCCTGGACCGAGCCATTGGGTTGACGTCGACGACCCCGATGATTGCGGAGTCTTACTGGTGGACCTCTCGGGAGACGAGCCGGAGGCCCAATGGGTCAGGCTGGAGTCAGTCAGGCCCAAGGTGAGGGTATCGGTCAAGGTTCAGGACCTCGAGGAAGAGGTCAGGAGGCTAGCGGAGGCCGGGCATAGGAAGAGGCCGGTGCTCTGGATGGAGGTCGAGGGAGACGTGGACCCGATGATTGTGAGGCGGAAGCTAGAGGACAGGTACATAATCAGTAGATTGTCGGTCAAGCCGGATAAAGGGAAGACCGTCGAGCTCCGTCACGAGCGGCAGCTGAGCGTTGAGGAGCGGCTGAGGGAGCTCGCACTCGAGCAGATAAAGGATAAGGACTTGATAGATTTCGCCCTCGGGGATCTGCTCAAACTGCTCTCTTCCGGGAGCGAGGACGAGGCGGAGCAGGCCCTCTATGACTTCTGGCGGAAGAGGTATGGGATAGGCTGGGGTGAGGGGACGTGATCAGGAGGGTAAGGCTCTTCAACTTCCTCTCCCACAGGGACACGGAGATATCGTTAGGAGACGGCCTCACGGTATTCATAGGGAGGAACGGGGCAGGAAAGAGCTCGGTCGTGGACGCCATCGTCTACGCGCTCTACGGCCGGCACACAAGGGGCCAGAACGCCAACATAGTCCACGACGGGGGCGGAGCGCAGGAAGGGAGGGTCGAGCTGGATTTCGAGCTGAACAGGAAGTTGTACAAGGTGATGAGGAGGTTCGACAACAAGGGCAATTTGAAGGAGGCGTCGATCAGAGAAGACGGAAAGCTCCTCGCCACCTCAGAGAGAGGGGTTGACCGGAGGGTCTCGGACATCGTCTCCGGGCTTCTGGGGATGAACTACGAGAGGATGAGGTCGAGCGTCGTGATCCAGCAAGGAGAGGTCGACGCCATACTAAGGGCCGATCCTAAGGAGCTGAAGGAGCTCTTCGACGATTTGCTGGGCCTCTCCGCCTTCGAACAGGCCTATGCGAGGATGAAAGAGGTCCTCGAGTGCTTCGAGGAGAGGGTCAGGCTAATGGTCCGCAGGTCCGTCGATGAGCTGTTGCTTGTGGAGCAGGAGCTGGAGAAACTCAGGAGACTCCTCACGGAGGGTAAGGAGAAGGAGGTCGAGCTGGAAAAGGAGCTCGAGAGGCTGAGGAACGAGCACCAAGAGCTTAGCGAAGGTATCGAGAAGCTCGAGGGCCTTCACCGGTTGTTCGGCGAGGTCAGGTCGTCGCTCGAGGCCCTGAAAGGTCTCGTCCGCCGGGAGCTGGCAGACCTAGAGGAGGAGGTTGGGAGGATCGAGCGGGCGACGAAAGTTCTGGTTCTCAGAGAAGAGATCGAGAAGAGAATAACCAGAGTGGACGAGCTACGGGTCGAGATCTCTAGGCTGGACGAGAAGGAGAGGGCCCTCCAAAGGCAGCTCAGGGAAATAGGGGGAGAGCTCGCGAGGCTCCCTACAGGAGCGGGAGCGAGGACCCTAGAAGAGCTCCGCAATGAAGCCAGGACGAGGGCGGAGAGGCTGAGGGATGACGCAGTTGAGCTGGGGAAGGCCGTTGCTCTCGGAGCAGAAACATTGGGGTTGGCCAATAGGGTCGAGCTGGATGTCAAGGGCGTGGTGGAGCTGGTCTCAGAGGCGCATGGCTCTGCCCTCGCATCACGGGCCGCCGAGCTGGTGACCAAGAGGGATGCAATAAAGGCCGAGATCGAGGAGACGAATAGGAGGAGGAGGGAGGCAAACAAGGAAATCTACGAGCTGGGCACCATCAACGGCCAGGACGTCCAGAGGCTCAGGAACAAGGTGCTCGCGGCGGAGCAGCTCCTGAGGGAGGTCGGAGGGGAGCCCGGCGTAGCGGCTCTCAAGGCGCGGCTTGAAGGTCTCCGGGAAAGAGCCGCAAAGCTGGAGAAGGTCAAGGTCCCGATCGAGCTCGACGTAGCGGAGCTCCAGGGGGTCGCCGAGGTTTTGCCGGCCGATGTGGCGGAGCTGCTGAGCCGGATCAGGACGGGGATCAAGAGGCTCAGGGATGACGGATACAGTGCCGGGGATGTGGTACAGCTGGAACGGCTCAAGCTCAGGAAGGACAAGTTGAGCAGGGAGATCGGGAGCAAGGAGAAGGAGCTGGAGAAGCTCAGGGAGGATATGCAGAAGGCCGAGAAGGAGATCGGGGAACTGGAGAGGGTTAGGGAAGTGTTGAGGAAGGCCAGGGAGTTCCGGGATCTGATGAGGAAGATGAGGGAACTGGTGTACCACAGGGAGGGGCCAGTCCTCATGAGCCTAAGGAGCTGGGTCTACGAGAGGGTCTCGGAGAGGGCAGGGGAATACCTAGATACCTTTGAGTCACCGGTCAGCGACATCAGGATCGAGGAGGAGCGAACGGGCAGGGGCAGCAGGGTTGTCTTCAGGTGCTTTTACCAGGGTAGGGAGGTGAGCTGGGAGAGGCTCTCCGGAGGAGAGAAGGTCGTTCTGGCTCTGGCGCTTAGGCTCGCGATAGGTGACGCTCTCGGGGCCCAGAGACTCGGGTTCTTTGTCTTGGACGAGCCGACTGTGCACCTCGATGCTGAGAAGAGGAGGAGGCTGAGGGAGGTGTTGACGAGACTCGGCAGAAAAATGCCCCAGGTGATAGTGATAACCCATGATGAGGAGGTTTTCGAGGGCGCCGAGGCCAGGGTGCTCAGGTTCGAGCTGGGGCGGGGAGCAACTATAGTGAGCGAGGTCGAGTCCTCGCCGAGCTTATCAGCTATAACTCGTAACTGATCTCCTAGAGCATTTTGACTGTGATTTTCGTCTGGCTTATACGTTTTGGCCACATCGATCCTGATGGGCTTCAGCTCGAAATACGTCGACTACATCTCAGCCTAGATACCACCAGTCAAGTGGATGATATAGTAGCCGTTCACTTGGTAAACCCTGGGAAGGGAATCGATTTTGGAGCGCCTGCTGGGCCTGCGGAGTTCATAGGTGAATGGCTCGGTTAAAGAAGCAGGTGCTGGAACTCCGCGTCTCTAAGCCTCTGGAAGAGGAAAGTATAGAGGCTGGTGGCTCGAGCTTCGTCATGAGACACGGCATGTAGGAGTGTTCCCCAATTTTTGAACAGGGTTGTCTCTGGGACTATCACCACATGTTCAATGCTTCCCTCCATGCATTCGATATGTTGAATGTTAGATCCTTTGAGGACTTGTGAAAGGTGTTTTGCTCAACGGTAGGTTGTGTCTGGTGAGGAATCCGAACCATTTGTCAAGCTCATGAGCCCGTTCGCGCTCGAATTGCAGTACAGTTGCCTTAACACCTATCGCCCTCAGCTTCTCGGCCACTATATTCGCTTCTGCCGAGTCCGAGAGCACCAATACATCGTCGTTGAAGAATTTGGCTACGCCTGTGCATAGTCCCGCCGCCGCTGTGTGAAGCGTAGCAACAGTGTGGATGAGCCCTGCCCTGCATTCGTTTAGAGGACTTGCGGCATAGACCCTTATGTCGTCCGAGTGGTATATGATTATGCATGAGCCGGCGTGGAGCCTATTCCACCGCTTGCATGAACACCTCTCCCTAGCTATGTCGAGAAGCATGTTGTTGACGGCTTCGAAGCCATTGAGTCCATTCACTTCAACCTCGTCAACCTCATCGTCCTCCACGACTCTGTATTCACGCGGCCCTTCAAACAGGGACAAGTACCTCGTGAAATCCTCCCGATGTTTTGGGTTTACTCTGAATTTTAGCATCGGTAGTATCCTGTTAATTATGGTATTAAAGGCTTAACGACTTTTCTCCCAGGTTTAGATTTTTAAGGGATTATCCGGACACTACCCGCTTCTCGCGCCGCTCGCTTACTTGGGCTGCCCTATGCCTGTGAAAACGCTTGTCTAAGCCTTAGTTAACCTCGTAAACCTACTTGACTATCTTCACGCCGATTTTGGCCAATGTTTTCTCGACAGGGTCTAAAGATGTTTGGTCGGCGGAGATCCGCTCTCAGCGGCCGGCACGATACTGTCTCCATGACAGGTTGTTGAAACACATCTCTTATCGGTCGCAGAGAAGTGACTTGCGCTGTTTCAAAAGCCACAGCTCTCTCGAGTTGTTTTATCCCCTCTCTCTAGATAGTCACGTAATCTATCGCTCATAGGCTGTCACCTGCCTTCTTACCCTGGTGTCTGGTAACGTTGGCCGAGGAGACGGAACAAGACCGTGTAGACATCCTTATCCTGTGAAACAAGCCTCATCCCAAGCTCCGTGGGCCAAACCTTCCCCATGTTCCGACGTTGCGGAAAAACTCGTAAACCTCCTCAACCTGCCTCGGCACAACATACTCAAAACGAAAAACCCACTTCACAACCCGCTGAACACCACCACATACTATAAACTTACCCCCACAACAAACTGTCGTAAAAACAGCAGCCACATCCAGCAAATCCACATAAAGAGATATTAACAATCCATGAGAAACATCCATCCTTCGTTTCTCAAGGATGATTTGAACAGGTTCAGTGAATGGGCTTGTTTATTGTCTTGCTGTTTTTGACTTACTTGTATTTCCGCTATTGATCTGGGGGATTGTAGGTCTTTGGCTAGGTTGTTTCTGGGGACCGTTGCCTCCGGTTTTCCACTTGTGTTTATGTTGTTTTTGTCCGGCCTCGCCGCGTTTATATACATTGGGCTAGATTTGGGGGAATATTTTCGTAGGTGTTTCCTTTTGTATTGGGCTGCACATATAATCCATATGATTGGCGTTCGCTACTTTTTGTAGCCTGCCGCGAGCTATGGTAGTTTCTCTTCCCTGTTCTTGGGGGGAGGTGGCGTCGGGCTTTTTAGTGGCCTTGGAGAACCTTACTCCGCCTCATCCCGTCCGTGTTGATTCTTTTTATCCCGTGGACTGAAATTAGGCGGTGATTGTGGATTTTTAATCGGGTTTGCCGTTTGCTGTTTAGCTTTTTCTTCGGGGCTTCCAGCTGCTTCATTTTATGTGTTCTTGGGTTGGAAAACGATGTTGCCACGTTTTAATTGTTAGCGTTGAAATCTCCTGCGAACGTTTGTCTGAAAGATTCTTTCGATTTGAGAGTGGGTGAGACGGTGTCTCGCTGGGCTGTGTAGGAATGTTGTACAAAAATCTTATTACGGGATTTCTATTATTGGGTGATAAATGGTGGAGGGGCTTATGGCGTGTGTGGAAGATGAGCTTAAGGTCCATGCACAGAATTATTCTCGACTGGCTTCTCTTTATAAGCCGGATAAGCTGCTCCTGCTCAGCATAGCCCGGCGCGGAGGTGTCGCTAGGCATAGCGATTTATTGGACACCGTCGGTGGAAAACGGAGCCTCGGCTCTACTTTAACGAATAGACTTTATAGGTTGAGGGACTTGTGCTACATTAACTATGGTGGCGGCGTAGCTTCGCTTAAGAGCAAAACCCCGCTCTGCTATGTGGTGGGAGCAGATGTAAAGTATGTCTATGTCGGGCTGCTGGGTAGGAAGCTTAGGCTGGATATAGATGAGCCGGAGCCGGTTACAGCTGTTAACATGTTGGAGGCGCAGGGGTTTAGGTTGGAGAGGATTGTAATCGCCACTACCAAGGAGGCTTATAGTGATTGGGCCTTTGACATACAGAGGTATAGAAGATATGCTATCATTGACTGGAAACTAGTATCGGTGGAGCAGATGAACGACATAGAGACGATGGTGAACATCATGGAGCCTAAGGTGTATGAGCTGTGTAGAGAGTATGTCCCTATAATTGACTGTACATCGGGCACTAGGCCGGCTGGTATAGCTTTCAGCGAGATAGCGGACCAGTTGATGGCGCCGTTGATATATGTATACACGAACAAGGAGCTGGAGAACTATAATGACCCTGTGAGGATTTACTGGCTTAAGGATGTGAAAAAGATCACTGAGCAGCTGAAGATAGCTGACCTGGTCTAGGGGACAGGCTGAACAAAGGTGGATAGAGCCGTTAGAAAAAATTAGGCAGAGGTTGTCCACGGCCTGGGCTAGAGGAGATATATCATAGCGAGCATTAGCTCGTTTCAAAGAGTTCACACTAGGATACTTAAAGGTTTCCTGAATAAGATACATCGTAGAAACAGCAGACGTAACTTGTTTACATAATGTTAAACAGGGAAAGAGAGTTCTGAGGGTTGGAATGTTTCCCGATATTCTCGCACTGGCTATCGGACAGGTGGGGGGCGTTGGGAATCAGATTGCCGCCCTGGTGAGGGAGATAATTCTCCAAATATTCCAAATAGCCACCCCGGTTATCCATGTGATTAGCATAGGCATGATAGGTTTAGGATTGATGCTCGTGGCGCTGAAGCAGGAGTATCTAGGATACCGAATGGTATCCGCTGGGATAGTAGGCCTGGTAATGATACATCTAGTCATACCCTATGCATTGGGATACATCTAATCCTCACAGGCGCCCACCGCCGCCGCCGACCCCTCGACATAGTGCAGGGAGGTTAACTAAGTTGAGTTTCTACAGGGCTGCCTTGGCGGTTGCCGGGCTGATAACCCTTATGGCAGCGTCTCAACCCTTTCTACCGAGACTAGGCACCGAAGGATACCTTTTCCACATACCTCTTCTAATGATGACAGCGGCTTTAGCGCCGCTGCCATTTCTTGTCATGAGAAGGAGTCGCCGGTTCCTGAATCTGCTTAGCCTAGATGACTTTAACAAACATGTCCTGGTGGTGGGTAGAACGGGGTCGGGGAAGACAAGCCTCGTCAGAAAAGCCCTGGACTTCTTGAGGAGGAGAGGTGTCAGGGTCGTCGTCATCGATTGGAAAGGGGAGTATGATTTGAATGGGGTTCCGAGGATACGTGGATTCGATGTCTTCAAGGTCTTCGGAGACAGGTTGACTCCACTTGTTCTCGCAGAGGCTCTTAGAGAGGCTTTCAACCTATCTGAGCCGCAGGCATATGTGATGCTCAATGTTCTCCAACAGTTCTATGAGAAGGGGCTGGACAACGCCGAGGCATTGCTCAAACTGATAAAGGACAAGGTCCCCGCATCCAAGGCTGAGGCGGAGATACAGGCAGCGCTGCTTAGGAGGCTATGGGTTCTAACACTACATAAGCCGACCGGCTTCATCCCATCTGGCGACGTTGTCATAGACCTCTCAGACATCCCGCTCACCGAGCTCAAAACCATGTATGCAACGCTGGCTCTATGGAATGTTTATAGAGAGTCTGTACACGGTGGAGCGAGAAGCTTCCACACAATAGTGGTCATAGAGGAGGCTCAGAACATTGTTAGGAGAGGTAAAAACAATGACGTATCAATTGGCGAGAGAATGGTCAACGAGTGCAGGGCTTTCGGAGTGGGGTGTATAATAGTAGCTCCAGACCCGTTCCAGCTGCCCCTACACCTAGAAAGCGACGTCGGCGCTGTCATATCCTTTGGCACAAACACACTACCGCCCAGGCTGTATGAGCATCTCGTCAAGGTAAAGAAAGTCGAGAGCATGAACAAGCTTATAATCTACAACGGTGAATTCCACTTCAGAAAACCTCCAAGACGCTATACACCGGCGGGGCGAAGCAAGCCGGAGGAAATTGGAGACATCGCTGAAGAAACGCGGCGGGAGACCGTGTCCATCGATTCTACAGCCCCAGAGGATGTCGAAGAGAGTGTCGACAAAGAAAAGCATACAGGGATAGAGACTATCCGGTCCCAAGCCGATTCCGGCGGAACCGGTGGGGAGGAGAGTCGTGCCTTTTTCAGGATAGGGCCCCACCTGGTTGAGGAGGTGTCGTCTGGCGGGTCATGTAGCAGCCTGAGATGCATAAGCTGCGGCTTCACCGTTCCTCTGCTGGATGCGGACAGGATCAAGGAGCATAGATGCAGAGTTGATGGAAATGATAGTACATGAGCTGGAGCCTGGTGCGGAGATTGTGGATAACATTCGCCGCCATTTTCCATACTCTTCTCTACGGAGGTTTCAAGGAGATATGGCGAACATTGTCTACGAACGGTTGTCGACGGGGTGTAGAGATGTCGTGGTAGAGGCTCCGACCGGTGCTGGTAAAACCGCCGCCGTCTGGTGCGCCGTGAAGAGCTTCGCGGAGGAGAATGGTCTCAGGGTTCTCTGGCTGGTTCGGACAGCTTCCCAGGTTTCTAAGGTTGCTCGAGAGATCGATGCCTCGCCGATTTTCGGCAGACGGATGCTATGCATAAATCCGCTGTGTTCAGGGCTTGACCAGAAGAGGTTCAACAATGCCTGCTACGCCCTTAGGATCGCGGGAAAATGCGAGCACTATCCAGCGACTGCCAGTTTCTCCGACGTCAACATCTATTCCATACACGAGGCGAAGGAGCTGGGTATTGCTTCAAGTTCATGTCCCTACGAGCTGCTGGCCTGGAACATTTTAGGAAGAGATGCTGTAGTGGCGACTCATAGGCAGCTCAGGTTCATGGAGCTGTTGCTGAGCCGATGGGCCTGTGGGCGACGTGACGTTATACTGGTCGTGGATGAGGGGCATCATATTCTCAATCAATCTATTTCACTTACCTTGGATGAGGTAAGCCTCTCGACGCTGGAGAAGGCTGTGGATGAGGCTAGGAGATACGGGTTCAACGACTTGGCTAAGAGGATAGAAGAGGCCTTGGCATGGTATTGTGGCGTCAGGCTCGGCGACGACGCGCTGGTCGACGACCTCTTACCCACGGCGAGCGAGTTGATAGAAGCTGGGAGAGAGGTTCAAGAGACTCAGCTAAAAGAGGGGAAGTCTCCTTCACCATATATACTTGCCCTAGCTGACTTCAAGCTCTCGATAAAAGGCGACAAACTACTGTTGTCAAGACGCGGCTCAAAAAGATACCTAGAGGCTATCGGGGGCCTTGATAGTGTTGAAGCATTCTATGGAGGCTGGGCTGCAACAGTCACTATATCAGCGACCTATGACCCGGCTCTCCTAGAATCACTGGTAGGTAGAAAGCTCCATGTACTGAGGGCTGGATGGCCTTTTGAAGAAAATAGTCTTTAGGGCCTGTATCGTCGCAGGGATAAGCACTAAATATGATAAACGAGATGACAAGATGCTTAGCGACGTCACTTGGCTGCTTCAAGTAGCTAGGCAGATAGCTTCTGGAGGGAGGACGCTGTTTTTCCTCCCCAGCTATGAGATACTCCAAGAAGTGGTTGGAACTGTGGAGGCGGAGCCCGGCTTGATAGTTGAGCATCCTGGGATGAATCAGGAGGAGGTAGAAGACGTCTCCAGAAAGTTTCTGGCCAAAGGCGGGGTCTTGGTCAGTGTTTTCAACTCGAGGCTCTCCGAGGGGCTTGATCTCAGTGCCAACCTGGTGGTGTTGGTGGGTATTCCATTCACCCCTCCCACCTCAAGGACCAGGCTGGCAACACAGGAGCTTGCGAGAATACTTGGAAGCGAGGAGAAGGCGGTGATGCATGGAACCATTCTTCCCGCGCTTAACGCAGCTATACAGGCGGCGGGGAGAGCTGTCAGAGGACCAGAGGACAGGGCCATCGTATTGATGTGTGACGACCGCTACAGGCGGCTGGTCAGGTTTCTGCCTAGGTGGTTCAGGGAGCGTGTGATGGAGACGGTCGGCCTCAGCGATGTACCGATACTGTTGGAGAGCTGGAGAGTGATGCCTTGAAGGAGCTTGTTGCGAAGATTTGCCGGGAGATGAGCAGCCTCCATGGAAAGAGCCCGAACTATATCGTGGTCCAGTCGCTTATCAACACCTTCGTTAAGAACAATCCAGACGCTGACCCTTTGGAGGTCGACTGGGCGGCCATATACGACCCACGTCTCACCTATGAAGAGATGCTCGAGGAGCTGAAGCGGAGCTACCCACAATACAAGTGGTCAGACCCGGGGCATGTAGAGGAAAAGGAGTTCGAGGACAGCGTCATCAACCATATACTGACACAGGTCGAGGAGTTGTCCGACGAGGGTCTTAGAAGGCTTTACAAAGCCTTGGAGGAACACTTTGAAGCAAGAGCCGTTGAAGAGAATGAGACGACAGAAACTGTTACCGAGGCCAGGAAATCGGATACAGCGCCGGCATCATCCCAAGATTCTCTGATAGCGGAGAAACAGTCTACAGCGGAGACTATGACTCCGAAAATAAACCTTAGACTGTTGGCTACCTATCCTTTTCTCCAAGAGGCTAAACAATTTGCGAAGGCGCTGGACATTACCGAGGTCGAGGAAGAAGTGCTGTCTAGAGCGGGGGAGAGAGTTATAGAGGCTATAGAGCGGTACGAGGTTACGGCTAAACTCGAGAAACCATTCATAGAATTCGCTTCATATCCCGTGGCTAAGATGATTGTCCACCATCTATCAAATGACTGGCTACGTAAAAGATGGGCTCTAGCAGAGGCTGTTAGAGTCGAGAAACAGCTCAACATAGAGATTCTACAGGTTTTCGAGCATGTGTTGAAGAGTCTAAACATCACCGTGAAAAACGTGGGAGACCACTATATGATACACTTCACCGATTATCTGAGACTCGCAGAGAGACTCACTTCTAACACCAGGTGGAAGCTGGTTAACAGGACTCTGTCACGCGGGTATGTCCACTTAACTAGGTCCGAGGTCTGCAGATTGGCGAGAGAGGCGGCATACAACATCTTCAGCGACTTCAGCGCATTACCAAAAAACCTTAAACCTCCGGAAAAAATATTGAACCAGCTAAACGAGATAAATCAAATCCTCGCAGCCAAGGCAAAAACCATAACCACCCCATCCAATAAAAATGAGTGGCCACCATGTATACACGCGATAGCCAATAGAATAAGCGACGCCAGCCACTTCGAGTGCTTCACTCTAGCAGCGTTCCTAACAAACAAGGGATACACGGTGGAGCAGGTTGTTGACATCTTCAGAGCCAGAGCAGACTTCGACGAGAAGATAGCCAGGTACCAAGTAGAGCATATAGCGGGTAAGCGTGGCAGCGGGACGATATATAGGCCGCCGAGCTGCCCAACGATGCAGGCCCACAACCTCTGCATCGAGAAAGGGAAATTATGTCCCAAGAACATCAAAAACCCGCTCCAGTACGGGATGATGGACAGAGATGCATCAAGTGCCGCGGTATGTTTTTAAAAGAGATCGTTGACGCGACATTATTCATGTATATAAGCCCTGTAAGCCATCCTCTATCACGGCACAGTACCTAAGACTTCTAGCCAGCTATCTAGCCACATCAGAGCATCCAGAGAAGATAACCGGCCGAATCATCAAAGCACAGCAAGCCGTTGCCTATTTCTTCAATGGTCGGGGCTTTGGATTGTTTTCGCATCATCTTCCGTATTGTTGTTAATTTCAAGTGATGCGTCCACATGGAGCCTTTGTCTATGTACACTGCTTAGGTTTGGGAGGCGATTGATAGCTAATATGTTCAAGGTTCTTCAACAAATCTGGAACAAGTTCACAATTCCTTATTATCAAAGCCTGTAACCCCTTAAAACAGTATGAGCGCCACCGTGCTCTTCACCGGGCGTTGCTATAGGACGCTGTCACAGCTTGTGATTGAATGGCTTCTCGGCTTTTTCGGAGTACTTTTCCTCTTTTTCGGGCTTGTATCACTCCCCTCATCTATACCAGGTCTAGCAATAGGCGCAGCGATGCTCTACATGCTTTTCAGGATACGAGATGGCTGGAGCCGTAAGCCGGTAAAAGTCTATTCAGACGGCTCGATAACGCTTGGCAAGGAGCTATTCGGCAGAAACATGATAAAAAGTGTCACCGTCGTCTCAGAGCATCTAGAGCCCGGTCTCATAATTGGGCAGTCTGTTCTAAGCTATGAGCTGGTAACAGAGCTGCAGCTGGATCTGGTTGACGGCTCTAGGAGAAGGCTCCGGCTTAAGAGCGGCGATTCCTCGGCGTTCCTAAATGCTCTAGAGAAGACGAACATGGGTTAGCCGAGACGGCTCGGCGACTACACGGCTTCGACCGTCGGCATCAAGTTTTTTACCACAGCTACTACGTCTTAGATTTCATCATGATGATGTTTTGCCATACTCTTCTAAGACAGTTTCTGCAGGTTCATAAGTGTTTACAGCAGGAATCACCTGTGGCATGGAACTGGTTAGGTGACAACATTGGATCCGCGGACCATTTTCTCGCCCCGAGGCCTGTCTTTCTGATTTTTTATAGTACATGCAGATGATTGACTGCTGAGCCTAAACGTCGATGTTAAGACTCTGGCTGCATAGGTATAGAGAGTCCCTTCAGCCACCTAAACAAATGTTCTGCAATGTGTTTGAAAAGATGTGTATAGTGGGTTGTGTCTGTGCAGGGATCTTAGAAGTTTTTCGCTTTACCTAACTCGTTTTAGAACATGTTCGACAAAGTGTTTATTTCCGCCGAGGTCTCCGGATTGATACGGCTTGTCGAGAGAAGCCTGTAACATGGCTGGGGATATATATGCATAGTGACATAGATGCAAATGGCTGTGTAAAGAGGAGCCACGGGCCGAAATCGAACATGGACCTCCTGCACGACAACAGGAATGACTCGAGGACAGCGGCTACTGTGGCGACATGTCTATGGATATGTCTCATGGTCTTTGCCTCTATAGAGCCCTATACTCGGGAACCGGCCACGTCGTTAAACCTATTCGACGACATTGAATGGTCTAGAGTATTCGGGGGAGGCGGCAGCCTAGAAAGTGGGGCTATAGCTCTTATCTGTGGTTGTTCGGCGCCGAGTGATAAGTGTCCTGAAGCGATAGAGACCCGAATGGATGGTGACATCAATCCAGCGGAGTGGAGCGGTTTATTGGATGGCTGTGGGCTTGATGAAGGTTATGTCTCGGCGGCGGTTTGGAGGCCGGCTGGTAGGACAGAGTTTTTCAACTATCTCTTCCTAGCTTTTCTATCCTATCTTATCCCGTGGCTGGCTGGATGGTTGGCTGGGAGGAGACATGTCGCGGCTGGCTTGAAGCTGGGATTTTCACCGGCTCGCTCGATAGGGCTTGTGATACTCTACACTGTTCTAGATTATTTAAGTGACTTGACGACGCTTCTTAAACTACCGCTGACGCAGCAGGACAAGGTTATGTTGCTTCTGCTGTTAGCAGCTATAGTTGGCTTCAGCCCCCGCTACTGGATAGAGGCTGTTAGGAAAGGCGCTGACGTGGGCAGGGTGCATGGCTTCATATGGGGTCTCTTGATAAGCCTTCTTCTCATATTTGCAGGCTTTAGGGAGGTCCTCATACCCCTTGGCTTACTCAACCTGTTTTTCGAGTCTGACTTTTTCCAAGCCGGCTCATCATGGACAAGCCTGCTGTACGCCACCATGCTGCCTGTATCTACTCTTGTCATTATACTGGCTTTGGCGAAAAGCCCGGAGCCCAGTGTAGGGCCTTATCCTGTAGCCGGTCTACCACGATCCGCGGGATCCGTGTATCTAACTACTCTTGCCAAGTATCCATTCCTACCCGAGTCGAGAAAACTGTTTTCCTTGTTACCTGTACATGATTTCCCAAACTTTCCGGATGAGGTTAGGAAGAGGGCTTTAGAGAGAATAAGCGAAGCCATTGAAAAGCGTGTGGTCTCCGCAAGGCTTGAGAACCCGTTGGCGGAGCTTCTAAGCTTCCATACCGCGAGAACTGTTCTAAGTATTATAGGTGAAAGAGACCTCCAGAGGATATGGGCCTCCGCAGAAACTATCAGGGTTAGGGAGCTGTTGACCAGCGAGGGTGAAAGCGTCTTCAACCAGGTTCTAAACGCTCTCGGTGTGAGGGCCACTAGGGCTGGGGATGGCTACGATGTACATCCATTAGATTATTTGACGCTCGCACTGCACGGGACACGTCCAGAAGAGAGATGGGAGCTGGTGGACAGGACAGCTTCTCAGACACACGTGCATCTTTCCAAGATGGAGCTATGCAGCCTCCTAGGCTATGCTGTTTACGCGCTCTTATCCAGCTTCGAAAACATTACCAAGGTCGAGGAGGAGAAGCTGGCTGACGCGTTGAAGGAAATGGTTAAAGAGGCTAGGGAGAGGCTGGAGCATGGTAGACGCTCAGTAGAAGCGACACAGCGGAGACAGGTGTCACTGCTCGATGAAGCCAGTTCATCTCTTAAAGAGGCTGAGGAGTGGCTGGAAAAGGCGAAGAGCTCCACAAGCAGGAGAGAGGCTGCAACCTGTTTAGAGACAGTGGTTATCCTATGTTATAAGATAGTTGAGAAGCTTAGCATAGAGTTTTCGCCTGACGGAGCGGCTAGGGGAACCTTCTTTGGCCCATTTTATGGTATTGTGGGAAGAGACATGGTCAAAAACCTCCAGACCCTAAGATATTTGCGGCACACTATTGCCCATGAAATAACCGAGAAGACAATGAAGCCGCAGGACGCGCCGATCTACAGAGAGCTGGTGAGAAGGGGTCTTCTAAACATAGAGGAGGGGTCTTATAAACCAACCGAGCAAGGAGCAGTCTTCGCGGTGAAAACGGTCTCAACTCTGCTGCAAAAGGTTAAAAACAAGCACGGCGCATCCAACGGCTACACAACGTCTCCGAGAAAAGACCCATTCTACATATCTTAACACAGTTCATCGAATATGTGTCGCGAATATTTTTCCTCCCATGGGTTGGATTGCTGCGGCTTCGGCGAGCTTTGTGTAGCTTCTCTCCATTATGGGGGTTGGTTTGAGGTTTGTGGGACCATAGGTGGAGAGGTATGGAGAGGGGGTTTGGGGTGTTGAGAGTTTAGAGGTATATCTTGAACCCCGGACTGTTTAGACTTCGGAGATGAGATGCCTCATTTGGGAAAGATCGTGGTTGTGGATGGTCTTTAACAGCCTAATCTTCTTGCTTCATCAACGGAGACTAACCCGTGTTCTCCATCACCTACCTCCATGAGCGTGGCCGTGATCGTTGTAGAGTCTCCCGTATTCATGGCTTCCCCCTTTTTTACGCCGATTATATTTGAAGCTTTCCCTACGTTGGTTCTCGAAGCCGACGACGTCGTGCTCCAGCGAGAGACGCCGCAGAAGATAGCTCCCCGCGACACCCAACACGTGGAAACCACCCCAATGGATAAAAAATATTTGTCAAAGACAATAAGAGAACCGAGAGGAAAAGGGTAGAAGGCCTTCCAAAAGCGAGTTTGAGGAGACCTTGAATCAGCATACAGACGTTGACCGCGAAAGCAGTAATAATGAAAAGAGGCGAGTCCTCTTGGATAACAGTGAAATCAGTGAGCCCCTGAGTTTTCTCCAGCACTCCGCAAGCTCCTCAAAAATGGCAAGAAGCTGAATCCTCTCCAAAAATTTAGGGCAATTTCTTTGTCGTGAAGGTTCTTTAATGAAATGGGTGGAAGCTGCTCGGCGTCTCCAGCCGGTGGTTAACATGTATGCGGAGTCGTGGTGTATAATGTTGCCTGTTTGCTGTGAATAGTGTGGCTAGAACCTGACAAGCCCGGTTGCAATGGTTAAGAGGTTTTAGAGATTCTGGCAGTTAATACTCTTGGTTATACATGCTCTAGCACATGTCGATAAAACCTAAGCCCTTCCTCTGTCACCAGAATCTTGCCGCAGCAACGTGTGACAATTCCCGCTTCCACTAGTTTATCTAACAATTCACGGCTAAGCGCCCGCTCCTGTGGGGCCTCGTTTGACATAATGTTCCTCAGCGTATCCAATGTTTCCCGAGGATAAGGCAGTATTGGGATCTTTATCACGTTGTATGTATCTGGAGAAGGATACATCACTTTCTCGAAGAGCTCTGCGTTTCTGGCGTAGTATTCTCCCGGGTCTTTTGAGGAGGCCAGCTCTTTTATCTTATCCCTTATCCTCTCAAGCTCCACGTTGGCCTTCCTAATGTTATGCGACAACACGTGGTAAACAGCGTTGAGCCCCATGATCTGCGCCACCAAAACAGCGGCCACAGCCATCTCTTTCCTCCCCCCAGCTAAGCAAAGATAGATCCTCTCCGCGTCTGAGGATTTTATGGACTTGATTACATTCACCAGCTCCTCCATGAATACATAGTTCTCATCCTCGTTTGTTACGTCGCTTAGGGGAAGCGTGTCTACAGAAGCTTTTATCCATGGATACCTGTATCTAACCGCTTCTGCAGCAAGCAACGCACCGCTAACAACCTGATCAGCCCGTGTCGCAACGATCCTAAGGGTCGTGATCTTCTCCCTTTTCTCTATGTAGTCGACGAACTCCGTCACGACTGCTGGGCTGGTCCCTATCAATGCCAGAGCCGCTAACAAGGCTTAACATTTTCTGGAATCGTCCGAGAAAAGATAAAGCTTTGCTGAACAAGTTCCAACTAACCTCTAGCCAATCGTAAAGCATACACCTAATTACTCCAATTGTCGCGTCTTTCAATTCCCTCTCGCGGGATCAGTGGCAAAAGCCAACAACCTCGGATTGCTTAAAAAGAAATGCCTTACTTTCAATTCCCTCTCGCGGGATCAGGGTCTCAGACAGGAGTTCATAGGTTTCCGGCTGGCTATCGGCTTTCAATTCCCTCTCGCGGGATCAGGACGAGGTCTTTGAGTTCCTCCTCTCCCGTCTGCTTAATGTCTTTCAATTCCCTCTCGCGGGATCAGAAACTATCTTACTAAACATGCCCTCAAACTTCACTTTATACTTTCAATTCCCTCTCGCGGGATCAGAAGCCTCCCGGCGGGAGGGGTGACGAAAATGGTCAGCGAGTTTCAGCCTTTCAATTCCCTCTCGCGGGATCAGGACTGTCGTAGAAATCCTGATGCCTATCGTTGATGTCTTACTTTCAATTCCCTCTCGCGGGATCAGAACCTGCTACATTCGACAAACTCCCCCTCCTTTTTTTCCATGGCTTTCAATTCCCTCTCGCGGGATCAGTGATATTCGATGTCCTGACACCAATCATCAACATCCTCGGAGTCTTTCAATTCCCTCTCGCGGGATCAGCTGTTAGGGCGCTTTCGGAGGTTTTTCCACCAGCATAGCTTTCAATTCCCTCTCGCGGGATCAGAGGTTGACGTAGTCCTGTGAAACTCATGTCTTCCACCCCCCAAGCTTTCAATTCCCTCTCGCGGGATCAGCAGATAATCTTCTTTGGAGACTTGGTGACTACAATACCGAAGTCTTTCAATTCCCTCTCGCGGGATCAGGAGCCTGGCTATTTCCTCGGCTATGCGTTTCTTCTCGAGCTCCTTTCAATTCCCTCTCGCGGGATCAGAGATATACAGTGTCAGGCGACGGAATAGACCCGCTAAACATCTTTCAATTCCCTCTCGCGGGATCAGAGGGTGCAGAGTCAAATGTGTATCATAGTGGGATGGGATTCAGATCTTTCAATTCCCTCTCGCGGGATCAGTGTGCGTTTTTCCTTGTTTTTTTCTATTTCCGCGGCATTTTATCGCCGCGTCCTTTCAGGCAATAAATGTTTAGTGGTTCTATTTAAGTTTATACCCACCTTCCCGGCTAAAAACTTATAAACAATGCACGGAAACCGTGTCGATCAAGGATTTGTTATGTGCGCTGCTTATTCCCGTGTTTCTTTCGACTCTGGGTGTCCTAATTCCTGGAAATTTTGATGCGGTTTCTGTGTTTCTATTGGTATGTGCTTTGCTTCTTTTATACGTTAGAATTGCATTTGATCATCTCGGTATTGTAATTGATGGTAGTGTACTGAGCCACCGTGTAGGTATGTTGATTAAATGAGTTAGGAGTGCTAGGTGTCCTTGGAGATAGCTGTTGCTTACTCAGAAGGGCCTGAGGGGGAAGTGCCTGTTCTCGCAGTGGTTGATGTGGACGACTCCTTCAGCATATCTCTCCGAGTGCCTTAAATGAGATCTATTCCCATAGAAGCCAGTCTATCATATGCCTTGTACCCATCGGTTATTACTACAGTCTCCAGATGCTCTTGGCGTAAAGGAATTGTAGGTTGTTACGAGACTCGTTTGGAGTAAGACCTTTTATAAGAATGTTGCTGGAACATGTTCAGTCTTAAATTAGTCGAAATGGTTGATTGTAGGTATAAATATTTTGGGTGTTTGTTTTTTTAACATGCTGTCTGGAAAGAGATGTTTGCTAACAACAATGGCTTTGACCCAGGTGTTGGTCATCTTGCTTGTTTTTCAGCACGCGTCTTCGACGGAAATAGTGTTGGAGAGAGGTGGCCCGACGCCGAGTCACTTCCTTTTTTACAGAGGTGATGTCGCAGGCAGGGGATTCGCCTCGCTGTTTTCTGTACAAGATGTGCCTGTTAAGCTTCTTAACGTATCTTTCTACTTGCTCACCGTCTTCGCGTCCTCTGATACGAAAATGCGCGCGGTCATATATGATTCAGGTAGAAACGCTATAGCCAGTAAAGAGTTTTGGGTTAAAAAGAATGACATAGGCTGGGTTACTGTAGACTTTTCAGACCAGAACGTGGTAATAAACACGTCCCCTTTCTACGTTGGGCTTCTCTATACCGGTTCTGATGGGGTTGCTTTGGCGTATTATCCATCACCTAGGACAGGTAACCATAGCTTTTTGATCGAGGGTCCAAGAAACTGGACTGACGTGGATAAGGTTGGTATAGGCGGCGAGTGGGTGGTCAAGGTGACGGCTGTGCTTTCTCATAAACTGGTTCTGAAAACGGTTCCCGCCATGGGTTTCATTTATGTTGATGGAGAAAAGTATCGAGCAGATGTAGGAACAGTCCTTAGGTTCTTGCAGGGTACGAAGCATAACGTATCGGTTGACCCAATACATGTACTACCTAATGGTACTAGACTTGTCTTTGAAAGGTGGTCTGACAACGTTACGTCACCGAGTAGAAGGGTGTTTCTCGACAGGGATTTGGATTTGGTGGCCTACTTTGGGAGACAGTATTTCGTGAACATTGTGGCTCCGCATGGTTCATCGGTTTCCTCGGGCTGGTTTGACAGGGGAGAAGCAATCACAGTAAACGTGCCAGACATAGTTGAGATATCTGAGTACAGCAGGTACAAGTTCATGGGCTGGTCCGGAGATGTCAAATCGGCGAATAACTCGCTAACGATAATTGTGGACAAGCCGATGAATATTACGGCTACATATGCGAAGGAGCATAGGGTGAGCATCGATGCGGGGCCGGGAAAAGCCGTTGGAGAAGGTTGGTACATGGAGGGGGGTAAGGCTGTTGTGGGGGTCGAGTCTCCCGAAGTTGTCGTCGGAAAAACGAGATATGTGTTCCGTGGATGGGTCGGCGACATAGAGTCAGGCTCGCCGACGATTGAGCTGCAGGTCAGCAAGCCTTTGAGAATTAGAGCCTCATGGGAGCGTCAGTTCTTCGTTGAGATAGACGCGGGAGAGGGTAAGGTCAGTCTTCGGTCAGGCTGGTATCCGGAGGGCAGCCAGATATTGGTAACCGCTGAGACGCCTATCTATATCAGCCCAGGCTCTAGACTGGTGTTTGCCAAGTGGGGAGGCGATCTTGAATCAGCCGGCAGCGAATTGAGTTTTAAGTTGAGCGGGCCAGTGAGTATCAAGGCGTTTTGGAGAAAACAATACTTAGTGAATGCTTCGACGCCTATAGGCATGGTGAGTGGCGTGGGATGGTATGACGGGGGAGAGACAGCAACAGTGTCGATAGACAGGACGGTGGAGGGTTTTCTAATTCGAGATATCTTTTCTGGTTGGAGGGGTGACGTGATATCTAGCGAGCCAGGCGTGAGCTTTGTCGTAGACTCTCCTAGGCAGCTTGTAGCAGAATGGCGGAAAGACTACAGCCACTTAGTTATCCTGTCGTTAGTGCTCATGGCATCGTCTTTGACAGCGGTGGCTGTTGTGGCTAGAGCTAGGAGGAAGAGGCAGGGGATGAAAGCCCAGGGCCACGGATAGGTAATCAGCTGTATCCGATGTTTTCGACAAATTTCTTTTCCTAGATGGCTTGTAGCCTAGCTCCCTAGTCTCTATGCCTTCTTCTCCTGCTGTGTTCTTACATCCTAGGTTTATGCCGTGTTTAGGAGGATTTTTGTATATATGTATGCTTTCTGGGCTACCTTGACGCTAATCCATCTGAGCTTCTTTGATAGTATTTCTTCTACGAATACTGATATTGCTGTCTCTGTCATCCATCTCCTGCCGTAGCCCACTACCCTGCGCCATATATCGTATCCATAGTCTCTTATCATCCCAGCTACCTAAACCCAACATACCAAAAAAACATGCAGTAATATGGTTATCCTATGTGGCCCACCCACTACCATCATCCATCCTCCTAACCCCATCAACGTAACCCCTAACAAACTCCAAGTATAATCTCCCCCTCCTTTCATCAACCCTCCTTCAGTAGGAAGTCGTTGGGAAGGGAGGTAAACGGCAGGCCATAGGGCTTACTCTTTATAAAGAACCACCATCAAAACCCGGAGAAACACCAAGACAAAGCCAGAGAAAAGACTCAAGAACATAGAAAACCCTATGAAATAAGCCACAAGGCATTTCACGGCTCTATTCTTTTTATGTCCGTATTGTCAAAATCGCTATCGTAGCTCATTATCGTCAGCCCTCTCTTCTTTGCAACGTAGTACTGGAGTCCGTCGTCAAAGTCAAGACCGATGTGGATTGCTTTTTCCGCTGCCGCTAGTTCCTCGTCTAAACTTGTTGCGATAACCCCAAGCCCACGCCATGATGATATCTCTATAATAAGCTTTGAGACCAGCTCAGGCTTTCCGAGTATGACTGATATACCGTGTAAGGTGAAGTGTAGAATATATGCCGTTGTCTCGCCCTTCTTTACTCTTTCGAGAAAACTAGCTGCCTTTTGCCATTTTTCACGCTTGTACAGAACCTCTAGGATTACGTTAGCGTCTATCAGATACATGCCTGGCCCTCAAAGCCTCATATAGGTCTTCTCCACGCCAACTATAATCCGAGAGCAGTCCAATGCCAATTATATCTTCCACTCCCCCAACTCCAAGTTCAGGTTCGTTAACAGCCTTAGCAATCAAGTCCTCAACAGCCTTAGAGAGAGCCCCTCGCCTCATCCCGTACCTCTCGGCAACCCAGCGCCTAAACTTCTCCGCAATAGGCTTGGAAATCTCTATCTTCAAAATCTCCTTATCTTCCACAAGAACAAAAGTACCAAAGAACTTAATAAACCTTAACGCTCATCTTAAGACCGCTAGGGATAATAGGGGTGGAGAACCAATTGGGAAGACTAGCTTTACGCCTCAGGATCCGCGGCCAACGAATTCCGAGGAGCGTGTCTAAAAATTCCGTTATTGCCTTCTTTATCCTTATTAGTATTTTTGCTAGGTGTGCTATGAGCCTAGCCATTATTCTGGTTGCTGTTGTATCGTATCTCCTTGTCTTTATCCTGTCTCCGAACTCATTTATTATTGAGCCGAAGGTAGATTCTCCCCTAGGCCTATACCTATAGTTATCGGCTAGTACTCCGAATACCTTCCTAGACTTCCTCCTATAGTATCCCCTATCCCTCCTAGTGTTGGGTCTTACTAATGGAACATACCACCAGCCCTAGGCCCAACCACAAGCCCAACGTAACTTGAAGAGACCCCAAACACCGCCAGCACACCCAAAGGAAAGGTGTAGAGTCGGACACCGCTTTGCCTCCATTTTTCAAGTCCTCGATATCGTAATGAGCTGCTATTCTCCTCTTAGCCAATCCGTTCGACAAGCCTAGCCTTATCCAGTGGAAGCCTTAACGGAGATAACATCTTTCATAATTTTTCTTGAATAATTCTGAGCTAAAATGAAATGTCACACCTTTAATATTCTCTAACGATAAAATCTATGGTATTTCCACACTTTGTCTTTTCGAGCACCTCATCCAAATTGTCGTATTCTTTCCGATTTCGATCATGTTCATACTCCGGCACCTAAGAATCTATTTACTGATGGCAGTATTTTCCTCAAATAATTCCAAGCATTGCCCCATGTTCTTATTTTTACCGTGGTGTGGGGGTGGTGGAGTACTAAGATTGGCTCTTCGCTTTTAGCGATTTTATGCATTTGTTTGATTGTATTTTTACGCCACTTACTTAAGTTTAATCTTTTGTAGTGCCTAGGGTCAAACATTTTTAAGTCATGGCAACCTAATAACATGACCCTCCCTACTTCCGGTAATTTAACAAAATGGGTTTCTAATAGTTCTTCACTTATTCTAACTAGCCCCTCTTGTTGCATTGATGTTGGATATGATTTCCCCGTCCAGTGAGAGATTTCACCTGTTTTTAAATCAACGAGAAGCACTAATTCTATGTGAGGTTTTGTAAGGTTATCTTTATTTAGATATGAGTCTGCCCCCAAAGTAATATAGTCCGTAACTTCTCTTAATTTTTCCTTTAATTCATTGCTTAAAACGTTTTTTGCACATTTCTTTGCTTCTTCAACTAGCATGTTCAAAGCTTTTCTATTTGGATTTTTATTGTCTCCAATGCCCTGAGGAGAAACTGACTTTGGCCAGTCGAATTGGATAAAACCCCCACAAGTAATCAAGAATTTAACCCTCTTGCCTTTCTGAAACTTCTCATACACATTCTCAAGAAGTCTTTTAGCATCTTTTGAGATTCCACTCCATTTACCATCAATGATGATCCTAGCCAAGAATGAGTTAGGGTCCTCCTTTACTTCGATTTTCCAACTTTTGGATTCTCCTCTCAAAATACCCTCGAATCTTTCAATGTCTGCCGGATTGTCTGGATTCAAATTACACCACACAAAATCCTTTGCAAATAGCCTAACGGTCGGTTTTAGATCTTTTATTGCTGGTAGAAAATCCCTCAACGTATCGTACCAAGCGCGTTGCTCATCTCTGTAAGGTGGGTTATTATCCCTAGCCTTAATTTGTTCACACAACGTTAACCACCTCCTTTTATCAAATCCTAACTCAAGTTCTGGGTAAAGGTCAAGCGTCATTTCTCTTAATGGCGTGAAATGTTGCGATTCATCGAATTCTACAATAAAACCGGGATTTGGAACGAAGAAATCACAGGGTGGAAGAGTTTTGGCTTTAACAAACTCTTTAAAACCCCTATGGTTCTGGAGCGCCTCGTAGATCTCAACCAGCTTTTCAAAGTAGGGTGTGTTTTTAAACTCTTCGGGATGCGTGCCTACCTTAAATTTGAAGTCTTGTTCGACTTTTCCATAGATTTTCCCCAGAAGCTTTCCGACGGCTTCTTTACATTTTGGACATCTTTCATCGTGTTTAGCCTTTAGATGTATCTGTTTTCTCTTCTCTTTGAGCGGCTTACTAGTAAATTCCCACATAAACTGTTTCTTAACTATCTTAAACCCTAGAGCACTAAGAAAGCTATTCGTTTCATTACCTCCACTAAACTCCGAGGAATCTAACTCTATACCGTTAGCATACTTATTGGCTAATGAAATGATATATTTTGGAGGATAATACTTACCATTATGCTCTAAAAGAAACTTCTTTGAAGTCCTGCCTTCACGAATTCCAGCTTTCTCAATCTCTTCTATCGCCTTGATAACGTGTTCTCTTTTAATGTTTTTAGGAATCATCGTAACCGAGCCCCAATTTCATCCTGGTTGTATTGTGTTTTTCGGAAATCTGTTTCTCTTGAAGCTCATCAGAGTAACCTCTCACAAACATAATCGAACCCCTCCTTATAAGCCTCCCATCAACACCCCTCCAATAGCCCATACAAAATACGAGGAAAAAGAAGGCCATAGGCCTTACTCTTTATAAGCAACCACCATCAGAACCCGAGAAGCACCAACACAAAGCCGGAGGATAGGCTCAGGAGCCGGGAAAAGCCTGTGAAATAAGCCACAAGGCAATAAGTGCTTTATGGCTTTATCATTTTAGGCTCTTTTGGTGTCGAGTCTGGTTTTGTCTGGATGTTTGCCGGGTTTTAATGGTGTATACCTACAAATGGTAAAGCCTATGGTCTACTTCCTAACTCCCGTCGACCGGTATTATACAAAGTCAATATCACATCTGAACTATCATCCTTAAGGTGATTGGGGCAGTTTTCTCCGAGGCGAAGAGAAACCTAATGCCTCAGGGTCCGTAACGGATGTATTTGAGTGAAGGTATATAACGCCAAATTGAATACAGCAGCGTGTAGAGGTGGAGTGGGATTTGGCTAGGCTATCCGAGATAGCTGCAAATAAGTCTCTAACGATATATCTAACCCTTGGTTATCCGTCACGGGACGAGATGCTTGAAATAGTTGATGAGTTGATGCGGATGGGGGTTGATTTGCTTGAGTTCGGGATACCGTATGAGGCACCCAAGTATGATGGCCCAGTAATAAGAAGAACGCATAAAACTGTGCTTTCTAATGGGTTTGGCTACGGAGAAGCGTTAGGGCTTCTTAAAGAGATAAAGATTGAGAACCAGTTTCTGCTCACCTACTTTGAGCTAGCACAAAAGATAGGGGTTGAGAAATTCTTTAGAGAATTGTCAGAAACGGGTGTGCGGGCTGTTTTGTTCCCAGACCTTCTCATTGAGTATCCAGAGAAGCTGAGCAGCTATGATAAGCTATCCGACCAGTATCAGTTTGAGAAGGTGTATTTTGTAAGCAGCTCTTTTCCACACAGGATGATAGCGGGGTTAGTGGATAGAGAGCCTTCATTCATCTATATGGGTCTCATGGCTTCTACAGGGGTCGCTCTCCCTATAGCTGTAAGAAGAAACATAGCAATAATCAAGGGGTTGTTGAATGATGTCCCAATAATAGGCGGGTTTGCAGTAAGGACGGCAGAACAGGTTAGGCAGTACGTTGATGGAGGGATAAGTGGTGTAGTTATAGGAAGCGCGGTAGCAAGCATTATTGATAACGATAACTGGCGGGGTAATCTAACCAACTTGTTAAACCCAATCCTAAAGGCCCTTAAGCAGTAATCCCCTCGTAGGATGATAAGTCCAATAACCCATGGCCACTTAGACAAAAAAGTATGTTTAGTTTCTCACCCGTCTCCCTACATTTAATAGCTTCGTCAATCACGCATTTTACCGCGTGAGCTGTTTCGGGAGCCACGACTATTCCCTCAGCCTTAGCAAACATCATAGCCGCTTCAAGGACCTCGTCCTGCCCATACGCACGCGGCTCAACTAGCCCTTCCTTGACCAGGAGGGAAAGCGTGGGTGCTGCTGCGTGGTATCTAAGGCCAGCTGCATGGATAGGTGGGGGCACGTAATCCTTGCCTATTGAATACATTTTCATTAGTGGAAGTATGCATGCGGTGTCTGGGTAGTCGTATCTGTATTCTCCTCTGGTCAGTTTGGGAGCTGCCAGAGATTCAACAGCTATGAAGCGTGTCTCTCTATAACCCTCGCCCCTACTCTTAAGGCCTATCATTGGGAATGTCAGGCCGCAGAAATTGCTACCTCCTCCCACACATCCGATGACAATATCTGGCGTAACCCCTATCTCCTCTAGTTGCCATATGGCTTCAAGCCCTATGACTGATTGGTGTATCATGACGAAGTTCATGACACTGCCTATCGCGTATCTTGATTCTGGGCTCTTCAAAACAACCTCGAGAGCCTCTGATATGGCTACTCCGAGAGAGCCTACGTGGTTAGGGTTGCTGGATAAGACTCTCCTCCCGGTCTCGGTTACGCTGCTTGGGCTTGGAATTACTTCAGCCCCGAGCATCTGCATCAAAACCCGCCTATACGGCTTATGTTCATAGCTGCTTCTCGTCATGAAGACCTTGCACTTTATACCATACAAGCTACAGGCTAAGGCAAGTGAAGAACCCCACTGGCCTGCTCCAGTCTCGGTAACCAGCTCTCTAACCCCCTCAGACTTAGCATAATAGGCCTGAGCTACGGCGGTATTAGTCTTATGGCTCCCGGTCGGGCTTAGGTCTTCCCGTTTAAAGTAAATCCTAGCGGGGGTGGAGAGCATTTTCTCAAGATTAACAGCCTGCCTAAGCGGAGTAGGTCTGCCTATGGATGCGTAGATCCTCTTAACCTCATCAGGTACCTCTATGTATCTCTCAGCTGTAAATTCTTGGTCAAGCAGAACGCTGGGGAAGATTCTGTTCAGCAACTCCACATGCGACCATTCATCCTCAAATGGATCGATAGGAGGAGGAACAGGTCTAGGCAAATCAGGCAATATATTATACCAGCTATCAACCAATCCTGCCGATCCGGACATTAGCCTCGATAATAAATACAGCTATGAAAATAAAACCATTACCGAAGAGCTCTTCTCCCTTCTCTCGGCTTTTTAAGGAGACCAGCGATAATGGATAATTCTTGTCTTGACTAGCTCATATCTACCTCACAGGGCTCGGAAATTGTGAGAGTACATGCTCGATGAGAGGCCTATCCCATACCTAACCACTAAATCAACATTACAAAAGACTTCAAACCTTGTCCCTTTCCACTTGGATAGTGGCCGGATAAGGGGGCGTATTTAAAGGGAATAAAGAACCTAAACCTGTTCCCAAACTTCTTCACAAGATACTATCAGGCGACGGGGATCAGAGGAGAGTAGAGATGTTTCTCCGGAAACTATCTCTAGGGACGTGATAGTTAATACGAGGAGGAGCTTTTGACAGCTTCTACAAATCTCTTTATTTTCTCCTGTGATTTCCTTCCGTTTATCTCTAAACCGCTTGAAGCATCAACACCTATAGGTCTCACGAAACGAATTACTTCTACTACATTCTCAGGTGTCAGCCCCCCAGCTAGCATAACAGGGTGTCTTGAAGCCACTATCCTGCTTATTCTTATATCGTGTAGCTTTCCGCTAGCTTTACCGCTATCTAGCAGGTAATAATCAGCTTCATAAAGCTTTATTTTATGTAAAATTTTCTCTGCGTCGCGCAATGGATCGCTACTTATGGTAGGTACGGTAATGGATTTTATTACTAAGCCACCGTAAATAGACTGTATCTTTTTGAAGTCCGGTAGTGGTATATCGCCATGTATTTGTATAGCGGGGGGTTCCAGCAATATTATCTCGATCCAGTCTTGGAGTTTCATCGAATCAGAAACCAATACAACAGGTTTTTCAGAGTGTTTCATAAGTTCTCGAACACGTTTAAGGCTTACAGCTTTCTTATGCGACGACATAGTGACAACTCCTATAAGATCAGCTATTTGCGATGCTTTGATTTCCTCAACGTCTGTGTTACAGCAGACTTTAACCAGCAAGCTAGTCACCAAATTTAGCTTGAACAAACAATCTGACCAGTTCTTCAGGGTTGTCAGACAGCATGAATGCTGTACCTATCAGCGCAGCGTCTGCGTGTTTTAGGGCAATACTTAAGTCGTTTAGATTGCTTATTCCACTCTCACTAATTATGAATATATCTCTTCCATGCAGCTCCCTAATTCGTGGTGCCAGCCTAGCAGTAAGCTTTACACCTCCTTCATCTGTCTCCAGCTTGGAGATGTCTTTGTTATTTATTCCTATTATTCCCCTATATCCCCCTATATATGTCAGGTCTCTCTCTGAATGTACTTCAACCACAGGCTCTATGTCATGCTCCAACGCCACATCGGCAAGCTCCAATGTTTTCGATTTGAGAAACTGAGTTATTAATAGTATGGCTGAAGCATCTGCTTCAGCTGTCTTCTCCACATCAAATTTACTGTGGATAAAGTCTTTTCTTAACACAGGTAATCTGATAGACCTACATAACTCGCGTAATATCAGCATGTTGCCCCTATAGTTTTCTCTCTCGGTAATGTACGATAATGCGGCTGCTCCAGCTCTCTCATAAGCCAAGGCTATTTCGATAGGGTTTCTACCCCTTAGTAGGTCACCATAAGATGGAGAATATGTCTTAACTTCCGCAATTATCCTATTTCCCTTGGCAGCCTTTAGTGAATTTAGGAATCGTTTTGTCATGCTTGATTGCTGGTTTCAGGATTTAAAGGCGTTGCTCCACTGGATACTGAGCCGCTATCTCTTCGGAGGACACTACTACCTCGTCTAAATGCTCCCTGGCCTTTCCCTCTTCTATTATCTGCTTTGCCAGCTCCACGCCATCTTTAAGACTCCTCACGACGTCTCCAACGTAAAGGTGACCAGCAGAGTTAGCCAGTAGAAGGTCAAGCCTAGGCCCCTTTTCCTCACCGTTGAAGAGACGCTTAATTATCTGTGCATTTACGTCAGGAGGGTTGTTCTCGATTATCCTGTCTAATGGTGATGTAGGTAGTCCCAATTCTGAAGGTGTTATCTTGTATGTATCCTTTACCTTTCCATTAACTACCTCAGCCACTAGAGTTTCGCCTGTTATTGATATTTCGTCAAACCCGTCCAGTCCATGAACCACTAATGCATGTTCGTATCCTATTTTTGCTAGTATCTCGGCTACAGGCTGCACGTATTCCTTCTTGAACACTCCAAGCAAATGTCTTTTGATGTCCGCAGGGCTTATCAAAGGCCCGATTATTGTATAGAATATTGTTTTTATTCCAAGTTCAAACTCTGGTTTGACTACCCTACCCATTATAGGATGGTAGTACGGTGCATACATGAAGCCATAGTTGACTCGTTTAATCATCTCCTCAACCCCTCTCCCAGTCATGTGTATGTTGATGCCTAAAGCCTCTTGCACATCGGCGCTACCGGACTTTCCAGAAATCGAGCGGCTACCATGCTTACATACGGGCACCACAGATGATGAAAGGAGCGAACTAGCTGTGCTTACGTTATACGTATGCAATCCGCCACCAGTACCGCAAGTGTCTATGACTTTTGGTTGGCCAGGCCTGACAGGGATTGCAAGCTTCCTCATCGTTAAGGCTATCGAAGCAATCTCATCAGGTGTAGGGCCTTTAGATGTTAGAGCTACTAAGAACCCGCCTATCTGTGCATCAGTTGCCTTGCCATCTTTTATCTCGCCGAGTAAACAGTTAATTATTTCATCGTTTAAGTTTTCTCGCAAGACAAGTTTTGAGATGGCTCTTTGTATGCATGACGCCATAACGAAAAACGTCGTCAACTTTTACTTAAGCTTTTCTTGATAAGGTCTTTGGCCTTGTTTTTCCTTTTTCTTTTATGCATGTCTTGGATTACCTTGTGGAGAGGGTGTCTAGTCTCTTCAGGTTTCATAATTATTCTCCTCTTGAGAAGGCTTATGCTGTTGTTCTCTATCATGCTGGTTTGTGTCTGATAGGTATCTACTGGTCTATGCTTCTAGGGAGAGTGTTAGGGATTGGGTTCATAGAGTATCATCCCCCTTCAACCCATCCAGGAAGTCCAGGAGGATAGTAGCTGTGGACGAGACGGTGGTTAAGGTTAATGGCCATAGGTCTTACGTATGGTCGGCTATAGATGTAGAGTCTAAGGAGATATTAGCTGTATATGCCTCTAGGGGCAGGTCCATCCCTAACGCACTAGCTTTCATGAGGAGGGTACTAAAGGCATGCGAGGGCAAGCCATTGATAATCGTTGATAGAGGACGGTGGTATATCGTTGAACATACGTTCAACAAAGTATCCATGAGCTTTAAAGAGACTTGGATTGGAATACGTACACGAGACCTTCGGTAACAGGAATAGGATAGAGAGATGGTTCAGGGAGTTGAAGAATAGGACTAAGAGGTTCTACAACAACGTGAACGCGAAGACGGTGAAGAGCATAGAGGAGATAGCAACGGCGATAGCACTCATACACAACCTAAAACTCAATCCATGGGAAGGAAGAGGCGTAATACCTGGTTGACGGTGCCCCCAAGAACACAGAAAAGCCTATGAATTAAGCCACAAGGCAATAGGTCCGAAATCCTTAACTATTCTGAGTAGGATCTTAGGATGGAGGTGGTTGTTACATGTCCAAGCTTGCCCAGATGAAATGCGTAGCATGTAGAGGCGACGAACCCACCTTAACTGATGAGGAGATCTCAGCACTTCATTCTCAGGTTCCGGACTGGCAAGTTGTGGAGAAGGACGGTATCAAAAGATTAGAACGGAGCTTCAGGTTCAGCAATTTCGTTGAAGCTTTAGCATTCACGAATAAGGTTGGAGAGATAGTGGAGGAGGAGGGACACCATCCTGTAATCATGACAGAGTGGGGAAGGGTAAAAGTGGCATGGTGGACGCATAAGATTAAGGGTTTGCACCGCAATGATTTCATCATGGCTGCTAAGACGGATAAGATATACGATGAGTTCAAAGCGAAACAGCAGAGATAATACTGTAGACCAGATTATTTTGGCTACGGCCCCTACGCCTAGTTCACCCGTATTGGCCGATCCTAGCAGTCCTCAAAACAATGTATATGGGATGAAAAGTAGTAGGAAGAACAAAAACAAGCTTTGGAAAGAGGTGAGGGGTCTGAGGAAAGACTACGAAGGCATGTCTTGGCAAGGCGTCGAAAGCGTTGAAGAGAGGTAGTCTGAAGGTGGGCTACTACTTTCTTCTATGCCGGATTATTGAGGGCTGGTTTTTCTCCCTTAGTATAGCTAGGTTGAGTAGTAATGCTGAGTAGTAAAACCAGAAGACTTGGGCAGGGTCCTGTCTGTTCCACAGACAGTCGCAGAAGGAGAAGGTGAGCCAGAGGTTCGCCGCTATGAATGTACCTATAACTGCCGCAATCCTAGGATGAATCCCCACCAAAAACATAACCCCCACAGCGGTCTCTAGAGCTGTGATGGTTAACGTCAAAACCTCCCACGAGGCAGACAGTTCTCTAAGCAGGTTGCCGTAGAATGGGATGTAGTTTCCTGACGCCGCCTCTACAAAAAGCTCTTCAACCCATCCCCTGTTGAGCCATCTCTGGCTAGCGAAGAACAGCCAGAAACCAGCCACTGAGAGACGGAGCGTGAGAACCCACATAGACGACAGCTTAGACATCTCCCGTCCCACACCTAAACCACGTATTAGACTTGATTTTCAAAGATAAATCAAGGGTCTAAGACCCCTCTCCTAACCAGCTACCTCATCCTAGCTATCTCTCCCTCAGGTATGTATGAGCTAGGCAAGGCCCCAAGCCTAGCCAGCTCTGCCAGACACCTAGAATCCTTCCTATCGCCCTTAAGCCTATTCTCAGCAATCAACCTAGCCTTCCTAGGATGGGCAGCTATCACCTCCAAACCCATACCCCTAAGCCTCCCATACATAGGATAGCCATAGCTAGAAGACTCCACAGCAACTAGAGAGACATACATGCTAGATAGGAAGGAATAGAGCTCATCCCTAGACATCCTCCTAGACTCCACTACATTACCGAACCAGTCAACAACAGTAGCTTCACAAAACCACTTATGGATATCCAAACCACAGACAAAACCGCTCATACCATGCCCTGAACGGACTTTAGAATTAAGCCTAGCCACACATCGCATCAGTGCCCGCTCGCCATAAAGAAAAAATAAAAACAGCTTAACAGACCCTACTACAGCATCACTAAAGGTAAAGATAATAGCTTGAGACGTGGGGGTGGAGTATGCATGAGTGGTAAGCCTAGGCCGCTATCATGGAATATTGCTAGAAGGCTACATGATGCTGTTAGAGATGCCTACCCGGTGTTCAGGGGGGAGGGCTTGGTTTCTTACCTCGAAGTAATAAGCGGGGACGGTATCACTGCATATTTCTATATAGAAAAGGGTTCTAATGAGTATAGAAACAGGATTTTAAGGAGTGTTGTCAGGAGGGTGTGCAAGGAAAGGGGATGGAGGATGTACGAAGATTCATTCCAGATAGTAATCATAAGGGAACAACTCTCTAGCGACACAACTCTCGGCGAGCTTTACAGAAACACTGAGGAGACGTTAGAGACGGCCGCCAAAAGCTTAGAAAAGAAGTTAAGGAGCGCCGTTAAAAGCTGGCACAAAACACCTCTGCACTAGCACATCACGGTAATGACTAACACAAATCTCAAAAGCATTCATATACAACTGCTCCCGGATCCAGCATAAACCCAGGACACAGGAAGACTAGCAGGAGAAGAGACTGTGAAGCCAAGGGAATTAGGCCACAAGGCGTTACAGGGGTCAATTTTATTTCTGGTATGTTATTATTTCTATGTCTGTTACTTTTTTTCTAGGAAGTCTTTATCTCGTGTCGCTATCTTTTCTATTCCGTTGGCTACCGCTATTCCAGCTATTAGTATGTCTAACGCGTTTACCTCTTTGCCACTTGCCAACAATCGTGCGGCTATCTCACTTGACTCCTCCGCCGCCCGTAAGTATTGGAGTGGATGCAAAGAATCTCCTAAAGAATAACTCTTCACGCTTCGCTCTAGCATTCTTCAACCCGGTTGATATCTCATGGTATGTAATTACTGTCGTAGTCACTTCCTGGCCCTCCACAATATCTCTCGTGGCCTCTACTCCTCTAAAGTAATCTATCAGAAATGACGTATCTAACAGTATCATGTCCTAAACCTAGCCATCTCTCTCAAACGCCTAGTTGACGACTCGAGCTCCTCTAGTAGAGGACTATCCTTCATACATCCGAAAAACTCGCCTATATTCACTCTAGATCGCTTCAAAAGCCTCCCAATCACGTCACTAAAACTCTCGCCATCCCGCTTACGCTTAACAAGCTCCAGATATATATCATCACGAATCGTAATAGTCTTCAAACACACATACATGATAACATGAATATTTAAAAATTTTCTTAAAACGAGCGGCGGTATCAACGTGGTTAACGCCATTGGGATTCAAAGGCGTCCATGTCCATAGTGTAGCGATTGTATCGTTAGTGCTTTCCCTATCATAAGGACCCAGGTTGATATATAGGATCACCTACTCTGGCAAAGTACATGATTATTGCTGAGAATGTGTACATGACCCATATTGCTCCATCGCCTTTTTCCTGAACTTCTTTGCGATAGGTTCGGGTATTTATGACTTGATTATTTTGACCATATGTTCAAATGTAAATTAGTTATTCCAACACTAGTTACCGGCATCATATTTTTGTTAATGACTGCTGTTGGCAGGAGGAGTGTTAGCTAAAGTTGTTTTGCTCTCGACATTACTACATACATCGGGCTTCGTAAAATTAAACAAAGGATTCGTAGACCTCTGTAATGGGGATGGTTTTCGGTGGGCTATTACGTGGTCGTTTATTTCGCTAACGTTGCGAGTGCTGCAACTACTTTTTTGGGTTCTGTTTGTTTGATGACTAGGCCTAGGTATTTGCTGGTCCAGAACCATATCTCTTCTGGTGTGCATTTTTCTAAGTAGCGTATTATGTTCTCAACTTTGTGTTCGTTTAATTCTCGTTAAGGTAAATGTTAAATGTGTCGGCAAGTTTGTCTGATAAAGCCGCAATTGTGGGCTCAGCTGTTTATTACCAAAATAAATTAAATAGTTCTCGGGTTTCCTGTATACGCTGGATGAGTAAATCTTCGCCAACGCCCATTCCATTATTTCTTTTAGGGTTATGTTTCCGTTGAAACTCCCCTCTACGGAGGTTTTACCATCCACAGCTACTTTTATCTCCCACTTTCGGTAAATTCCGTTGGAGCGTAAATAGAGATAACTCGCCAGAATTCTAATAGCGACACCTGCAGATAGCACGAAGTAGAACAACAGGGCATATGTAATCAGCTGGGGATCGGAGGATAGATAGCCTGTGAAGGCGTATAACATTATTATTGCTATCCACAGCAGGATTCCGGCAGATTCCTTTCCAAGAAAATTGTCGGGCGCATATACTAGAATGCTATCTCCGGCTTTTTTCAAGAAGAGTGGCCTAAGCCGGATGTTTTTTATGAGCGGAATTTTACAGAGAATTCTGAACCGTTTCGCCGGAAGTCCCTTTTCTAACATCTTGAGATAGTTATAAATCGTGCTTTTAGCTGGACTCTCATCCGAGGACCCATAAATCTTCTTTATGACCATCAAATTTCCAGAACGGTGCAGCGTCCATAGAAACTCGTCAAACTTCGAGGGTCTGCCTCTCTTTTTACACCTATCTATTTTGGGTCTGGGATTTTTTTGGACTCAACTTTGGCTTTCCTCTGCTTTTTGGGACGATTTTTCCGACGTATAGTTTTTTGCTCTCCCTCTTTTTATTCCTTGCGTCGGGGCATGATTAGCCTCGTTGCCTCAGTGTTCATGGCTGGTTACGTGACTTTGGCAGCATACACGTTTATGGCACATTTCGCCGGAAGACATAGACGATGCAGAGGATTAGCCTTTCTGCTGGCTGCAGCCTCGCCCCTAGCATTCTTCGCGTTAAGCTCTCCTGCTGATCCTGCTATAAGAGCTCTGCAGTCACCGCTGCAGGCGGCTACGTTTATCACGCTTATCCTGTCACCGCTCGGAGGGTTGGTTGTTTTGCTGCAGAAGATGGCAGACGAGCAGCCGCAACAATATATTGAAGGAGACGAAAAAGAGGAACTTCCTCTGGATGTTTCGATGGCTCAACAAGTTCATAGACACGCCATCGCTGCAGGGACTTTGGCAGAGAATGTAGTAATCCAACCTCGTATTCAGAGTACCGCGCCGGGTTATGTTATGTTGCCCTCCACAAACTCGGTTGAAGGCACCTCTAAACATCTCAACCAGTCACCGGCTAAACAGAAGGAACAGACGGGTCGCAGAGCTTCGAGAGAAGATTTAACTCGGGCTCAGCAGGCTGCTAAGCCAGTCAAAGAGAAAAGAATTCCTCAAGAACTCACGGTCAAGAACCTAATAAACTCGGGAGTGTACGACCTGCGATTAGCTAAGCAGCTCATAAAAATTCTACGGAACAACCCGCGCCTAAAGGATCATCTCGAATTCATCAGGTGGAGTGATGTGAAAACATTGTATGGTATAGGGGATAAAGGCAAGAAAATTAAGCTGACGAGAAGGGCGATGAAGCGTCTAATAGGGCTGCGTCTAATAGAGGAGAGAGATGGCCGACTATTCTTGACTGAAAGGGGTAAGAAAATTAAGATGGCTGCTGTCGAAGCTGCCATTGCACTCAGGGAGAGACTTCAGGGACTGAGCTGTCTTGAAGATCAATAGAGAGGTGGATGAGAGATGTGAGGAAAGGCTTGAAGACTATGAAGAGTGGATAGGGGCGGGGGCAAACGAGGAAAAGGCCTCCGTACAATGCTTGAGGAGAACCAGTCCAGCCAGCTTGAAAACCACCCACCATCTTTCCCTTTCAACAGGGACCCGCCGCAGCGATGGGCGGGTGTACGGTGGGGAGCTGGCTGGGCAAGGTGGCCCCGTGCAGCCGTGGCTGCCTGTAGCATCCGCCTGGGCCACACAGATGACCCCGGGGAGCCTGTGCATGGCCACGGACATGTATAGGCTGTCCGGGCCCCGCCAAACCTCTCCGCCCCACTCTCCGGAGACATTCCGCCGCAAAGCGGAGCCCCCCTCAGTTCAATGGGGGGCCACGAGGTCCCCGGAGGTGATGGGAGAAAAATGGAGAAAGGTTTGGTGGGTGGCGAAGACGGTGGGAAAGACGCGTTTGCGAAGCTAATGGAGATGCTGGAGAAAGACCTTCAACAAGTCGAGGAAAGAGACGCCGAGCTAAGAGCAAGGCTACCGCCGCCGAAGAAGACTGGTAGAAAACGAGCCATCTATCCGCCGCCATACCTGGGGGCAGCCGTCATACTCTACGAGGCTTGCTACAACTACAGAGAAGTATCTGAAGCAATAAACAGGCTGCTTGGGCCGGAGCATCAGATAGACGAGGAGACGCTGAGGAACAGGCTGGTAGAGGCAGGGGTAAAGCTTCGAAACCAGGCCGAGGCCGTGCGCAGGGCAACGCTCAGAGGACCTAGGAAGCCGGCGAGGGACACGATACAGATGGCTATGGCTGCTGCATTGGCGCAAGGAGACGCTGCAGTACGGGTGAAGGGCAGGACAATGGTCGAAATGATACTGAACACACCATACGAAGGCTTCGCAAAAACAGTTGCCAAACTCTTCGAAGGCCATGGAACAATATCCCTAGGAGCACGAAAATACACCGAGGACTACTACGAATGGCAGCTAATAATGAGATTCGACCTCAAAGACTGGCAATTCCTCGTAGAGGCCAAAAACTCTATGAGGATACCGGACTTCATCAAAACAGACGAAGAACTACGGGCATACCTAGCCATGATGCTGGCGTGCGAAGGATACATCACCTGGAGTGCACGAAACAAGGAGAAGACCGATAAACCAACCACAGAATTCGATGTCGTGATCCTTACAAACACCAACGAAATACTCGTTAGCGAGGTCGAAGACGTTCTTCGTAGGTACGGATACGTCCCATCAAAAACTCTCTACAGCGACATGGGTAATGTAGCAAGGGACAGATACGGTAGGCGCTATGTAACAACAAAGAGAGCCTATCGACTTCTAGTAGGACGAAGAGAGGAAGTTCAGAAGGTCTTACGATGGCTTGGTCCATTACCTCATCCGATGAAAGAGGTCTACAGAATATGGGCTTTGAGACTTCTTGAGCAGGCGAACGGTAGACCAATTAGATGGGTGGAAGCGCAAAAAATAAAGGATTACCTAGACGAACTTTACGAAAAATCCGTCGAGACTGGCCGATGTCGTGCAAAGATTTTCTTCGAAAAAGTCCAACATGAAATGAACACGGCAAACATGGTGGATAGAAGACCTCTAAAGGCCCAAACCGCCCCTACCCAGCTAACCTACACTCTAAATGATAAACAGACCTCTGGTAAGTAGGTGAGACACAAGTCTTATGAATGAGAATGGATTGGTTGCGGTTCCGTATTAGCAGCTCATCTCAAAGATCATTTATGCAAAGTCTGAAAAGGTCTGGACAAGATTTGTTGAAGAATTATTTCAAGCTGGGAAAGATTGTGGACACCTTGCATAACGAGGGCTTTTCATATGGGAATAATATAGAGCGAGTCCTTAGAAAGAGAGTGCTGAATGACAGCATACTCAGGTTCACGGCGCTCTTCAGCGGTCACAAGTTCTACCTAGCTGTCAAGAACCACTTCCTACGCAGAGAATTTTCTGAGTAGGAATTCCGGCCTAGTTGGAGAGAATTATCAAGGAATGTTCTCAGGCGAAAGGCCATAAGGCCCGACAGAGCGCTTAACTATCTAACAACTCAGGCCTCGTCACCAAACGCACATTTAATTAGTAAAGAATATATAGGTTTGAGACAAATGTATATGTGAATGCCTAGACTCAGTGATATTGGAGAGTCTAACCTTAGGCAGATAGACCTTCATCAACTCAGGTGGTTTCAAAAAAATCGTTGAGATAGTTGAGGGCGGCATATATCTGCTAGCGGGGGAACCTGGAATAGGCAAAACAACGCTAGCATTACAATTAGCCTGTGATATCGCAGAACAGGGAAGAAAAGTTTTGTATCTAACTTCGGAACAATCACCATCAGATCTAAAGTCTATTATTCAAAGATTGTATAATGAGGGAATAAGTGAGCCACTGAGCGAAAATCTCCTCATAGAACCTCTGCCCGACTTAAGAGAACTTGAAATATGGTCTAGGATAATACTAGGTGAGAAACGTGTTGCTGAGTATTCTGGCATTAAATTGGTGGTTATAGATTCGGTTCAGGCAGGAGGGGTGTCGCCTGCCGCGAGAAAAATGTATACAAGAGTAAACAAATTCACAACAGCTTTAAAGAACCGGAAAATAACCACTTTTCTGACGTCTCACGTCACTAAAAAAGGGGATATAGCTGGCCCAAAAGACTTAGAACATCATGTTGACTGTGTCCTTCAATTCCGACGAGCCTTTAAACTCCGTCCTCTGTTTGTCCCAAAAAACCGCTTTGGACCAGCGAAGCTAGATCCTTTTGTGCTAGAGATAGGTAATAATGGTCTATACCCATCACGACACGCAGAAGGCATAGTAGGTAAAGCCAATGGCATCAGCTTCGCAACAGGAGCATTTGCCGAAATACAGGCTAGAGTAGAAATACCTAAATGGGGTGAACACGGTGGAGTTCGGGCACCTTATCTTCCCCGGCAAAGGATAGAACAATTAATCGACACAATCCGTAACATTCCTAACATCGACGTATCTAATCTCACCTACAACATAGATTGTCTTATGCGCTCATCTCCTCACAAACAATATGACCACGGATTTGATCTAGCTGTAGTGATAGCATTGCTGTCTTCATATGTCCAGAAAGGCATCAACGAGGGTTGTTGCTTTTACGGTGAGGTCGACCTTCAAGGCGCGGTAAGATCTGCTTCAGCCTTTAAAGAAGCGGCACACTTAAAAGAAATATTAGAAATTGATGAAGAGGAGGACGATGAAGCGGTGCAACTACGTGGATTTTATCCTGTACCCAACATACTGTCCGACACATTAACAACTGAATTAAAGAAATTCGATACATTATACGTTCCAGAAGAGATAGCTAAGGATATGGCCTCATTACTTGATTTGTTCGGATTCGACGTAAAATGCAAAGGGGTATCATCAGTTTACAATTTAATTCAAGAGCTCTGGCCAGAAATTCTATAGGAGCGCGAGTGATCATAATTTCGAATCGATATAACACTAAGAAATTCCTCTAGCTATTTTTGGCCGTTACTAGGAAGGCAACAGAAGATATACCATGCACACTTCAGATAAAATGGATGGCTTTTTATTTGATGGAAAAAGAGGGTTTAGTGGCTGCAGCCGCAGCTGGGGCCGCAGTTTTCTTCTTTTCCTGAGCCGCCTTGGATGACCGGAATCTCTTTCAGTCCGCCGAAGCCTGCTGTTTTCGTCGAGGCCATGGGCACTGTCTGTTGTTTGGAGGGGAGCTGGCGTTTGTAGAAGTCGTCCTTGAGCTTTCGGCCTGTCCTCTTCTCCCATTCGGCTATCGGGATGCCGTATTGTGCCTGGATTCTGTCTCTGTACCATTCGGGGATAACGTTGAAGGCGCAGAATGGAATGATTCTCATGTCGGGTGTCAGGTAGTGTATGTCGCATCTTCTGAGCCGTTCCTCGTCATGGTTATACTTATCTTGGAAGTGCATCATTCCTAGGAAGAGTGATCTGCGGTGCCAGTCGCCTACGCTGTGGTAGTCGTGTTTGATTATTATGTTGTATAGCATGTGTTTGAGGTTTAGTCCTGTTGGTTGTTTGTTTGTGTTGATGTATTTGTTGATGTTGGCGAGGACTTTGAGTGCTATGTAGAATCTGTTTTTGCCTGCTTCTATTTCTTCTGTTTTGTCTTGGAGGTATTTGATGAGGCCTTCGACGTCTACGAAGTTTGTTATGGGGATGAGTTTGTCGTGGTCTTTGAAGACGTAGGTTCCTGCGCCGCATGCGAAGTGTATGCTGAGCTCGTATTGTGCTCTTCTTGTTAGTGCTTCGATGAAGTTTGTGAGGGGTGTGCAGGCTGGTACGGGGAACCATGCGTCGCTGGGGATTTCGCCGTTTGTCTGCTCCTCTATCCGGTGTATGCAGTCTGGGATTGTGATTCTGTATTTTTCACGCTCTTTTTTGGGCATTCTGCCCGTGAGGCTTACGGGCTGGAAGTTGACGGCTCTTACGACGTCGATGTTTTGGAAGCCGAAGCGGATTATGTCGCCGAGCTCGTGGTCGTTGACTGATTTGATGACTGTTGGGACGAGGACAACACCGACTCCGAGTTTGCGTGCGTTTTCCAGTGTCTTGGGCACTTCCCAGTGGTTTTTCGGGTTTGTCCTGGGTGTGACGCCGTCGAAGCTCATGTATAGGTTGCTTACGCCTGCTTCCTTGACTCGTTTGAAGAACTCGAAGTCGTGGGCGAGACGTATGCCGTTTGTGTTGAGCTGGATGTGGTCAACGCCTTCTTCCTTGAGGATTCGGATTATTTCTGGCAGGTCGTCTCTTAGGCATGGTTCTCCGCCCGTTATCTGGACTGAGTTGCCTGGAACGGGGCGCTCGGCTTTGAGCTGCTTGACCATTTCACGTATCTGGTCAAGTGTCGGCTCGTAGATGTATCCTGCTTTTTCTGCGTAGAAGAAGCAGTACCAGCAGTGGAGGTCGCATCTGTTGGTGATGACGAGGTTGGAGAGGCCTGTGTGGCTTAGGTGGCTGCTGCAGAGTCCGCAGTTGGCTGGGCATGCGCAGCGTGGCATCTCGACGTTGGGGTTTCCTGTTCCTTTTCCGTCGTGGAGCCATCTTGCGAATCGGTAGTACATCTCGGCGTCGCCGAAGTAGAGGTCGTCGAACTCGCCGTGCTTGGGACATGTCTTGTAGATCTTTATCTTGCCTTCTTCTTCGACGACGTCTGCTTCGAGTATTCTGTTGCATTCGGGGCAGATGCTTCTTGTCTTGGTTACGAGCTTGCGTTTGGTTTCGAGGTTGGTTGTTTCGAGGATTACCGCCATACCGGCGGCTAGGTTTCGGCTGAGCTTTTAACCGTTTCCTCACGATACTTAGGGTGAAAGGGTAGAAAGAAGCCGTATTACCTGGGGCTAAAGCTCCACGATTTTGTCCGCCGATTTCAGATACATTTCCGCTCTTTCGCCCCATGCCACATGGAACTCGAAAGGCTCGTCAAACCCCAGTTCCCTCAGATATGCTATGACGTGGGCTGGGTGGAGTTTCGTGACGATGAGGATGTCGACGTCGCTTGCGTATATGTGGTCTCCGCGGGCCGCTGAGCCGAAAAGATACAGCCGAGCCTCGTTATCCAGCTGCTTCACAGCCTCCTTGATCTTCTGGAGATAGTGCTGGAGGTTTTGGAATATCTCCCGTCTCCTACGCGCCTCCCTCACCAGTATGTTGTTGGACAAACTTCTTCACCTCGGAGAAAAAGGTGCCTAGGCTCTCAGCCTCTTTTCTGGTGAACTCGCGGGGAAAGTATCGCGAGGATATGTATGCGTCCTCGAGGCTGGCGAACTCCAGTGCATGTTTCTCCGAGAATTCTGTGAACTGCTGTTCTTTGCCCAGACACTCGCCTAATATGATGAATAGTTTTCCGACGCTGTGGGTTTTTGGAAAGTCTACTCCATTTTTTAGAAGCATGGCTTTTAGGAAAAGCTGGAGCGCCTGTTCGATGTTGAAGACGCTGAGGTCGTAGTCGCCTCTCATGAAATGGAATTCCGCGGCGTCGGCGAACTTTCTGGACCTGCTGAGCAGCTTTTCGGCCTCGGCTCTATGCACAGTGTGTATGTGTTTAGCCATGTAATTATGTTTGCTGGCCGTGGTGTGTGGATATGTTTTGTGTGGATGTTTTGCTGCATTTGGGCTGATATGCCTTTTGAAGACATATATCATGGGATTGTATGGTTGAGGTTGTGGACGTTCTTTTTCCTTTTCTCTCGCGGCTCATCGTGCTGCTTGGATTGTTGGTTGCTGTAGAGGGTATTCGTAGGCTGTTTAATGTTGGTGGTCTGCTGGTTTACTCTGCTCGGTTTGTTTACGTGTGGTTTATTTTGTTTTTGTTGGCTGTGGTGGTGTATTTTTTGGGCGTTGGTTTTGAGGTGTTCATCTATCTCTCAAGCCTGGTTGGTTCGGTTGTTGTGGCTGTGACCCTTGCTTTTGTGCTTCATGTTTTTTCTCTGGTGGGTAAGGTTTACTTTCGCCTTGCATCGGTGAGCGTGTTGGTTCTCTTTGCTATTCCTCTTGTTGCTGCTTTGGTGTTTTTCAGGTCGGGGACTGTGGTTGACGTGCTTTTGTCGTATCATTTGTTGGTGGCGGGTTTCTTGTTCTGGATGCTTAGCTCATATGTCTATGGTGTTGTTGGGCGTTTTGAGCTTGGTTGGGGGATGTGGAGCGCGGTGCCTCTGTGGGCGGCGGGGCTCATGTATGCGGGGGTCGGCGTCTTGTTTCTGTATGTTATGGGCGGTGTATTGTCTGGGCTGTTCAGCCAAGGGGTTTACGATGCATATTTTGCGGTTGAGACGATTATGAGTCTTGTTGCAACGGTTGCTGGGGTTTATGGTGTTACACGAGTATCTGGTTTAAGGAAAAGGGGTGAGAGTGAAACTGTTTTGACTGGTGTAGAGGGCATCGACAGAGAAATTGGTTTAATGTATCCGAGTGTTGTGGCGGTTGTCGGCCCGAGTGGGAGTGGTAGGTCGACTTTGTTGGCGCGTCTTTCTGCTCATCGTCTTTCTGCGGGAGATGGTGTTGTGATGCTCTCGCTACATGACACGGTGGAGGAGCTGCGCAGCAGGCTGGCTGGCCTAGGATGCGATGTTGAACGGTTAGAGCAGGAGGGGAAATTGGTTCTATTAACATCTATCCCGTCTTCAGATAACACCCGACACTATGTTGCATCGGAGCCTAATGAAATCAACATAGCCTTCACACGCGTATTGTCCAGATTGGCCACCGCCCGCAAGTGGTTCATCCTCGACTCTATTACGCCGGTGATGGAGAGCCACGGTGTTGAAGCAGGGTTGAAGCTGCTTAACCTTCTCGTGGCCAAGTCAAAGGCCGCTGGTGTGAGCTTGTGGGTTGCCTACAACAACTTGGCGTATCCACAGAACGTCACCGCCATGGTCATGGATAGCGTGGACGGGGTTGTGGAGACGGTGCTGAAGGAGGAAAACGGCCGGCTGAGCAGAATGGTTCGCGTGTTTACGATGAAGGATGTGAAAGTCTCCGGAACCTGGTATAGGCTTTAACAAAAAAAACGAAATATAGACATATAACCTAAGTGTGTCGTAGATGGGGCATGAAGTCGAGGGATTTGGCGGCCGCTATTGTTTTCGCGGGCCTCTATGCCGCGGGTGTAATAGCTCTGCCTGGAATTAGCTTCGAGATTATTCAGGTGAGAGTTTCCGACGCGCTTCTTCCTTTAGCCATCGTTTTCGGGATGCCCGCCGTCGTCGGTGTCACCGTGGGCACGTTCATCGCCAACCTGTTCAGCCCCTTCGGCCCCCTAGACCTTCTCGGAGGCACGTTAACAAACCTTGTCGCGACCTATGTTGGCTGGAAAATGGCCCGCAACTTTGTCTTCCGAGGCTCTTGGATGTTTGTCGCTGTTTTCCAAACCCTTGTGGTCACATTCATCGTAGGCTCCTACCTCTACGTGTTGATCGGTGTGCCTCCCACACCTGTGCTGGGGGTGGTTGTGCCGGGGATTGTCTTCTCATGGCTCGGCGTGTTAGGCGGCTCGGTTATCAGCATCATAGTCATCGGCTACCCCTTGACAAAAGCGGTTGCAAGGTATCTCGCGGCTGAGGCCCGATATGTCCGATGAGCCAGGCTTTTCGGTAAGCGAAAAAGTTAGACGCTCTCTACAGGACCTTGGGCTGACGGATTACGAGGTCAGGGCTTACATAGCCTTGGTCGAACACGGTCCTATGACCGCGAGCGAGATAAGCGACCTCAAGATGATACCCTACTCAAAAATCTACGAGGTTCTGGGCTCGCTGGAGGAGAAGGGATTCATAGTGACCCAGTCAGGTAGGCCGGCCCGCTATGTTCCGAAGTCACCCGACACAGCCGTCGAAAACCTCGTCAAAAAAATCGAGAAAAACATGAGGCAGCTCTCTGAGACTGTTGTCCGCGAGCTTATGCCTGTTTATGAGAAACGCGGTGTAAGGGAGAAGCCCGACATCTGGATACTGAGAGGCAGCGAAAGCATAGCCGAGAAAATACGTGAAGTGGTGCTGCGTTGTGAAAATGAGCTGCTTGTCGCAGCCCCAACACTTAGCAGGGAAACAGCGGAGAACCTGCGCAAACTAATCCTCTCAGTCAGGGCCCGTGACGGAAAAGTGCAGGTCATGGCATCAAACAACGTTAACCCGTCTCTTCTCAAGGTTTTGGCTGAGGTGGCTGAGGTGAGGGTTAGAGAGCAGATGTTCGGAGGAGGCATCATCTCCGACAACAGAGAGGTCGTAATCGTCTTCGCCGAAGACGATGAATCGATGATAGCCATATGGTCCGACCACATCGGCTTGGCGAAGTTTGCGAAAAACTATTTCGAATACCTCTGGAGAGAAAGCACACCATTCAAGCCCCGTCAATCAAAGAACTAGGAACGCTTAACCGCCCTGGAGAGAAACAGGAGGATGAAGATGAGCAGAACGGGTATTAGCAGTGTGTAGAGGCTGCGTGGGTCCGTGATGTCGAGGATTATGGGTATGGGGCCGATGAAGAAAACCCCGATTCCCCTGAACTGGGCACCATCACCCACGGCGTAGACCAGTGCAAAGGGTAGAATGAGCATCGCCGCGAAGAGAATGAAAAACAGTAAGGGAAAAGCTTTCACCGCAGCATCACCACCAGCAGAAGAAAAACTATCAGAGCCGCCGCAACCAGAGCTATCCAAGGTTTTCCACGGAGAAGAATCGGCAACGGTCCTATAAGGATGAATGCGAAACCTTCTCCACGTGTCCTCTCACCCTCCGCAGCGACGACGGCTGTGAGAATAATCAAAACAAGCAAAACAAACACGATGATTAGGATTAGTGGTGTCGACAACATGTTCTCCACCTCACTCTGCCTCAATCTTCTTCAGCTGGCTCCGGTACATCTCGACTATTTCGCTGTCTGTTGTCGCGTCCTCGGGCTTCTTGTCGTCTCGCACCCTGCCCGTGAACCGTGGAAACCTAATCCCCAGCCCATAGCCCTGCTTGACCACATCCCAAGCACATGTATGCACGGGGCTGAGCGTTACTTCGGCCCCTATTATCTCGAGGACGAGACTCGGCTGAACCCAGATGTCCGGCTCCATTAGGGCCTCTACCCGTGGATGCTTGGCGTCGAGCCGTAGCCTGTTAACCCTCTCTGTCAATGTTTCGAGGTCCACGTCCTTGAACCCTGAGCCAACTTTACAAACCGTCTGGAATACATCCTTCTCCGGATTATAGACAGCCATTAGCAGTGCGCCGTAGCGGCCCTTTCGTCTCCCGCGTCCGTGGAAGGCGCCGACCACGACGAGGTCGACGGTGTCAATCATCTCGCTCCGATAATCACGCTTCAGCTTAATCCACTGCCATCCACGGGCCCCAGCCCTGTAAACACTCTCCTCATCAACCGATTTTATCATCAACCCTTCGCAGCCAGCCTCAACAGCTTCGGCGAAAAACTTCTCAACCTCCTCAGGTGTCTCAACCATCCTGCCCGTGCTTAGCTTCATGCGCTCGCTCTCCACAACAATCTCCTCAAGCCTTTTCCTGCGGATAGGCAGAGGCTGAGTGGTGAGGTCTTCGCCGTCGACGTAGAGGATGTCAAAGAAATACAAGGCCACTGGATATTCTTCGGCGGCCTTCTCTATCTCCTTCTTCCTCTTCCGATGCATGAGTTCTTGGAAGGGAAGTGTTTCACCTGTCTCGGGGTCAAGCGGAACAGCTTCGCACTCGAGTATGGCCTCTTTCGCCGAAACACCTCTCGTCACCATCTCGACGACATCGGGATACTGGCTGGTGATGTTCTCCTGCCGACGTGAGAAGATGACAACAGTTTGACCAGACTTGTGTATCTGCATCCTTTCACCGTCATACTTGTATTCTGCGAACCCGCGTCCACCAACTTTCTCGAGAATCTCCTCAGCGCTGGCAAGCCTCTCCGCCAGCATGCATCTAACAGGTATGCCAACCCTTACTCTGAATCTCCGAACCCCCTCGGGCCCCTCTCTGGCCGCCGTCAAGGCAACGAGGCCGATGTCGCTGCTCAGATTGTATGCTCTCTCATAGACCTCCCGCTCGCCGCCAAACGCCTTGGCCAAGGCGTCGAGAATAGTCATGTCCGCGACACCCAGCCTCATGTTGCCCGTGACCATACGGAGAATGTGCTTGGCCTCCACCGGCGACGCCTGCGCCAACAACCCAGCCAAGATAGACATTTTAACATCCACCGCCCCGGGCCCCGTTGAACGCGCAATCTTCTCGAAAGCCGTGTAGACATCTTGAACCGTCAGCTCCTGTGCGAAAAGCGTTGTCTGCGGCTTCTTCCGCAGCAGCACCATGGCGGCGTTTCCCACGTCACCGTGTCTCGCATATGCTTCATCTACCTCTTTCTCATGAGCCCCAGTAACCTGCTTTACCACCCTCAGCGCAAGCTTCTCCGCGACACCCAGCTCCAGCCCACGATAGGCCGGGTAAATCTCCCCCAAAGTCATGTAAACAACCTTGTCAATGATGTCTGGCGGCGTCTTGGACAAAAGCTCCGCCAAAATATCCGTCATCTCAAGCCTCTTCGTCGTAGCCTCAAGCCGCTCGTAAAAGTCAGCGAGTTCGCGGAAAAGCATCTCAACAACCCTCCGTGAAACGGAATATTAAGAATGTGTTTTTGCGCCGAGTTTAAATAGGCCAAAGAGGGGGAGGGCTTGAATTGACGCTGAGCCGTGACGTTCAATCAGAGCCGGCCGCCACCCCTATTGAGCTTGATTGGGTGGCTGTTTCAGATGTTCTTTTTCCCGTTGATGAGGAGTTTCTGGAGGGTTATCGCCTCGCTTCTACACCCGTTGTAGAGGCAGCGGTCAACCTACCCCAAACACAGAGAGGCATACACGCATCCAGAACCTATGAAGCAGTGAAGCAGGGCATTTCTGGGCTGAAGTATAGAGATGTTTATGGAATAACTGCGCAGATAGTCAAAACGCTTCTCGAAAAACATGTTTACTCGACACGTGCAAAGGCTGTTCTGAGGCTGAGTCTCTTTGAGGTGGAGAGAACTCCTGTGACCAAGTCAGAGTCGATGGAGTATTTTGATGCGGTGTTCAAGTCCTATGCGCACAGGGTTAACGGCGGCCTTGTTTTACGGAATCTTGTCGGTGTTAGGGGCGTGGGCATAACCGCCTGCCCATGCGCCAAGGAAGTGATACGCGAGGTGTATCTCAACGGTGATGGCCATAAAGAACCGATACCTACACACATACAGAGAGCCTACGCCGAGATAGTTGTGGAGAGTGACGGAAATGTAACAATAAGCCAGCTGCTAAACATATTGAAAGAGTCTTTTAGCAGCCGAACCATCGAGCTGCTCAAACGTCTCGATGAGGCGGAAGTGGTTGTGTCAGCTATCCAGAGGCCAAGGTTTGTTGAAGACGTAGCGAGAACCGCAGCGTATCTCGTCGTCAAACAGTTTCCAAAACTTCCCAACAGCCACCAAGTATCCATCAGAGTCAAATCTCTCGAGAGCATCCATCGCCACAACATGGAATCACGTCTCCGAACCACACTCGGCGAGATAAGACGCCAAGTTGAAAACAACGGAATGGCTTAAACATTACCACGAGATATGCAGAATTCTCGGAATCGATGAGGAAAAAGACAGAATAGCCGCCGAAACACTCTCCAACCTACTGAAGGGATGGAGCGCTTCAAGGCAGGAGCTTTCAGACCTTCTTCACCGCGGAGCCTTTGCAGCGGTTTTTGGCGCGGGACCATCGCTGGAAACCGACCTCAAGCAATATCTTCAAGTGTTTGACCCGGAGAGGGCGGTCACAATCGCTGTGGACGGCGCTGTTAGATGTTTTCTCACATGGGGAATTTTGCCTAAGATAGTTGTTACAGACCTTGACGGTGGAGACGATGTCTTGGTCAAAGCGGCTGAGAATGGATGCTTCATGGTGGTGCATGCACATGGAGACAACATAGAGAAGATAAGGCGGCTAGTTCCGCTGATGCGTGGCAGGGTTCTCGGCACAACCCAGACAGAGCCTATCGGTGTTTTGGAGAACTTTGGCGGATTCACCGACGGCGACAGAGCCGTCTACATGTGCGAGGAACTGGGTGTGGAGAAGATTGTTGTAGCAGGTATGGATTTTGACGGCGAAATAGGGCAGTATTCGAAGCCGCGGCCCCTCTCCGAGGAAATGGAGAAACGTAAAAAGCTCAAGCTCCAAATAGGCAAAAACCTTCTCGAAACGCTCGCGGCACAGACGACGGCAACCTTACTCGACGCCTCGAACACTTTCTCCCAAATCAAGGGATTCAAAAAAACAACCTGGCAGGAACTCGTCCAAAAATAGGCTGGTTCACTCTGTTTTGAGGAGAAGCGAGGCCCCTGCTTCTCCAACATATACCGGGTAGTTGGGAAATTTTTTCTTCAGCGTTTCGACGATTTTTTCAGCATCTTCTTCGTAGACTATGGCGTGGACGGCTTTGCCGACCATGTTCTGTGCGTAGCCTATTGTGGGGAGTTTGTCGAATGTGTCGAAGATTTGGTGAACGGTGTTGTCTATGAAGCCGGCTTCGTATGCGAATGCTCGGGCTTGTTTGAGAAAGTTTTCTGGCGTAGGGTTGCGGAGTATCCTGTCCATGTATCTGTCGCCGATTTGCTCAAGCTGCCGAAGCCTCTCCACAGAGGCGATGGCCTCGGGTGTCTCGGTTTTCTCCGCAGCCACGGCGATTAGCTTGGTTTTGGGCGGGAGTGGGATTTCGTCGATGACGGCATGGTCTGGGGAGCCTTCCTTCAGCACGAGGACGAGACCTGTGTGCCCAAATCCCGCCTCGCTGTTTAGCCCTGTTTTGCAGAGGACCTCGACGCGGTGTGTGTGTTTCAAGGCTTCGCGGAGGGTCAGCGGCCTGCCGACGAGACGTGAGAGCGCCATCAACACTCCCAGCGCCGCCGCGGCGCTTGTTCCGAAACCCATCGCAATCGGCACATGTATGCTGTGGCTTACCTTGACATGGCCCTCAAACACAGCCACCTTCCGCAACATCTCGACAGCTTTCTCCGAGGGCGGAAAACTCGCAGGCTCACCGTTTATCTCGATGCTCAGCCCATCACCCTCCCCAATCTCCACAACAGTTCTGACACCGGGGAAGAATGAGAAACCTCCCCCAAGAGCCCCTATCGTGTCAGGGTCGCTGCGTAGCTTGTCGCCGTCGAGAACCTTGGGTGAGAAGATGCTAGATAACGGTGTAGGGCCCTCGAAGACCGCTTTCAGCAACACTACTCACGGGCGACCGATGGCACAGCTTTTCGGACAGCGGCCACGAGCGGCGGCAGCAATATCATCAGAAACGGTATCTCGGTCAAGTAGGTCCAGAGAAACCATATCGCGGCGGCGTAGAGCGGAAGCCCGTGTCCACCTCCCGCGGCTGCTGGCAGCGAAAAGAACTGGCTGTAGAGCCACACACCTATGCCAATCATAGCCGCGCCGATGATAAGACCTGTAGAAGACGCGGCCACAAGCCCCGCATACCCTGGCCTGTAAAAGCTGTAGGCCACGCTTATCACCAGCGATAAAACACCGGCTCCGATGAAGATGGAGGCGGTCTCCCATCCTCCGAAGATATCAGCCCACGAACCGGCCAAAGCAGCTGCAAGAGGAGCCGCCTGCAGCAGCACCGGCAGCACCGACACCCTCTGGCTGGATGCGAGCTTGCGGGCGAGAACGCCGAGTATGTAGAACCCCGCCACGTTGGATGTAACGCCGACCGAGATGCTGAGAACAGGGTCACCGTGTATCAACATGTCGCTGATGAAGATGCCTATGCCTGCGCCCAAAGCGCCTATTTTCGGCGAATACAGGACGGCAAAGACAGCGGGGATGACCACCGCGGGCCAGAATCGGACTGTGCCCACGACTGGTGCGAAGATTCCGAGAAATGTCAGGTATCCGACGCCTGCGTAGAGTGCTGCGTTTGCGGCTATGAGGACTAGTTCGAGGGTGGGTGTTCTCTGTGTCATGGGTTTCTACATAGTTTACTGGTTGAAAGGCTTTATCTATATAGGCTACATAGTCACCGAGTCACGCCAGCCTCTTAACAAGCTCTAGCCTGACAGGCTTGCGGATGTCACGCACCGCCAGCACCCGTCCCTTCACATCAGAGAGGATGAGAATCTGTTGTCCTATTTTCCATGGTCTCCAGTCCATGAACCGCACGACTCTGAGGTCTTCCGAGATGGCGACAACCTCGTAGCCCTCTGCGTTGAAGGAGAAGGGTGTGCCCATGGGTAGGAAGAAGAACCATTCTCCGCCACGTGTCTTCACAGAGCGGACAACAGCGCGTCTAAGCCTCCGCCCCGCTCTCTCCAAACGGTCCCTGAGAACAACGATGAGAGCCAAGCATGTCGAGATGGTGAACAACAGCCGCAGCCACGGACTCTGGTTGGTGAGGAAAAGCGCAAACAGGGCGGCGGCTGAGATGACCAGAAGCTCCAGCTTTAGGAGAAAAGCCATTTTGTCTCGTTGAAGCCTGCTCTCAAAACTCACAGCGAAAGTAGGCCTCATACATGGTTGAATCATGAACGGCTGGAAAAAAGCTTATCCCCGAAACGTCAAACCACCTCTTTTAGAAACTTTCTTCACGTAGATGTAGGTGATTAGGGCTGTCCAGCCGAGTGTGAAGGCGAGCCAGATGACGAGGTTCAAGGCTGTTAGGCTTCTGAAAGTTTGGAGTATGATGAGTAGCAGGATGGGGAGGGCTGTGTAGAGGATTGCGAGAACCAGAGACTCGAGCATGAAACGAGTCTGTCTCGAGAGCTTGAACCGCATAACCATCCCTCATGTCCAAAGATTACTCGGTCTTCTTTATTTTTGCTCCCAGCTTTGATAGGTCCTGTAGAAACGCTGGATATGAGACGTCAGCTGATTCGGCGCCTTTGACGATGAGGCCTTTTTCGAGGGTGAGGCCGAGGACCGTGAAAGCCATGAACAGTCTATGGTCGCCATGGCCGTCGACCGCGACGCCTCCCTTGATGCGTGGATTGCCGTGGATAAGAAGCCCGTCGGCCAACTCCTCAACCTCCACACCCAGCTTCCGCAGCTCAGCCGCCGTCAACGCAATCCTGTCACTTTCCTTCAACCTTGCATGGGCGACCCCGTGTATCCGTGTTTGGCCATCGTTTACGGCGGCGATAACAGCCGTGACAGGCAAAAGGTCAGGCGCATCCCTCAACACAACCTCCGCATCAGCATGGTTCCTGCCACCCTCCACGACAAGGCCCTCCGACGTAAACGTTGCTTCGGAGCCATAGAGCTTGATGATTTCGACGATTTTTTCATCGGCCTGCGGATACCGTGTCGAGAGGTTTTTGATGGTTACGTGTCCTTGGGTTAGGTGGGCTGCCGCGATGATGAAGGCTGCCGAGCTGAAGTCGCCGGGGACGGTGAACTCGACACCATGCAGCTCCTGTGGAGAAACCCTAAACCATTCATAGCCTCTGCGCCGTATCTCACCGCCGAAAACCTCAACCATCTTAACGGTGGCGTCGACATAGGGTTTGGAGACAAGCTCCTCTGTCACCTGTATCTCGATGTCGCCGTGTGCAGCGAGTCCTGTGAGAAGGAGTGAGGTCACATATTGTGAGGATTCGTCGCCTTTGATTTTCGCCGTGCCTGTTATCCTGTTTCCGCCCTTGACTATGATGGGTGCTGACCCGTTTCCGCGTGTTGACCAGCATTCTGCACCGATTTGATGCAGCGCTTCAAGCAGCTGAGCCATCGGTCTTCTCCGTATGCTTTCGTCGCCTGTCAAGACTGTGTAGCCTTTCTCAACAAGTGTTGCGAGGCCTGTGTATATTCTTAGAGTGGTTCCCGAGTTCATGACGTCGATGATGTTGTCTGGTGTCTTGAATTGTCTGCGTCCCAGGGCTGTGTAGGCGCCGGGTTTTTCCACGATTTCTGCGCCGAGCATTTTCGCCGCGTTTATGGTCGCCTGTGTGTCTCTGGATATGAGCGGAGTGTGGATTGTGGTTTTTTCTGTGCAGAGGGATGCGAGGCTGAAGACGCGGTGTGTGTAGCTTTTGCTCGGCGGAGCCTCGACAACACCCTTGAGCCGAGACGGCTCAACATGGACAGATGTCAACCGTCCTCCCCCTGTTAACCGAGGTTTTAACTATCTTTCCCTCATAGGCTGAGAAGACATCTGCGACGTTGTCAACCCATTCCTCGGCAACAATCGCGGCCACCGCGGGCCCTGTTCCAGACAACCCAGCCGCACACGCTCCCGCCCTTAGCGCGTTTACCGCGGGCTCTATGGGGAGGCCGAGGGCTGCCGAGTGGGCGAGGCCGTTTATTGTCATGGCTTCCCAGTGCTTGCCCTCGAGGGCGAGGGTGAAGGCTGCTGCGGCTATGTTTCTGATGGGTGTGAGGAGCTCTTTTCTGAAACTGGCTGTGTAGGTTTTTCCCGGCGGCACGTAGATGACGGCGTAGAGCTTTTCCTCGATAAGGACATGTTTGAGGATTTTTCTGCCATGGTTGTCTGTGGCCACTATGCCGCCGAGCATACATGCCGCAGCGTCATCCAGCGCACCTGTTATAGAGGTCCCCGACAAAATAGATGCTTCTGCAACGTTTCGCAACATCTCATCCGCAGACATTTTTTCACCCAAGGCGTCGAGGAAAGCGTTCGCAATAGCTACGGCCGCTGAGCTGGAGCTTTTCAGCCCAACCGCTACAGGTATGTTGGAGTAGGTGCGTATTACTGCGCCGTTTACGTTGACGTCGAGGGCGAGTGAAAAGACTTTGATGACGGCTTTTGCGAGAGAGGGGTCGGCGTCTTCGCCGTTGATGCTGAGCTTTATGTGGGGTTCATCGGTTGTTTCAAGCTCGGCCTCTGTCTGAAGGTCTATGCCCAGTGCTGCGCCGAAGCCTGTTGAGATTGCGTTGACGATTGATACCGCTCCCCCGGCTCTTCCCCTGCCCTTCAACTTCTCCTCCTCTGAAGAGCTTGGAGAGCAGCTTTCTTCATGGTTTTTCTGTCGCCCTCTATGCCGAGCCATATCTTGAGGGCTTCGGCTCCCTGTGCAACGAGCATGTCCAAGCCTCCGATGGCTCTGGCTCCATGGGCCCGCGCCATCTTGAGGAGCTTTGTTTCAACAGGGTTGTAAACCATGTCGAATACGGTCAATTTTTTGTGGAGAAGCTTGGCTGAAAGAGGTGACGCATCGGTGTTTGGCGCCATGCCGACTGGTGTCGCGTTGACAAGCAGCTCAGCTCTCTCAACCGCTTCAGCAAACGGCTTGGACCCGAGTTTCACGACACGGGTCGGCAAACCTTTTCTCCGCGCAAACCTCATAAACTCGTCCATGGTGGATTTTCTCCGGCCCGCGAAAACTAGTTCACCGTATCCTTTACGGTGTAGTGCAACGGCTGCGGCCCTCGCGGCACCCCCCACCCCCAGCACAACAGCTCTGCCGCTCACGGGCTCGGGAACACAGGCCAACACACCTGCCACATCCGTGTTGAAGCCCACCCGCCTCTCACCCACAACCTTCACCACGTTCACAGCCTCAACAAGCTCCGCAGACCTGTCCAGCCTATCGAGATGCTTGATGATGGATACTTTGTGTGGAATGGTGACGTTGAAGCCTATGAAGTTCATGAGATGGGCTGAGGAGACGAAGCCGCGGAGGTCGCGGGGATGCACGTCAACAGCTATGTAGAGGATGTTGTCTATGCCCTGTTTCTGGAGGGCCGCGTTCATCATGGCAGGGGAGACACTGTGGCCGATTGGGTGTCCGATGACGCCGAGGAGACCCGCCCTCAGCCTCCACCCCCTCCTCTAAAGATGTTTTCACGCATCACCAGCATCTCCTCCACTGTAAGCTGCCCCGGAGCGGTCTTCGCATCTCCAAGAGCCGCATAAGCTATAGGAGCATCCGCCGCCATAGAGAGAATACGTGTTATCCATCCCTGTTCACCCATGCAGAAGGCGATGAGACGAGTTGAGGGATACCTGGCGTAAAGGCTGATGACGCGTATGTTGTCACGTGGGCCGTTGGAGAATGTTACGACCTTTGCCACATCCCCTTGTTTCAAACATTCTTCGCAAAAGTTGTTGAGCGAACCATCGTCGGGAGTTGATTCAAAGCTGTGCCAAGAAGCTATCACCTTTACGCCTGCGACGCGGAAATCATCGGCTGGATGCTGCTTCAACGTCGAGAGCTCAAGGTCGATGTAGGCGGGCCCAATATCCGCAAGCCGTCTGAGAATCTTTACACGCTGCTCGGCGGGCAGAGACGACTTGCCACCCTCCCCCACAGGACGCAGAGTCAGCACAAGCCTATCGGTGAAGGGTCTCAGCTTTGCAACGAGGCTCTCCACACTGCTGTATCCCGAGAGGTCGAGACGCACTTCCGCAAGGTCCGCGCCCTTCTCAAATCCACGCCGTATGTTTGCCAAGAGATTTTCCTCATTCTCGCCGTAGACGGAGACACATATCCGTGTTTTGCTCATTTCTCCACAACAGTCTCCTCGACAGCCATTCCAAAATGTCGCCCACGTGTTTGGGATATGTGGCAGAGGATTTTGTCGTTTTTCTTCAGCTCGGTCACGGGTACGAGTTCGCCGCTTGGTGTGATGAAGCGGATTGTTTCCGCGTCTTGGACCGTGACTGCTCCCACCATGTCGTTGTAGCGTGCTTTGACGAGGCGGAGTGGTCTTCTCTCAATTTTTACGCGGCCGATTGAGGCTATGCGTGTCCGGCCTGTTCTCGAGACGATGAGAACGCGGTCGCCTGCCTCGAGCTCTGATAGGTATCTTGTGTTTCCGTCGGGCATGAGGACGTAGCTGTGGACGGCGCCGGCGTTTACCCTGAAGGGGCGTGGGCTTGTGAAGCTTGAGCCAACCGCCTCGTTGTGTATGAGGAAGAACATGGAGGCATGGCTGCCGACAAGCAGCCCTTCACCAATCTCCATCATCGTAACCGTGTCTACGCAGGCCCTGTCTCCCACTCCGACAGGCCGCACCTCCTCCACAACAGCCTCGACAAGCGGTATCTCCGCGGGCTTCTTCACCAGCTCAAGCAGTATCCGAAGCTCCTGCTCGTTCGCGGGCTTCGCTACGATGCCGTTAACGCCTTTCTCGAGGATGTTGATGAAAATCTCGGCTTCGGAGACGTTGGAGACCTCGGCCAGAATTCTGCAGCCCGTGCCCTCAATCATAGCGAGAAGGTTTTCCACGGGGATGATTTTCCAGTCACCTGTCGCGATTACAACCTCGTCTGCTCCTGAGCGAGCCAGCTCCGCCACATGCTCCAAATCTTTAGGCGACTTGATGACCACACGTGGAACCGTCGCCTTCTTCTCTCCATGTCTAACGTAACCATCCTGAGTAGGGACATAGGTTTCTACGCCCTGCAGCGGCGACTGTGCCAAAAAGCTCTGAACACCTTGTGAGAGGGCTTTTCTGAAAAGCGTCTCATCGCCCTCTACGTTGACTACAACCTTTTTCATGGCGTAAGAACCGGTAACGCTTCTTCTACACGGCGTCCTTCGATTACTATGCGGCGCAGGGCCTTAACCATGTTTTCGGGCGACCTGTGCTGGAAAACGTTTCTTCCGAAGGTTATCCCCATACATCCCCCTGCAACCGAGGCATAAGCCAGCCGAAGCACGTCCTCGTCCCTCTCCATCTTAGGTCCACCGGCTGCAACCACCGGCACCGGACAGCTACGCGTAACCACTTCAATCTCCTGCACGTTGGCCGACGGCATAGGTGTCTTGACTATGTCTGCTCCAAGCTCGGCGCCAACCCTCGCGACATGGCTTATGACAGCTGGGTCGCTTGCGTTTTTGATGTTTTCGCCCCGTGGATACATCATCGCTATCAAGGGGACCTGCCACTCGTCGCATGCATCGGCAACAAGGCCTAGATGCTCAAGCATGATGTCATCGTCGACGCCGCCTATGTTTATGTGGACTGAGACAGCGTCGACGCCGAGGCGAAGAGCCTCTTCAACAGACGCTATCAACACCTTTCTGTTGTAATGTGTGCTGAGCTGGGTGCTGGCGGACATGTGCATAATGGTTCCTGTTTTCAAGGGTCTTTTGAGGGAGCGGAAAACGCCCTTGTGTGCGAGCAGGGCTGTTACGCCGGCTGACTCGAGCCTGTAGACAAGGTCCTCGATGTTCTCGAGGCCTTTGACAGGGCCCAGAGATGTTCCATGGTCAAGAGGTATGCAGAGCATTCGGCCGTTCTCCAACAACCTGCTCAAACGGGCTTGCTTGCCGAACACCATACAGCTACTCACCCAGCAACCCCATGTGACGGGCCAGCTCAGCCGTCAAAATCGTGCCCCCAGCAGCGCCGCGGATAAGGTTGTGACTCAGAGAGATAAACCTCACCTTCTCACCGTTCACACGGATTCTTCCAACAGACACACTCATGCCGGGAACCGTGCCAGCGTCAACATCAATCCTTGTCTGAGGCCTGTCAAGCTCTCTGCGTACAACGATGGGCCTCGCAGGCGCTGTAGGAAGGTTAAGCTCCTGCGGAAGAGAAACATACTCCGCCAACAGTTCCGCGACGGTTTCCTCGTCTGCAGGCTTCGCCGTCTCGAGATAGATTGACTCCATGTGTCCATCCAGGGTGGGAACGCGTGTGCATGTGGCGTGAACCTCGACGCTGTCGTGGGTGAAGCGGCCATCGCCGTAGCGGCCGAGAATCTTCGCGGTTTCTGTCTCGACTTTCCGCTCTTCACCGGAGATGTATGGGATGACGTTTCCCAGTATGGAGAGGGATGCGACACCGGGGTAGCCGGCTCCCGAGACGGCCTGCATCGTAGTGACAATCACTTTCTTTACGCCGAGATGTTGTTTCAGCGGCTGAAGAGGAAGCACCAGCCCGACCGTTGTGCAGTTGGGTGTGGTGACGATGTAGCCTTCCCAGCCCCGTTTCTTTCTCTGGATGTGAACCATGTTGAGATGGTCGTGGTTGATTTCGGGAACTATAAGGGGCACGTCCTCCTCCATTCTATAAGCTGCGGCGTCGCTGAAGACCGGAAACCCTGCTTCGGCGAATTTTGGCTCAGCCTCTCTCGCGGCCTCCGTCGGCAAACAACTGAACACGAAATCGGCGTCAACCTTCTTCGGGTCCGTGGGCAAAACCTCCATCTCCGCAATCTCCTTAGGAGGCTCAGGCGCCTCACCCCTCACAGCCTCAACATACTTTCTGCCAACCGACTCCTTCCCGGTCAAAGCCGTTATCCTAAACCATGGATGACGATACAGCATCCTGATATAGTGCTGGCCAACCATCCCCGTGGCCCCCAGAATCGCGACGCTGTAGGTCTTCATGCCGCGGAAAAACCGTTATGCTCGGCTTATTAGTGTTTTTAGAAGAGCAGCCAACAACATTTATAATTGATGCATGGTCATATGCATGAGACTTCCCTTCTTGGTCATCGGATAATCCGTGTAGAATATCCACCAATCTTGACACCTGAGGCTTAGCTAAGGCGGTCTTGACCAGCTTCTCCCAAAGGCGATAAACAGCCCGACTAAAAACATCGATTTTTGTGTAAAACAGGTCGGTGAAATGGAGGCTGTGGCCTGAGTCGATTTACTGTTTTATCTCTTCATCAGGAGGGTTTCAGTGGCTTTCAGAATGATGAACACCGGGTCGCCGGGAGAGATTTTGAGACGTTTTAGGCTATCGGTTGTTATAATGGATTTTACCTCTTGATGGCCATCCAAGTCGACGCTCACCATGCTTATCACATCTCCTTCGGTCACATGCTTCACATGCCCAGTGAGTATGTTTCTAGCACTGAGTCTAAGTTCTATGAATGATTTGATGAACCCTGGCCTGTGGATTGATTGGGCGGAGTAGTATGCTTCGAGGAGCTTGTGTCCAAGCTCTGTGAGAAGTGTCAATCCCTTGTTTCTGCCCCCTCGGATGGATTGGACAGGCTTGCCGCCAGCCTTTCTCTCAATATCCTTCAACCAGTTTACGGCGGTTCTATAGCTGATGCCCATCTGGAGACAGGCAGAGGATATGCTAGATGCTCTGTTTATGTTCTCGAGAAGCTCAAACCTCTCCGGCTCAAGTTCTATGGTTTTTCCCTCCAAATTTACGGTCACCAACGCCGATATGCACCGATATGAAACAGAATGCAAAAATATATAAAGAATTCGGCCGCGAAATGGGATGTGAAGGGCAAAAATTTCATATTACTATGGGCTGCGGCAATAACTGTTTTGACCCTGTTGGCCACCGCTTTTACAAAGCCGCAGGCTGCGCTTGTTTACTCCGCGCCAACCTTAAGAAGAGTCTCTGACATTCTATCCACACTTACAACCGAGCCATTAAACATACAGGTCTACGGCAGCGTTGCAGCGGCCAACCTCATCAAGTCAGGAAGAACCCCAGACCTCTACCTCACAGTCGACAGCGAGCTAAAGCACGGCCTCAACTACCGGAAGGAATTGACGTTAGGATACTTTAGACTGACTTTCGTATGTCAAAAAGGGATAAACAGCCTCGATGCAGTGAAGACCGTGAAAATCGGGTTGGCTGACCCCAATCAGGCGCCCATAGGCTACAGAGCTTTGGCGGCATTGTATCTCCTTGCAAGCGAACGTTTTCCAGAGCTCATTGACGAGCTACAGCAAAGCCTGAACATACGTTATCAAGAATCGGGAGACACTTTGGTTATGGAGCTCTCTGAGATATCGGCGTCGGGGAGGTTTTACCTCAGGCCAAACCTCGACGGCGCGGGAACACTTCTCGAGGCCGGTGGGGTGGATTGCATATTTGCACACTCCCCCTTCATCATCGTCCGAAACTACAGTCAAACATACAACATCATAGAAATGCCCCCTCACCTGAATTTTGAGAATGACCCGCCAATCACGATAGTGGCCAAGCTTAAGGGGGGAGATGTAGTTGTCAAACGATTTGAAGCCGCAGCCTTTAGCTTCAGCGAAAGAGGCGATAATCTGCTTGAGCTGTTGAAGCAAATTGACCTGTCAATCGCAGGCATACGTGCAGCCGGCTGAGCAGCCATGAAAAATCCTTTGAAAATAATTGTGTTAGCAGCCGCCATAATGTATGTCGCGGTTCTCTTTCTACCGCCGCTTCTCTACCAGCGTCTAACCCTTCCCCCAGATCCCTATACATCAATCGTCAACACAGCGTTGGCAGCTTCTATAGCGTCTTTGCTTGCTTTCCCTCTTGCTGTCCTGCTGGGGTTCTATGTCTCCGCCAGGGGCCTCGCAGTGGTCTTGCCTTTTCTGATGTTTGCGACAGCTATACCGCATACTGCAATAGGGCTTATGGTTCTGCCGCTTTTTTTGGCATTGAACATAGTTGACACGTGGCTCGCAGTCATAATTACTATGATGATTGTTTCGCTGCCGCTTGGTGTTGGCTCGGTGGCTTCGGGGCTATCCGCCACCGTCAAGGCTCTTGACGAGTTTCTCTCCGTGCTGGGCGTGGGAGAGCTACGCAACATCTGGATACACATGCGGGCCATGGGGCTTGGTTGGGCTGTCTCGTTCATGCTCATGTGGTTGAGAGCATTCTCGGAGCTTGGCGCGCTTCTGATTGTGTCCTATACACCTTCTACAGTAGGAGTCTATATGTTCGAGCTTTTCCAGACAGGAGGAGCTGAAGTAGCCGTTCCATACGCGGTAATCGTCGCAGCCCTGGGCATGGTCTTCAGCGGCCTGCTATACATTATCTCGTGGAGAGGTGGCTAGCTTGCTTGTGGTAGAGGGGCTTGAAGTTGAGAGAAACGGTTTCCGAATAAACGTAGAAAGATTTGTTTCATCGAAAATAACGATCATACTTGGGCGCAACGGCACCGGCAAAACAACCCTGCTAAAAACCGTAGCAGGTTTCATAAAGCCTCGGAAAGGAGTCATACGTCTGAACGGCCGCGACATCACCAATCTCCCACCATCGGAGAGAAGAATTGGCTACATGCCCCAGCAGCCGATCAAACTCCCCTACAAACCCAGAGACGCAATCCATTACTTCGCAAAAATATTCAGAGCCGACCCACAGCCTGTCATAGAGAAGATGCGTCTAGAGCCGATTCTGCGTAAGGAGAAGCTTTCCACTGGCGAGGCTCAAATACTTGCCCTCTCAATCCTCTTACTGAGAAAAACGGAGCTACTGCTGCTGGACGAGCCCACCTCATCCCTGGACTTCCCCAACAGCGTCAACTTCTGGAGCCTCATCAGGTCGCTCAACATTCCCATGGTTTATGTCACTCACAACCCTATAGAGGCAGCTGCCGTAGGCGATGAAGTATACGTCGTCGAAGATGGTATGTTAAGAGGGCCTTTCGCGAACAAGCTCAGAAGCAAAGCCGAAGAACTTGTGGAGACCCTGAACCTGTACAAGAATAGGGTTTGGGTTTTGGATTGATTTAGTCTATTACCTTTTTCTGCCCAATTGAAGCCCGGCGCGCTAAGCGACCACATGGATAACATCATGTTTGTTCCGTAGTGGAAAAACATCCACGTTGGTGTCAAACCCTGTCTCTTGTCCTGTGATGATGGATATCTGACAGAAATGGTTTTATACACGTTGTTTATTCGTGTCTTGAATGTTGGCAGCTGGTGGTTGTCTTTGGCGTAAGCCGGGCATGCCTTTGCTTAGCTGAGCCGACTGTCTCTTTGGAGGTGTTGGTTGTTGGCGAATAGTGGGGAGAGTTTCCGTGTTACGCCGTGGGAGGTTGAGGGCGCGGTCAACTACGAGAGGCTTGTCAGAGAGTTTGGCACAGAGCTTATCACGGATGAGTTGATGAAGCGTCTGGAAAAAGCCGCTGGCGGGAGCAATCACATGCTGCGGCGCAGAGTCTTCTTCTCCCACAGAGACCTCGGCCATGTTCTCGACGACCATGAATCCGGCAGAGGATTCTATCTCTACACCGGCAGAGGCCCCAGCGGCCCCATGCATGTCGGCCACATCATCCCCTTCTTCTTCACAAAATGGCTGCAGGAAAGATTCGGCGCAAACGTCTACATCCAGATGACCGATGACGAGAAGTTTCTCGAGGAGACGCGTGGGCTGACACTCGAGGACACGGCCTACTGGTCTCTCGACAACATGGTCAACATAGCCGCGGTCGGCTTCGACCCCGACAAAACCTTCATCTTCCGAAACACAGAGTTCATGGCGCGGATGTACCGCCCCGTCCTGAAAGTGGCTAGAAAGATTAACTTCAGCTGGGTGCGTGCAGTCTTCGGCTTCAACGAGCAGACCAACATCGGGATGGTGTTTTTCCCCGCCATCCAAATAGTGCCAACAATGTTCGAGAAAAGGAGATGCCTGATTCCAGCGGCTATCGACCAGGACCCCTACTGGCGTATCCAGAGAGATATCGCGGAGAGCCTGGGCTTCTACAAGGCGGCGGCGATACATAGCAGGTTTCTGATGCCTTTGACGGGACCCACGGGGAAGATGAGTGCTTCACAGCCCGAGGCAGCGGTCTTTCTCACCGACGACGACAAAACAGTCCGCAAAAAAATCTGGCAAGCCTTTTCAGGAGGTCAGCCAACTGTAGAGCTGCATCGTAAACTCGGCGGAAACCCTGACATCGACGTGGCGTTTCAGTGGCTCTACTACTTTTTTGAGGAGGATGACAGGAAGGTGGAGCAGCTGAGGGAGGAGTATGTCTCGGGCAGGCTGTTGACAGGTGAGCTGAAGGAGATTCTGATTGAGAAGGTGCAGATGTTTTTGACGCGTTTCCGCGAGGCCCGTGAAAAAGCGAAGGATAAGCTAAGGCTTTTCACTCACGAGGGACGTCTCGCATCGCGTATGTGGGAGAACTGGCCCGAGGACAGCTAATCCTCCACAGGGCCCTTGTAGATTGCGCGGGGCCTGAACAATCTGTTCTCTGCCTGCTGCTCGATGACATGGGCCGCCCAGCCGGCTACCCTTGACGCCGCGAAAATCGGCGTGTAGAACCGCGGCGGAATCTTCATGAGCTTGTAGAGTGCGGCGGCGTAGAAATCGAGGTTAGGATAAAGGCTCTTCTCCTTCTCCATCAAGCGCTCAACATGTTCAGCGACACGGTAAAGACGGTCGTCGCCAACCTTTGCACAAGCCTGTTCCAGCAGACGCTTGGTCAACTCGGCTCTCGGGTCGATGCCGCGCCTATACACCCTATGCCCGAAGCCCATAATTCGCTCCTTACGCTCAAGCCTCTCCCGCACATATTTCTCCGCACCGGCCACGTCAAACTCGAAAATCTCCGTCGCCTTCTCGTTAGCACCGCCATGCAAGGGGCCCTTCAAAGCAGCCAACCCACCCACCACCGCTCCATACATGTCAGCCAGCGTCGACGCAATCACCCGAGCCGTGAAAGTCGAGGCCGCGAGCTCATGCTCAACATAGAGAATGAAAAGTATCTCAAACGGCTTAATCATCCAGTCTTCGACACCGCCTCCTCTAATCAATCGCAAAATGTTCTCAGCATGGCCCCTTGTCTCATCAGCCTCCGCGAAGGTTCTCCGTGTTAGCAGGTTGTCGAGGTTGGCGACAAGTAGCCCAGTTTTCGCCACAAGCCTCGCCGCTTTCCTCTTGTTTGCTTCAAGCGATGTGTCGTCGAGGTCGGGGTCGAAGGGCGCGAGAGCCGATACACCTGTCCGCAGAGCATCCATGGGATGTGTCTCCGCCGGGAGGCTTTTCACAACATCCACGACAGCGCTTGGCACACGTCTTTCGACGGCGATCAATCTTGTGAACTGCTTGGACTCGTCGGCGTCAGGCAGGTGTCCATGTATGAGTAGATGAGCCACCTCCTCGAAGCTATGTTCCTGAGCAATCTTCTCCAAACTCTTGCCGCGGATAATTATCCTCCTATTTTCGACATCTATTGTGCATATCCGCGACTCTACAGCCGGTACTCCCTCGAGACCAGGCACATACTGCATCATACAGAGACCACGGCTCCTATAAGGTCGGAGATATTTTTCAGTTTTTCCATGCTCCAGACCTTCTCCACTATCATGCGACGTCGTCCCTCATCCAGCAGTGGAGAAGTAAGCCTGTGAAACTTTTTCTCCACCTCCTCGTTTGTCATCGGGTTTTTGTAATGTCCACGTGGAATGGCTTCTTCGACGGCGATTTCTTCACCGTTTCGGAGTTTGAGGATTATGCGGTTGGGCAGCTCCATGGGATATCGTGCGGTTAGCTCAGGGTTTTCCACAACCTCTACGCGTTTCATCAGCTCAGCTATATCAGGGCTCGATATCCTTTCTCTGCTGAAGCTGTTGAGCCAGATTCCGCCGTCGAGAAGAGTGGCTGCCACGATGTAGGGGAGGCTGTGGTCAGCCGTCTCACGTGTAGATGGCCTCCACTTCTCAGGGTCTTTGGCGAGAATAGTGTAGGACGCCTCGAAGGTTTCAACCACTACTTTCTCTATGTTTTCGGCTGAGCCTGCTCTCTGAAGAGCTTTCAGAGCCGCGTCAACAGCTGTCATGGCGTGGTACTCGACGGGGTGAAACTTGATGTATGTCTCGAGAATTTTACGCGGCCGCTTCGTCTCGGAGAGGCCTTTCAAGGTGAAGGATGTGCCCGCTACCTGTTTGAAGAACCCCATCTCTCCATTGAATGGCTGCGAGGGCCCAGTCATGCCGCTTGACGCAAGTAGGCATGCGAAGACAGCGTTTCTGCAAGCGTTTGCTGCTGCGGCGCCTTTCCACATCGAGAGCTCGCCGGCACGTGTCTGCCTCATGGCGGCGTGGGGAACCACGGCGAGCGAAACGGCGTTAGCGGTCTCCTCAAAGCTTAGCTTCATAACCTTCGAAACGCCTGCGACAGCCCCTATCATCGTGAAGTTGACATGGTCCCAGCCACGTTTCCGCAGCGTCGCCGCATCACATAGCCTACACCCCACCTCATACCCCGTCACAATAGCCTTGAGCACATCCATTCCACCAGCACCCACAACCTCACCCGCCGCCAACACCGCGGGTATCATATCACTCGGATGGAGAGGCTCCTTGGAGAGGTAGGTGTCGTTGAAGTCGAGAGCCCTTACACCAACACCGTTGACGAAAGCCGCCCACTCGGGCGATGTCTTGACCGCTGTACCCCAGACAGAAGCACCGCCATCACGCTGAGCAAAGCGTTGAACAGCCCTCCGAGAAGCAACCACCGCCTCTTCACCCCATGCGCCGAAGAAACACCCCAAGCTGTCAAGAACACGCCGCTTAGCCTCAGCCAAAACATCCTCATCCAAGTCAACATCTAGCTGAACAAACTCCGAGATCTCATGTGTTACATCGTCAAACAAACCCGCTTCGCCAAGCATTCTCAAAGCTTCATATCTTTTTTACGTTAAGTGTTTTACGCCGGTCATCATTTTTCCGACCCTCTCGACTGTTGCTTCGTCAGATTTCAGCACGCCGACCAACTCCCCGTCAAACATAACCGCGATTCTGTCGCTAAGCAGGAAAATCTCCTCCAAGTCCTCTGAGACAAGAAGTATAGCGGAGCCTTTTTCCTTAAGGTTCATGAAAAGCCGATGGGTCTGGCTAATCGCTTTTAGGTCAAGCCCATATGTTGGATGAAATGCTATGAGCAGCTTCGGCTCTTTCCACAATTCTCTCGCGAGTATGAGGCGCTGTATGTTTCCTCCCGAAAGTATTCTAACCTCGGTGTCCCAGAGGTCGGGCGTCAATACACCAAAGGATGCTACGAGTTTTTGGGCCAACTCGGTGACAGCTCTTTTGTTTATCACCCCGAATACTGAGAAAGGTTTTTCACGATACTCTCTCAACATGATGTTCTCGGCTGTGACCATTTCCTCCACGACTCCTGTTCTCCTCCGGTCCTCGGGAATGTGTCTCACGCCTGTTTGAGCAAAACGGCGGGGGCTACCATTAGTCAGGTCTACACCGTTTATCACGATTTTTCCGCTAACAACTTTTCTGAGGCCCGTCAAGGCCTCCACAAGCTCTTTCTGACCGTTGCCCGAAACACCCGCTATACCTAGTATCTCACCTTCTCCAACCTCTAGATTCACGTTTTTTACCGCCGCGCGTCCATCGTCATCCAATACCGTGAGGTTCTCCACTTGTAGAACAGGTTTGCGCGTTTCTTTGGCGGGTGCACGCTGGTAGCTGACCGGTGTCAACTCTCCGAGCATCAGCTTCAACAGCTCAGAGCGACTCGTTTCAGCCACGTTCAGAGTTCCCATTTTCTTTCCAAGCCTGAGCACAGTGACCCTATCCGCTACCTCCATAATCTCCTCTAGCCTATGCGTGATGAAGACGATGCCTTTCCCTTCCTCAGCCATTTTTCTCAAAATCTGGAAAAGCTCTTTCGATTCTTCCAACGTTAGCACAGAGGTCGGTTCATCGAGAATCAGGATGCTCGGCTCCCAATAGAGGACTTTGATTATCTCCACTCTCTGTCTCTCGCCGAGGGAAAGGTTTTCGACTTTTTCATGCGGTTCAACTTTCAGCCCGTATCTCTGCGATAGCTCTCGGATTTTTTCCTCGATTTTCTTCAATGGATAGGATAATGGGTTGTTGCGTCGCAGGGTGAGAGCGACATTTTCCACAACAGTGAGAGGCGCGGCGAGGGTGAATTCTTGATGAACCATGCCGATGCCGTGTCGTATAGCGTCTGCAGGCGACTTGAATCTGACATTCTTTCCTTTCACAATCAACTCTCCCGAGGACAATGTATAGAATCCTGAGAGAATGTTTGCCAAAACAGTTTTGCCCGCCCCATTCTCTCCAAGCAGAGCATGAACCTCGCCTGCCCGCACATCGAAATCTATGTGGTCGAGAATAAGGTGCTCCCAAACACCGGGAAAACCTTTCACCACTTTCCTCGCTTCAAGAAGAACTTCTCCAGCCATTTCCTCATCCGCATTGGACAGCTTGCTTATAAACAATGACAACAAACTAAGCCACGGCACGTATGATGGCGTTGTTTGGTTGTCTTAAGCCGGTTATTGGCATGGTTCATCTACGGCCTTTGCCGGGTTCGCCGGGTTATGGAGAATGGAGTGTGGATGATGTTCTGGAGCTGGCTCTTAGAGACGCTGTTGCTCTTAGGGATGGCGGTGTGGATGGAATTCAGGTGGAGAACCTTGGTGACAAGCCTTTCATGAAGCAGGGTGAGGTTGGTCCTGAGACGGTATCACTTGTCTCTGTTATTGCGCGGGAGGTCCGTAAAGAGGTGGGGTTGCCTGTCGGAGTTTTTGTCCTAGCCAACGCTGTTCCGGAATCTATCACCGCGGCCGCCGCCTGTGGAGCGAGCTGGGTCAGAGCCAACATGTACAACCTCGCTTACGTGGCTGATGAGGGGTATGTCGAGTCCGCGGCACCTGCTTCAGAGAGGTTGAGGAATAAGCTGGCTCCCGGGGTCAAGGTTTTCGCCGATGTATTGGTGAAGCATGGAAGCCATTTTCTCGTCTCCGATACCCCTGTTTATTATCAGGTTGCAAGGCTTGAGGAAATTGGTGCGGACGCGATAGTTGTCTCTGGTTTTAGAACCGGTGGAGAAACTCCGTTGGAGAGGGTTTTGGAGGTTAAGCAGATTGCCTCTAAGCCCGTTTTCATAGGAAGCGGCCTGAACTTGGAGAACGTTGGAAAACTTCTAGATGTGGCTGATGGAGCAATAGTTGGAACATATTTCAAGAAGGAGGGTAAGACGCTGAACCCGGTGGATGTTGAGCGTGTGAGAAAATTTATGGATGTTGTGCGGAGAATGAGGTTACAGCTTGAGAAGCGAAGCTGATAGATGATTTCTTCTATGCCTCTTTTTCCGCTCGTCCCATTCGGCGAGAATCTTCACAGCCTCTGTGGCTATCTTTGAAGTTGTTTCCTCACCTTTTACACCGAATTTGTCATCCACGCGGTTGGCGAAAACAGAGCAAACTGCGCCACTTCTCAAACCATACAGGCCCGCGATTACGAACAACGCAGAGGCCTCCATCTCAATGTTCAGCACATTCATGGCCCTTAAATCGTCTATGATGTTTTTTGAGTAGCTCCACCAGTATCCACGGTAGCCGGGCCTACCTTGGCCAGGGTAGAAGCTGTCTGTGGACGCTGTAACACCCAAATGATATCTTGCGCCTAATGTTTCAGCGGCCTCTATCAACGCGAGCACAACCTCATAATGTGCGTATGCAGGATAGCTGGGCAACGCATATTGATGGGATGTGCCCTCGAGCCTTACAGCCGCAACCGAGATTATCTGGTCTCCTATCTCTATGCCAGGTTGTATGGCTCCGCAGCTTCCAACTCTGATGAAGGTGTGGCAGCCCGCTCTCGCAAGCTCCTCAACAGCTATCGCCGTCGATGGAGCTCCTATGCCTGTTGAACACGCGGCAATACCAACCTCTCCAACTCTCCCGTTCCAGACCCTGTACTCCCTGTGAAAAGATATTTCACGACCCTCATCCCAGAACTGTGCAATCTTCAGAACACGGTCAGGGTCGCCGGGCATCAAAACATACGGCGCAATCTCGCCTCTCCGCACTCTGACATGGTAAAACTCCTCACCCACCTGAGGCTCCTTAGCCGACATGCATAGGGCTAAACTCTATGCTCAGAAATAAACTTCTCCAGCTCCCTCTCCTCGGGGAGAGCCTCTACAAGCTCCCCGCCTCTAATCCTCGCCGCCAAAAAAGCACCTGCATGGCAAGCATACTCAACCGCTTCCAAAACAGTGTATCCCCGCGCAAGAGCAGTGGCTAAGGCCCCGTTGAACGCGTCTCCGGCCCCGGTGCTGTCCACAGCGTTGACCCGCGGAGCCTTTACATGTTTCACATCATTTTTGTCAACAACCATGGCGCCTCTCTCTCCAAGTGTCACGACAACGTTGTCAACATACTTGGCATATTTTTTAGCTGCATTCTCCAAGTCGGCGTCTTCTCCGGGTGTGTAGCCGGCCATAGCGGCCATCTCAACTTCGTTGGGTGTTATGATGTTTATTCCTTTGAGCGTCTCGGGCGGTGTTGGTTGGGCCGGGGCTGGATTGAGTATCTTCATGCCTTCCGCTGTTCTCAGTGCGTGAAGGGATGTTTCGAAGGGTATCTCAAGCTGTGTGAGAACCACGTCGGCCGACCTTATTCTTGCAGCAGCGTTGGAGACGTCGGTTTTTGTCAGATGCATGTTTGCGCCGAGGTCTACAATTATCATGTTTTTGCCTGCTGGCCCCACTATCACTAGACCGGCGCCGGTGGGGTTTTCCCTGTCAACGACGACATGCGTTGTGTCGATTTTTTCGGCACGCCATTTGTTAAGCGCTCTTTCGCCGAAAATGTCAGCCCCGACACGGGCGATGATGAATGTTTGGCATCCTAGGCGTGCGGCTTGTATGGCTTGGTTGGAGCCCTTGCCGCCATGTTCTATCCTGAACCCGTGGCCTTTGAGGGTTTCGCCCTCGATGGGCAGGCGCTTCACGTAGACGACAAAACCGGTGTTGTAGCTGCCTACGACGCCTACTTTCCCGCTCATCTCAATATGATACCTCGCCCGAACCTGTTTCGCCGGTTACTATCTGGACACCTCTGCTTGTTCCCAATAGGTCTGCACCGGCTTCGACCAGCTTCACCGCCGTGGCGAAGTCTCTAATGCCGCCTGAGGCTTTCACCCCCACCTTCTTGCTCACGGAGCTGCGGAGAAGCTTGACAATCTCCACCGTGGCAGGCCCTCCTTTCCCCCAGCCGCTCGAGTTCTTGACATAGTTAACTCCAGCCTCCTCGCAAATCTTCGCAGCGAGCCTAACCTCTTCCTCAGAGAGAATAGCGGTCTCGAGAATCGCCTTTACTATTCTGCCGTCAGCGGCCTCTACAACCATCTCCACGTCTCTCCGAAACTCGTCAACCATACCAGACTTGAGGTAGCCCACGTTAATCATGAAGTCTATCTCCTCGCAACCGTCCGCTATTGCTTCACGTATCTCCACAGCTTTTGTAAGCTGCTTGGAGCCCGCCATGGGATAGTTTAAGGCTACACAGACCTTGACACCTGTCCCCTTCAGAAGTTCTGAGGCATGTTTGACCCAGATAGGGTTGATGACAACAGCGCTGAACCCATACTTAACAGCCTCGCTGCAGAGCTTCTCGATATCTCTCTTCGTCGCGTCAGGTGAGACGTTGGTGTGCTGTATCCGCGAAGCAATCTCTTTGACAGATATGTTGGACATGAAGAGCGTTTATCTCGATGTTTAATAAATTGATTGCAGGGTTTGATGGAGGCTGTCATCGGCCACGCAGGATTTTGAACAGCATTTCTCTGAAAAGCTGGGCGTCGGCTTCGTAGCATACGTCTGCGTTCGGCTCTTTTCCCAGCACTCCTCTGTGGTCAACCACCGACATGCCGCGTGTCAGCTCGCTCTGCGTCTCCACATCCACATACCGCCGCTCAACCTTTCTCGCGATTCTAGGCTCTATCGCTATTGCCGTGGTTATCGTGTCGGGATGTGTGCTACCGGGAATACCCATCACCTTTTTCTCAAACTCCACCACTTTCCTGTTCACCTTGACGAAGAAATCAGCCTCCCGCGTCCCCCACTTAGCTATCTCACGATGCATATCCTCCTCGACCACGCTGTATTTGACTGCGATGTCCCATCCGACGATAAACGGGTTTATCCCAGAGTGTAGAACTATCTTGGCAGCTTCAGGGTCTACCCAGAAGTTGTACTCAGCCGCCGGGGTCACGTTGCCGTATCCATCCGCGTAGCCGCCCATGATGTAGAGTCTTCTCACTTTTTTAACGAAGTTTTTGTCCAGCATGATGGCTGTGGCGATGTTTGTGAGAGGGCCTTGCGCTATGATAGTGTATTCTCCGGGGCTCGAGTTAACCAGCTCCAGCAAGGCTTGCACCGCATGCTTATTCTCTGGTCTTTGACGAGCTTTGGGGAAATAGTTCTCACCCATGCCGTCTTTTCCATGGACATAGTCAGCGTATTTCCAGGTTCTTAGAAAGGGTCTGTCACAGCCCGGATAAACAGGGACATAGTGGTCCGCGAATTTCTCAACGGTGTAGAGCGCATTTTCGACTTGCTGAGAGAACTCAACGTTTCCGCAGACCACGGTCACAGCCTCAAGCCGCACGCCAGGCCATTTCAAGGCCATCAGCAGCGAAATCGTATCATCACCGGCAGTGTCAGTATCAATTATCAGGCGCAGCATAGCTAAGCCACCTTCATCTTCTCCTTAAGCTTTCTTTTCCAAAACTCTTAGGCAAAAGTTTATCCAGCGATGTGGTGAGAGGCCTCTTACCCGGCCCAGCGACGATAACTGTCAGACGCGGGTTAAACTCTCGGAGAACCTGTCTACAGGCTCCACATGGATACACAGGGTTAACTTTGCTGGAGACCACTGCTATCGCGTCAAATTTCTTCACCCCCTGTGACACTGCCTTGAAGACAGCTGTCCGCTCTGCACACATCGAGAGGCCGTAGCTGGCGTTCTCAACGTTGCATCCAGTCACAACCTCACCATCATCCAGTAACAAGGCGGCGCCGACGCGAAAACGAGAGTACGGTGCATACGAGTTCTTCAAAGCCTTAAACGCATACTCCAAAAGCGCAGCATACCTCACATCCCAGTCTGCCGAAGACGATGATTATATCAGTTGCGGTAAGTTTAAAAAACCTCCCCACCCCATAGTTGTAAAAATTGAGACGGCGGAGGATCATGGTCCTCGGCGACATCAACCTCGACATTATTGCTTTTCATCAAAAGTTTCCAGTGGAGGGTTATGAGGACATGGCTGAGAGAGCATACATCCGACACGGTGGCTCAGCTGCTAACGTTGCGCATACGCTGGCTTTGCTTGGAACATCTGTGGTGATGGTTGGATGTGTGGGAGTAGACCCCTTGGGCGAAATGCTTTTGAAAGGATTAGCCGACGCAGGAGTGGACACCGCTCATGTGCAGAAAACCGCAGCCGACATCACGGGCATAACCTACATAGTTGTGAGCAAAAACGGAGAGCGCACTATGTTCGCTTACCGAGGGGCAAACAAGCACCTCAGCCATACACATCTCTCCTCCAACATCCTCAGCGACACAGCCATACTACACTTCTCCGGCTACAGCTTCCTCGAAGGCCCGCAAAGAGAAACAGCTTTCAGATTTCTCGAGAAAGCGGACAACACCGTCACACTTGATTTGTGCATACCCCTAGCCAGCCAACCATCTCTTCTGGAAAACATAGTCAAACATGTTGACTGCGTCTTCCTAAACTCGGCAGAATACAGCGTTGTTTCAGGATATTTTGGTGTGGGTTCTGTTTCTGATTTGTCGAGGCGGTGGGGCTGTATGGTTGTCTTCAAGAAAGGCGGTGAGGGATGCGAGATAGCCAAGACCGATGGCGAGGTCGTGAAGCTGCCCGCCGAACCCGTGGAAACCGTGGACGGAACAGGCGCAGGCGACGCATTCATAGCCGGTTTTCTCCACGAGATGCTCAAGGGTTCGCCGATAACCACGTGCGGCCTTTTCGCCACACGATTAGGCGCCCTCGCCGTCAAAACCATCGGCGGCAGACTGGAGCATCTATAAAGTTTTTAAACCGAGAAAGCCGCGGATTCGCATGCCTTCACCTCTTCTACCCATGAAACCAGACGCGTTAAAAGAAATTTTCAAGAACACGAAACCCATCATAGCCATGATTCATCTGCCTCCTTTGCCGGGTGCTCCACGTTACTCAGGAATGTCTGTTGAAGACATTATCGAGTATGGGCTCCGTGACGCCGAGGTTCTGAAGAGTAATGATGTTGACGGTCTTCAGGTGGAGAACATCGGTGACTATCCATACCTGAAGCCTGATGATATCGGGCATGAGACCAGCTCCATTTTGGCTGTTATGGCTCGTGAGGTGAGGAAAACCACAGGGCTTCCTGTGGGTATATGCTGCCTAGCCAACGGCGTTATCCCCGCCATCGCAGCATGCGTCGCCTCTGGAGGCAAGTGGGTGCGAGCGGCCGAGTGGGCCAACGCTTACATAGCTGACGAAGGCTTCGTGGAAGCCATAGCTCACCGCGCCCTCAGATACAGAGCAAACCTAAGAGCCTATGATGTGAGGGTTTTCGCAGACGTTAACGTAAAGCATGGGAGCCACTTTATCATAAGTGATAGACCGTTCGAGGAGCAGGTGGCCGATGCAGAATTTTTCGACGCAGACGCCATCATAGTTTCGGGAACAAGGACAGGGGCGGAGACGCCTTTGGAAAAAGTTGTAAGAGCCAAACAAGCCACCTCGTTACCTGTTTTGATAGGCAGCGGCCTAAACGCGGATAACGCCGAAAACCTGCTGAAAGTGGCCGACGGCGCCATAGTAGGCTCATACCTGAGACGAGACGGAAAATTCTGGAACCCCGTAGAACCGGAGCGAGTAAAGAAGCTGATGAGTGTCGTAAAAAAACTAAGATGAATTTTAAGAAACTTTATATAACTTCGAGGGTTGTGAAATATTATGAATCGAAAAGCTTTGACGAGGACCGAATCTATTCTCGCTGTTCTTCTTGTTGTCGCCATAGTCGCTGGGGCTGTTGGTTGGACGCAGCCGGGGCAGAGAACCGTTGAAACTGTCACGACAACCGTCACCGTCGGCGGCTCCGCACAAACCATCACAATTACTCGTGTCGTAACATCGACGGTTACGGTCGAGCGCCCCATTTCACCTGGAACCATCAAGATAGCTGTTGTTTCTGACATAGGTGGCCGCGGCGACCTCTCCTTCAACGACATGGCCTTCAAGGGCGGGGATGAGGCCGAGAAGGACCTAGGTGTTCAGATGGTTGAGCTGATAAGCAAAACAGAGGCCGACTATGTCCCGAACCTCGAGACAGCAGCCCGCGACCCCGATGTCAAACTAATCGTAGGAGTAGGCTTCCTCCTCAGCGAAGCACTCCTCGAAGTCGCAGCCAAATACCCAGACAAGAACTTCGCAGGCATAGATACTTTTACACAGGCTCTAGCGGTTCAGAAAACAGGGAAACCCTTACCCAACATGCTGGACATCGTCTATGAGGAACATAAAGGCAGCGCCATGGTCGGCGCCCTCGGCTGTCTGCTCGCGGCATACTACAACGAGCAGGGAGGAAACTATCCATACATCGGAGGAGTCTTCGGGATAGAGATACCCGTTCTCTGGAAGTTCGAGATTGGCTACAAATGGGGATGTGACTGGGGTCTGAAATGGTATGAACAGCGTTTCGGTAGACGTGCACCTCTCATAGGCGAGGATGGGAGATATGGTTCAGGGCCCAACTGGGAAAACGGCCTATACTGTCCACAGGCCGGCCAGTGCTGGTACAAGGGCCGCGTGCTCTGGACATACACGGGCACTTTCAGCGACATAACCAAGGGATATGCGGCCGCTAAATCCATGTATGAACAACAGGCAATAGCTGTGTACAACATCGCGGGGCCACTCGGTCTAGGAATCAATCAAGCTGTCCAAGAGATAGCGACCGAGAAAAAGCTCAAAAGCGGGCCGCCATACTGGATAGGTGTAGACGCCAACCAGGACTGGATTAACCCCGGCTTCGTCATCGCCAGCATGATGAAGCGTGTGGACAGAGGCGTATACTACGCAGCGCTTCTAACAGTGATTGGGAAATTCAAAGAAGTAGTGGCCGACACAAACGGTGTCCTTGTTCTCGGAATAGGCACCAAGGTTGGCAACCTATCTATGGAAGGCATTTCGGTGAGCACCCTCGCAGACTTGGATGAATTCATCAAAATGGGTGTGGATGCGGAGAAGCTGACCGGAAAGAAGGTTCTACCCATGTCTCCAGAAGAAATCCGTCAGAAGGTGACGGAGATGCGGCAAAATCTGCCGACATGGATATGGGATGGTTTGACGGAGCTGGAGAGCAAGATAAGAAGCGGGCAAGCCCAAGTGCCCATGGTGCTGACCAAGGAAGAAGTCGATAGATGGCGTGAACTTCTCGGCTAAACACCCTACCCCCCTTTTTTCATCATGATACAGGAAAACCTGTCCAGAAAAATCCGTAAACCCCTAAAAAAGCTAGCCGAATCCATGCTCGCGGTGGCGGTGGGGCTCGTTGGAGGCGCCGCACTCATGGCGGCGTATGGGTATGATTTCGTCAAAGCCTACAGAGCCCTTTTCCTCGGAGCTTTTGGAGATTTCTCAGGTTTTCTCGAAACACTCGCCTTCGCCACACCACTCATCATGACGGCGCTCACCTTCGCCATAGGTGTGCGCTCCGGATTGTTTAACATAGGCGCGGAGGGACAAATGTACATTGGCGCAATTGGGGCGGCCTTTGTCGGAGGAGCGTTAAACCTCCCACCTATCATACATCTAATCTTTGCCACGGTTTTTGGCATGTTAGCTGGAGCGGTTTGGAGCCTGCCCGCGGCCCTCCTAAAGATCAGCCGAGGAGTCCACGAAGTTGTCTCAACAATAATGCTTAACTGGATTGCCTTCTGGCTCGTCACATACCTGATAACCTATCATGTAGCCGACCCGGCGAGAGCCGAAAGAGCGATTCCAGCGCAGGAAACAGCACGGTACCTTGTCATAGGCTCGTCCTTGACCACGGTCTTCATACTCGTGATAGCTTTTTCTCTCATAGCCTATTTCCTCCTCTGGCGAACAACTCTAGGCTACGAGCTGCGGGTTGTGGGCCATAACCAAGAAGCTGCGCGATACGCGGGAATAAACATCTCAAAGACGATTGTGATGAGTTTTTTCATGGGCGGGCTGGCCGCGGGACTTGCCGGGGTTTCGCAAGTTTTGGGGCGGCCTCCTCACTGGACAGTCTTCGCCACCATGGGTAACCTCATCAACCTCGGGTTCGAAGGCATAGGAGTAGCTCTAGTGGGCCGCAACCATCCCGTGGGGATAATCTTCGCAAGCATCTTCTACGGCGGCCTACTCCACGGAGGCCGGTTCATGGAGTTTGAAGCAGGAGTAGCCTCAGAAATCGTAAGAGCCATAAACGGCATAATCATACTGGCTCTCGCAGTACCGGCGGCCCTTGATTTAATCAAGAAAATTTTTCCAAGAAAAAAATGGGGTGGGCCGCAGTGAAGCCATATCGTCTCAGGGTTCTCTGGCTGTTGATAGGCTTTGTAGCTGTCGCGGTGACGATCTATACGATGTCCTTTTTCGGCCTCAAGCCCACACGGTTGATAGAGTTCGCGCTGCTTGCTCTGACGCCTCTCGCCTTCGCAGCCGTCGGCGAATGCATCAACGAGAAATCTGGGCAAATCAACATAGGCATCGAGGGGATATTTCTGATTTCGGCTGTGGCGGGTGTTTTCTGGGCCGAGGTGTTTGAGTCAGGGTTGCTGGGCCTGCTGATGGGCGGTGTCTTCGGCGCGTTGATAGGAGGGGTTCTGGGGCTTCTAAACGTCTATGGAAGAGCTGAGCAGGTAATCGCCGGAATGGGCCTCAACATCTTAGCCATCGGCCTGTTCCAGTATCTTCTCATGGCGATATGGGCTTTCCCCGGCATCCACATCTTCCCCAGGACACTTGTTGTGCCGCGCATCTCCATACCTCTGGTTAGCGAAGAACTGGCAGTTAGCCCCATATCCCTAGCAGCCATAGCAGCCGCCTTCGCGGCATACCTACTCCTAAACAAAACACTTCTGGGCATCAGGTTGAGAGCCGCAGGGGAAAAACCAGAATCAGTAGACGTAGCAGGCCTCAGCGTCTACAGAGTAAGAATCTTCGCAAGCATAGTGGGCGGGTTTCTAGCCGGTGTCGGCGGAGCCTTCATGCCTCTGGGATGGTTCGGAGGACTTGTGAAAGAAATCACGGCTGGACGCGGGTTCATAGCATTGGCTGCGGTGGTTTTCTCAGGGCTTAACCCATTGACTGCTCTGGCCGCCACATTCATATTCGGGTTCGCGGAAGGCCTCGCTTTCGCCGTTGTTGTAACTCCTTCGGTAAAAGAAGCCGTACCCTTCCATTTCATCATGATGCTTCCCTACATAGTGACCGTCGCCGTCTTAGCCATCTTTCCCTCAACGCGGCGATTCCCAAAAGCACTCGGAAAACCCTATGTAAGAGAGTGAATAAGCATGATTTGTTGCTATGGTTTTTCCACGGGTTTTCCCAGTGTACGCAACAGCAGAACCATGAACAGGATGCCTACGAAGATTATGAAGCTCCCCATCAACGTCATGAAGCTTAGGTCAGGGTAACGGGTCTCGGTCACGGTGGTCACCAGAGTCGTCACATAGTAGACAGGCTTCTCGGTGGTGTAGCTGGCGGTGTAGGTTGTCTCGCTTGTGAGATAACGTGTTGAGGTAAAGGTGGTGATGAGGGATGTTGACAGTGTGCTTGTCTTGGTTTCGGTGGTGGTCTCGGGCCAAGTCTCAACAACCGTAACCGAAACAGAGGCCGCGGCACCGTCCGTGCGGGTGATCACGTAGATTTCAGCTTCATCATTGAAGGGGGTGGCGGCGCTGCCGACTACGCCTCTTCCAACCAGCCTCCAGCTGGAGGCGTTGAGATAGCTGCCTACCGCTATGTATATGTCAATGGTTTTATTGGATTTCCACGACAGCTCAAGGGTTCTCGACGGCTGTACAGTGATAGGGCCTGTAACCAAGGCGGCTTCAGCGGTAACAGTTTGGTTGACGACCTCGGCAGCCACATGTCTCAGGGTGTTTGTTGTCACAGCCGTCTCCGTGGATAAGGTGGTTGACACGACAGAGGTCTCAAAAGCCTCCGTCAGCTCCATCGTCGTTGTCCGCACTATGGCATCGGTCTCGACAACAGTCGTCACGCTTGACGTCTGTATAGCCACGGTCTCGTCATAGGTGATTACGTAAGGCAGACCCGCGAACCCCAGCCCGACAAGAATTATGCCGAAAATAATTAGGCTGGAGACCGCGAGCTGTGCACGCATGACTACGCCGCCTCAAAGGAATTATTAAGCCATGTCCATGACGAAATGCTCGGAATAAACCGAGCGCACGTTCTATATGTTGGGGAAGCTGTTTAGAAATATTATTCTAGTGGAATTTTTACGGCCGCCGATAGCGTGGCTTGTCCCGCTTTTTCGACATAGGTTTTCAATTGTTCCGCGTCGACCATGGGGGTCATTTCTGCGAGGTTGTCGCTTATGAGTAGGGCTGAGCCTGTTTTGAATTTTCTGAGCATTCCGAGTCCGAAGAGGGTTGCGCACTCCATCTCCACAGCTATGTATCCGAGGCCGCTCCATTTTGCGACGAAGTTGGGGTCCTCGGCATAGAAGGCGTCGCTCGAGAAAACAGGTCCAACATATGTCTTCAACCCGCTTCGCCTGAACTCGTCGACCAACGTGGTCAAGACATCGTAGCTCGGCACGGGTGTGATGTGTGTGTCTGGGATGTATTGCTGGAGTGTTCCACCTATGTAGGATGCGGCGGTTGGGATAACGGCTTCACCGATTTTCATGCCTTTGAGAAAAGCGCCGCATGAGCCGAGCCTGATAATCAGCTTGGCGCCCAGCATAACAGTCTCCTCGAAAACAATCGCCGAAGAAGGTCCGCCGACACCGTGGCAGATAACGGTGACATCTTCGCCCTCATACTTTCCCGTATATGCAATGAATCCTCTGTTCTCATTTACGAGCCGTGGCTTCTCAAGCATCTTGGAGAGCTGGACAACACGTGCGGGGTCGCCTGCCGCCACAACACGCTTAGCAATTTCACGGGTCTTCAAATGCTGCGGCTGAATCATGCAAAAACCTAGGTAGAGCTGTTGAAAAAGGTTTCTAGAAGAGTGTGATGGATTCGACGTCGGCGGGGGCCAGCGGTATTCTCTCTTGGTCGACGCGTAGAATTAGTCGTCCTAGCTCGTCGAGGCCCTCGAGAAACCCGATGAGCTGCGTTCCCTGCGACAGGTTAACCGATACAACTGTCCTCACATACTCCATCATGTCCCTTATCTTGTCCAGAAGCTCCACACGCCACCCCTCCTTATAGAGCTGGTAATTTTTCGTGAAGGATTGTAGAATGTTTTCGAGAAGAAGTGTGTCGTCGATTTCTCCGCCGGCCTGCTCGGCTATCGAGGTATCCTGTTCTCCGGGTTTTGCGTTGACGTAGATGCCTGCGCCCGCGAAAGCTCTTGCTATTGCGTCGTTGACCACCTCCATCTCAACAGAGGCGGCTCCAACCACCGAGCCATGGAGAGACACTTCGTTGGGCCATCTGAGAAGAGGCTGGAGACCCGTTGTCTTGGCCACGCCCTCGACAACCGACAACGCCGTGGTCAGGATAAGCAGAGGAGAAGTCGTCGCACTCTGCCGTGGATAAACAAGCACAGCAAACCAGAGGCCACCAGACTTCACAGGCTTCAGCCTGCCAACCGACGACTTGACACTCCTCGTAAAAACCGTGAAGCCCTCGTCCAAAGCCCCCACATTCCTCGCCTCATCAAAAATCGAGACCGCCTCAGCAACCTCCCTCACATTCGCCGACACAGAGCTCAACACAATCGCCTACACAAACTCCCAAATAAAGGCTATCCACAGCTCCGCAAAGCATAAAGCCCCGAGCAAACCTACATTATCTTGTGAAGGTTTTCCTGCGGCTCGAGTCCGAGATTCCACCTACCCTGACCAAGTATGGCAAGATTAGACTGCCTCCCGCGGTCATTCCGCTCTTGGCGGGTAAGGGTAAGACAATAGAAGTCACCTACGCTGGAGACAAGCATTCTCTCAAGCTGGACCGTTACGGCCGCGCAACACTTCCCTCAAGCATAGCGGCTCAAAGCCGCGGCAAGGCCAAACTCGTCATCGAGATGAGGGATGGAGAAGTTACGCTCGGTTTTCAGTAGGCTGATGATGCGTTTGCACGTATTGCTTTGAGCTTATCCTCGGTGAGTTTCTCGAATAGGGGTATTGGCTTGGCTATTGGTGCTCCCGCTGGCAGGTGCCATGGTTTTTCACCAAGCCATGTTACAGCTTCTTCTCCCTGGCCTATCAGCTCAAGTATTCTGCGTGTGGTCGCTGGCGTGAACGGGGCCAAAAGCAGGGCCAGAGCTTTCAAGACCTGTGCAGCCACATAGAGAACTGTCGCGGCCTCCTCTTTCCTCGCCTTGACAAGCCGCCATGGCTCCCTTCTGTTGAAGTAGACGTTTCCTTCACGGGCGAGCTGTATAACTGTTTCGAGGGCCTGTTTCTCCCTCGCCTCCGAGAGGAGGCTGTCCACCTCTGTGAATGTCTTCTCTATCGCAGCCAGCATCTCCCTGTCTTCTTCTGTTAAATGTGTTGCTGGGGGGATTTTTGCGTCGAAGTTGTTGTTTATGAAGGTGAGGACGCGGTGGATGAAGTTGCCGAGGTCGTTGTTGAGGTCCGAGTTAACAACCGCCATTAACCCGTCGTAGCTAAAGTTTGTATCACCTGTTTCGGGCCTTATCTTGACGAGATAGTATCGCCAGATGTCTGCTTCGAGCAGAGCGATGGCTTGGTCGAGCCATATTCCTACGCCGAGGCTTTTGGAGAATTTTTTGCCCTCGAAAGTGAGGTATTCGGTGGCCGATACTATGTGGGGGAGAATGTAGGGCTCATGTGTTGCGAGGAGCAGGGCGGGGAGGATGACTGTGTGGAAGGGTATGTTGTCTTTGCCGATGAAGTAGGCGGACTTGGTGTCTGGGCTGAGCCAGAACTCTCTCCAGAGCGCGGGTTCACCTTTTTTCTCCGCCCATTCAACCGTTGCGCTCGGATAGCCGAGAACAGCCTCAAACCATACGTAGATGGTTTTGTTGCCCGCGCCGGGGAAGGGTGCAGGTATGCCCCAGAGGTTGTCACGGGTAACAGCCCTTGGCTTTAGCCCCTCCCTAATCCAGCTGAGGCTGAAGTTCCTCACCTTCTCGGACAAGGTGGTGTTCGTGGTAAGCCATGTTCTCAGCTTATCGCTGAACTGTGGCAAATCGAAGAACCAGTGCCTGCTCGATTCTACTACTGGTTTTTCGCCGCAGATGCTGCACCGTGGCTCGAGTAGGTCCAGTGGGTCGAGGACTTTGCCACAGGCCTCGCACTGGTCTCCGCGTGCACGTTGGTAGCCGCATGAGGGGCAGACACCTGTCACAAACCTGTCGGGCAGAAATCTTCCACAGTTTTTGCAGTAGAGCTGGTTGACGTCCTGCTCGTAGATGTAGCCGTTTTCGTAGATTTTCATGAAGAAGTTTTGGCAGAAGGCGATGTGTGTTGGGTTGTGTGTTCGGGTGTAGTTGTCGAAGGAGAGGTGAAACTTGTTGAAGAGCTCGACAACCAGTGCGTGGTTTTTGTCGGTTATCTCACGGGGGTCGACGCCTCTCTTGGCCGCTTCAACCTCGATGGGTGTGCCATGCTCATCCGAGCCGCTGACAAACACAACTCTGTGACCCTTGGCCCGTAGGTAGCGTGCGAAAACGTCTGCCGAAAGCTCGGAGCCTATGAGTGTGCCGAGATGGGGGACTGTGTTTATGTAGGGCCATGCGCCGCAGACAACCCACTTCTCTAGCTTATCTCACCCGCTGAAACCACTGCAGCAGCCGGGGTAAAAAGTTTTCCACAACTCACGCATCCAACAAAGGCAAAAGCTCCCTTAGACTTTTCACTATGTGGTCGGGTTTGACTGGATAGGGTTTGCCTCCTTGTTTATCTAGGAGAACCGAATACATTCCCGCGGACTTTGCGCCTAGGACATCGTTTATCGGGTCGTCTCCCACCATTATGCATTCTTCGGGTTTCACGTTGAGGAGTTTGGCGGCGTGCAGGAAGGGCCTCGGGCTGGGCTTTGTTTCGGGAACATCTTCGCCCGCGATAACGACTGCTTTGAAAAACTTGAGGAGACCGCTTTTCTCGAGCCGCCGCATCTTCATCCCCGGCATTCCATCGGTGTTCGTAACCACGCCGAGGACATATCTTCTCCCCAGATTCTCCAGCACGGACACCGTGTCGGGGAAAAGAGGGCCCATCGCGTACTCTGTCCAGTAGATGTTGCTCCATCTGCGAAGGGTTTCAGATGGGGGTAGACTGTCCACCTTGAGGTTATGTATCACATGCTCCCAAATCAGGTCCCGGTCCAGAAGGCCCTGCCGCTCAGCAACATGCTCAACCCATGCAACCACCTGAGCAACCTCCTCAACGTCCAGTGAGTTCCCGTAATATGCCACAATCTCCTCAGCGACCCGCCGACGAGCCAGCGGAAGAACCGCAGCCGAGTCAACCAACGTATTATCAAAATCGAACAGAACAGCTTTCAGCAACCGCATCCATCACAAACGTGAGGAGCCATAATTTTACTGCGACGGCTTTTTTGCGAGGCCGAGTAGATGTAGGTTTCCGATGTTGACTCTTCTGAGATGTTTTGTGGCGGCTCGGTAGCATTCCCACACCTGTTTCCCAGGCGTTATCGGCATCTCGTCCATCATGAACTCGGGGTGGAAGACCAGAAGGCTGTAGGGGATGTTTTCGTCGAGTGAAGCGATGAACCGCGCTATCATCTCAACCTCCACCGCGTCAACGTAGCCGGGGACGAGAAGAGTCGTGGCCCCTAGAACAGGCAGACCCGGCCTCCTCTCGTAAAACCCGCGGTAAACCATCTCAAAATTCTCCAGTATGCGCCTGTTGTCAAGTCCCGTCAAAGCCTTGTGGACAGCTGGTGTGAAGGCTTTAAGGTCGAATTTGACGTTGCCCCCGCTTTCCGCAACAGTTTCAACAGCTTTCTTGACAAGCGCGGGGTTTCCGTCCCCGTTCCATTCATAGCAGATTCTCATAACCCTGTTGCTCGGCTTGGTTTCCACAATTCTCCGCGAAGCCTCGACGGCGAAGGGGAGCTGAGGCTCCGGTGAGCCGCCGAACCAGCACCAGCAAGATATCCGCTTGTTGTTGAGTGTGAGCTCGACAAGCTCGTCGACCGAGGTCTGGGGTGCTCTGCTGATTAGCTTGTGTGTCCAGTTTTGGCAGAAGAGGCAGTTGAGGCTGCAGCCGTAGAAGAAGAGAGCCAAGTTGTAGTAGCCATGCTCGGGCCCTTCTCTACACGCGTATCTAGGGTAGCCGGCGCCTGTGCCGGCTGGGCAGAAGTAGGCGTTGCAGCAGTTGGTTACATGCGGGTCGAGGTAATAGTGTAGCAGAGCTTTCCCATGTGATGTGGGCGAAAACATTCTGCCTCCACGGTTGCCCCTCACACCACAGAACCCAATCTCACCATCTCCCATAACACATTCAGCGGCACACAGCCTGCACGGAATCCCGCCCACCGTCCTCGGAGGCTCAGGCGGAAGCCCGAACATTTTTCTACTCGACCTGTGGGCATCAAGAGCATAGGGCAAAGCCTTCTCCTCTCTTTCCCTCAAACACTCTACACACACGGAGAGCGTTCTCGCTGTCTTTGGAGAGCCACAGAGACGGCAGCTCGTCGACATGACACCATACATAATTGGCTACTGTTGGTTATAGATGTTCCGAGACAAACATAAGACGGGGCGAGAGTGGTTATGTTTCATGCTTGGGGCTGGACATGGGATTAGGCTTGGACGGATTTTCCGAGGCGATGGACGGACGTTGATTTTCGCGATTGACCACGGTTTCTTCATGGGCCCCGTGAAAGGCGTAGAAAAACCGCTCGAGGTTTTGGAGAAGGTGGTTGAAGCAGGTGCCGACGCTGTGATGACCACCTATGGAATCATGAAAAACTATGCATCATCTCTCGCCCGTAAAGACCTCGGCTGGATACTGACTTTGCTGGACACCTCGCCTACAACCGTTGAGAAAAGCGTGGCCTCGGCGGTTGCGCTGGGCGCTGACGCGGTGAAGGTCTTCGTGAGCTACGGCTCCGAAAACATGAAACGAGACCTGGATATTCTCTGGGCGGTTAACATGGCGTGCCGCGAGTATGGCTTGCCCGTGCTCGCCGAAATGTATCCCGTCTCGAGGCCTTCGCCCGAAGAGGTGGCGAAGATGGCCCGCATAGGGGCAGAGTATGGCGGCGATTTTGTTAAAACCGTTTACACGGGAGACGCGGCCAGCTTCCGATACGTGGTGGAGACATGCCCCGTCCCCGTTGTGGTTCTCGGTGGCGAGAAAATAGAGTCGGAGCAGCAGGTTCTGGAGATGGTCAGGGATAGTGTTTCCGTCGGTGGAGCGGGTGCCGCCATAGGGCGAAATATTTTCCAGCATCCCGACCCCGCGGACATCACAAGGGCCCTGGTCAAAATCATCCACAGTGATACTCAACGGCGACTATGAAAACATCGCCCTCGACAGCGATTTTCACGGCCCGTTCATAGAGGCTGGCACCCGTTTTCCGCCTAATCAGCTCCACAAACTTTCCCGCATCATCTCTGGAGAGAACCGCGACCGCCGGAGATGGATTAAGGGCCTCAAACTCCCGAGGGTAAACAGCAGCCGACGCCCTGTCTCTAGCCTGCCTCAACGATTCCAACAGCTGGGGAAACTTCTCCAACTCATCCCTCTCCAACTGGGCTTCGGGCTCCGCCTTCGCGACATGAACCAGCTTCAGCCGCACCTTGTCAACTCCCGCGGCGAGGTAGTTCTCCTCGCTCAATTCAATAGCCTCCGCGGTGTCGCAGAAACCCTGCCACGCCGCCGAAGGCTTTCCTGAACATCTCCCCCTCCTCATGCTCTGACGAAATCAGCTCAACACGGACCCCCATGTTCTCCGCCTCCGCTATCAGCTTATCTATCAGCGGAGTGGTCTCAGCGAGGGCCAGTGTTTGGTTCTGGCAGACGGGACATTTCTCCGCCAGCTTCTTCGGCACCTCTGTCTGAAGCTCTCCAGAATCTATCGTGAAAACGGTCTCGTAGCCGCAGTTTTGACACTTTATCTTAACCTCCAGCCTGTCAAGGTCCTCGGAGATGAGCAGAAGCTCAACCATGTTTTTGCGAAGCGCTTCGCGAACCTGCTTCTCACCATACACCGCCAAGCCGTCAGCCCGTGTAGCCTCCGACATCAACCGCTGAATAAGCCGCTGCTCCTCAACCATCCTCACCTCCTTCAGAAAATCAGCAGACTTCGCCACCGCTTCTCGCACACCGCTCTCACCCGAATACGATGTGTCCACTATGTGTATTTTGTCGCGGAGTGAGTAGTGCAGATACTCTCCTTGTGCAAAAACCTCCTTGGTGGGACCGGGGCCCGCCAGGATCACTCCTTTTAGCTCCGGGTATTGGAGGAAGATTTCGTTGGCTTTTTCGGCGACGCGTTTGTAGAAGTCGTTGAGCGTCATTTCGCGGAGTCTCTCGAACCTTCTCGCCGACTGGCCGCCTGCGTGATGTTTTCCTGGGACGCCTGAGGTGTATGTTTTGAGCTCTGATATGCTGCGGCCCTTCACCACAGCGACAGCGGCCTCCTCATTATCTATCACAATCACCCCGTAGACAGCTTTTTCCCTTAGAAGCTCTTTAAGCGGCTCGGTGTGGAACCGGCTGTCGCATCGGTAGAGGAAGGTGGTTATCGGCTCGGGTGGAATGACATGGTAAACCTCTATTTTGCTTGTCTGGCCGCTGTTCTGAGGAATTGCGCCGCTGAATATGACGAGGCCCGTCGGCCCCGGGTTGTCGAAGAGCTTCAGCCTCTGAATAGCGCTTTCGATGGCGTCTTGGACGTTTTTACGCGTCTGCTTCGACTTGATGTTAGCCGCGGTGGCATACTCCTGCCTGAGATAGTTGATGACATCGGATATGGATTTGTCAGGCGGAACATAGAGGGTGACAAGCTCCGTCCCCCGGCCCTCCAGCCTCTCGATAGTCTCCAGCAAACGCCTAAACTGGTAAAGCGAAACAGAATCCCGTCTCAACGACATAAACGACACCAGCCAACCAACCAGCTACGAAAACCAAACAGCCAAGCTAACCAGCCTAAAAACCGTAAAGCCACGTAAAAAATCTATTCCACTGTTCTTAGTGCAGTCACGGGCCTTTCAACGGGTTGAGCCCAGACTTTAGCGTTTTGCTTGTATTAATCTCACCTCGACCCCTTCTTCAGATGCTGCTTTGGCTTGCCTATCATCGGCGGTCATAAGCCTCAGATTCTTGCCCTTTGAGAAGACTATGTAGACTGCGTCAAAAACCGTTAAACCTCTATCCATAGCGACCTTAATGGCCTCTTCAACATATTTCGTCTCTTCCTCAACTTTCAAAGCCCTTCCAGTCAAAGCACTCAAAGCCTGGAGGGCCGCATCTACTTCCTCTTTGGACATTTCTCCACGCCTAAATCTCTTCAAGATGGCGTTGGAAACCTCCTTTAACACCAAATCTGGGGATAACGCTCCTTCTTTGAGCGCCTCACCCACCTCCCTCCAACCCTCCTCTTTCAGCAAGAAGCAGGCTAGGGCTGAGGCGTCAATGGCTATCACGGTCCTCCTTCACCAACGTCGCCGCAGTGCCCCGGGGAGCTGGCCTCACATTTTCAAGAAGCTCAATAGCCTCTTCAACCGCCCTCTCCCTCTCCAACTCCTCAAGCTTATTGATTATGCTCCTCCTGATCTCCTCTGGCCAGTTCACAACATCCTCATACTGTTTCATCTTCTCCTTAAGCCATCGCGGGACCTTGACGCTAACCACAGACATTCCGGTATACCCAAAAGGTAAACAAAATTATAAAGGTTTGGTAAACCTGCCTTCCCCGCTTATGAGTCCATTTCCCCAGCTTTTCGCCAAGCCTAGTGCGTCTTCCAATAAAATTCTTTAACCAGATACTTTAGCCGTTACTTCGGAAGCTCTTGTCCCAGACAGTCGTCGAGGAAGTGAGCTGGCATAGTTTGTCGGTGGAGGAGGTTGTTGCGAGGCTTGGCACAGACCCTGTTAACGGGCTGTCTAGCGAAGAGGCGCAGAGACGGCTGAGGATATTTGGCCCCAACGAGCTTGAGCCGCCGAAAAAAACCTCGCCCATCAAAATCTTTCTCAAACAATTCGCGAACATACTGATCGGGATACTGCTCATAGCCATCGTCATCTCGGCTTTTTTCGGCGAATGGGTTGACTCGCTTGTCATAGCGGTCATCGTCTTTTTTGTCGCGGTGGTCGGGTTTGCGCAGGAGTACCGGGCGGAGAAAACCCTCGAAGCTCTCAAGAAAATGCTGACCCAGTCTGTCACGGTGGTCAGAGATGGGAGAGAACGTGAAGTCTCCTACAAGGAGCTTGTGCCAGGCGACATCGTCATCCTCACAACGGGAACAAAAATTGCAGCGGACCTCCGTGTGATTGAGTCAATCAACCTTCAGACAAACGAGGCCGCGTTGACGGGTGAGTCATCACCTGTGCAGAAAAAGATTGACCCTCTGCCGCGGGACCTTGCACTGGGCGACAGAGTAAACATGGCGTTTGCCGGTACAATAGTGACATACGGCCGTGGAAAAGGCGTCGTGGTGGCGACCGGGCAGCGGACAGAGTTCGGCAAAATAGCGGCCGCTACAACTGTGATAGAGGAGGAGAAAACACCTCTCGAGAGGAGAATGGATGAGATTGGAAAAAAGTTCGCAGTAATAGCCGCGGCCGCGATAGTGGTTATCTTCGCGGTGGAGCTTTTCCGCGAGCTGGCGTCGGGAGATTTTTCACTCAACTTCATAATCGAGGTTCTGCTCTTCGCCGTGGCTCTCGCTGTGGCGGTGGTTCCCGAAGCCCTTCCCGGCATTGTGACAGGCACCCTCGCCATCGGAACAGGCATAATGGCTAGGAGAAACGCCCTCGTCAGAAGACTGCCTGCGGTGGAGACACTCGGCTCCACACAGGTCATCTGCTTCGACAAAACAGGTACTCTCACAACCAACCAAATGACGGTCAGAAAAGTCTACGTAGACGACCAGCTCATCGACGTAGACACGTTGGAAAAACCTTCGACAACCCTCAAACTACTCATGGACACGAGCGTCCTCTGCAACGACGCCGTGGTCGAGATTGTTAATGGACGGGAGACCGTTAGAGGCGACCCAACAGAAGGGGCCTTGATTCTGCTGGCGAAGAGGCTTGGCTGGGATTTCGAAGCGCTGAGGAAAACACATCCACGCCTCCATGAGATTCCATTCACTTCAGAGCGGAAAATGATGACAACTTTCCACAAAACACAGAGCGGCGACGTGGCAGGATACATGAAGGGCGCGGTCGAGGTTGTCCTACCCAAGTGCGACATCGTCTACAATAACGGAGAGAAGCATAGTCTTGACGAACAGACGAGAGCTAGGATTCTTTCTGTTGCTGAGCAGATGGCCTCTTCGGGTTTACGTGTGCTGGCGTTGGCCCATAAACCTGACGCAGATAATGATTTCGAGGAGAAGGGGTTTGTTTTCTTGGGGTTGGTTGGGATGATGGACCCGCCGAGGCCCGAGGTCTACGACGCTGTGAAGAAGGCCCATGAAGCAGGCATCAGGACGGTGATGGTCACGGGAGACCACAAGCTCACGGCTGTGGCGGTTGCACGTGAAGTCGGCATAATGAAGGAGGGGGACATGGTTCTAACAGGCGAGGAGCTCGACAAGCTCTCTGACAAGGAGTTGGACAACATAGTTGAACACGTGGTCGTCTACGCACGCATCTCACCCCTTCATAAATTGAGGATTGTTGAGGCATGGAAGAGGAAAGGATACGTCGTCGCCATGACAGGGGACGGCGTAAACGATGCACCCGCCCTGAAGAGAGCCGACATAGGGGTCTCGATGGGCATAACCGGTACAGATGTTGCGAAAGAAGCCTCGGACATCATGCTCGCAGACGACAACTTCGCGACAATCGTGAAAGCCGTGGAGCTTGGCCGATGGATTTATGGAAACGTCCGGAAATATCTCACCTATCTTCTCAAAGCAAACCTCGTAGAAGTCATTGTGATAACGGCGGTGGCTCTATTCATCGCGGAGCTGCTGGGGCTGAGGGGTGAAGACACTTTGCCGCTTCTCCCCGTCCACATACTCTACATCAACCTCGCCACCGACGGGCTACCTGCAATAGCGCTGGGTTTTGCTCCACCCGACCCTGACATCATGAAACGAAAACCGACACCGAAGAACGAGCCCGTCTTCAACAGAGAAGTGGTAGCCATGCTTGTCACAGCCGTTGCTGTGACCACGCCCCTCTACCTCATAGGCTATGTGGCAGCTGTTCCCGAGGGGGTGGAACACGCGAGAACAAGGCTTTTCCTCATGTTCATCGCCAATGAGCTTGTGCTGGCCCTGAGCTGCCGCTCCCTCGTGTACACAAACTTTGAAGCAAAACCACACAAATGGCTACTCATTTCCATCGCATGGGAAATAACGCTCATCATGGCCATACTCACAATACCTGGAGCAGCCCAGCTCCTAAGCCTCACAACACCCACCACAGCAGACCTCGTCTGGATAATCGGAGGCGCTCTATTCGTCTACCTCACCGTCGAAACCTCAAAAATAATCAGAAGAAGATGGTCATGATTTCCTTTTTACTTTCGTCTACAAGCTATAGTTTTGGCTACTTCTAGAATTTGTTCAACATGTTCGCGTTTTAGTTTATGCCTTTTCTCGTCGAGTTGTCTTATAGCTGCCTCAATGTCTGAGACTTCAATATATCCCCGACTTAAGGCCTCCAGCAGAATTGAAGTGCTCCAGACCCTTAATCCGTGCAGCCGTGCAATATTCGAGAGGGCTTTTTCATCAACAAGAATTTCTGCCTTTTTCTCTTTAGCCAAAAGAAGCGTTTCGGCATCAGCTTGTGAAATTTTCTCCTTACTCGCTAATTTTTTGGAGGATGAAATTAGCTGTTTTTGTAACTTTTCTACCTTTATCCAACCATCTTCTATTGCTTTCCCTATTGTGGCGTCAGCATGTCCATGTTTCGCCCCCATGTCGTAGGCTTCTCTTTTCACTCGTGGAGTAATGACTGCTTGATTGTAGAGCATCTTTAGAAGATGTAGCTTGTTTATCTGGGCCAAGTGAATAAGCGGTCCAGCGTCAGAAACCGCACTCGGCAAACTACTCCCTACTCTGCTTTGTATTGTATTTCTTCATCGTTAAGAAGAGTGTTTGTCCACCACCACCTTTCAAAGCGTTTCAAATTTTTATCCCTCATATATTCCCGAATACCTGCAATGTCCCAGTTAACAGGGACACCCTCCTTTTCCAAAATTTCCAAGAATTCACGTAACGAAACTCCCAGAATCTCCGCCGCACGCCCTACCGTCAACTTCTCCTGTCGATAAAGGTCAACAACCCTTTTCCTCACTCCCTCGTCAATAAACATTTTGATTAGAGTGGAACGGTCAACATTTTCCACTCTCCTTAATTCTTCAATCCTTTTCAGGTCAGGCTTGGACAGGCGCACAGTTACAATAGATGTCATCTTTTCGGGGAATACAACGTAATACATAAAGCTTGTTATTATCATTTTCTAAGGGGCGTGGCTCTTTATGCTCGTGTTTTTATGTCAGCTGAGTTGTTGTTTGGATTAGAGTGGTTGCTTTGGCGAACGTTGTTCTGAAGCTTGGGGGCCATGTTGTCTTTGGCGAGAACGTTGACACTGAGCTGCTGAAAGGGTATGTGAAGCTTCTCAGGGAGGCGTTTGATGGTGGGCGTTGGGTTGTGGTGGTGGGTGGCGGTGAACAGGCACGTCGTTACATAGCGGCCGCGAGAAAAATCGGCCTCGATGAAGCAACCTGTGACGAGGCGGCGATTAAGGTAACCCGTGTCCACGCCTATCTCTTCGCAAGGGCCCTGGGAGACGTGGCCGTCCAAACAGTCCCCACCACTGTTGACGAGATACGTTACTTGACGGGGTTTGGGAAAATTGTTGTTTCGGGCGGTATGCAGGCTGGTCAGTCGACGATGGCGGTCAGCATACACGCGGCCTCGGTGATTGGGGCGGAGAGAGTTGTCATCGCCAGTGATGTTGACGGAGTCTACACCGATGACCCGAAGAAAAACCCCGAGGCAAAGCTCCTGCCAAGAATCAGCTTCACCCAACTCGCCGAAATCAGCCAAAAAGTTTCACAACGAGCCGGCGACTACCAGCTCATCGACACAGTGGGCCTCGCCATGGCCCTCCGAACACGCATACCCCTCTACTACGTCAACGGAAACAACCTAGAAGCCGTCCGCCAAGCCCTCATGGGCAGACAAGCAGGAACAATAGTAGCAGATTAATAGCCTGCTAACAACCCTTTCCCGAATTGAATCTCCACGACCTCTTCGCATCAAAAGCCCACTCAAAAATTCTACAGTTTCTTCTCGAAAACCCGGGCAAGGCCTTCAGCCTAAGATATCTCGCACGCGCAACAGGCCTTGCACCTTCCACGGTCATCATAGTGGTGAACAATTTTGAGAGGCTGGGCCTCGTGTATCAACGGAGGCTTCGGAGTGTGAAGATGATTATGCTTAACCCAGAGAACCCTGTGGCGGGGAACTTGATGCAGCTTGTCGAGCTGCTGAGGAGATATGAGCCGGCTTCTTCTTGATTTATATCTCGTTACTCGGATTTATATCATGGGTGAGAGGTGGTTTCGGAGGCATGGTCTCTGAGCTTGGCTACGGCGGGCTTGTTGCGGAGATGTTGAATAGGCTTGGTGTGGGGCTTGGTGACGAGGTTGAGGTTGTGAGAAATGGGCTGCGGCTCCGCGGGTTTGTGATGGCGCGTTACGAGTATGGGGCGCCGGATGTCCTGGTTCTGAAGCTTCCGAACGGCTACAACATAGGTGTACGCATCGATGTCTCTACACAGATACGTAAGCTCTCCTCAGCCGTCGCGCCTTCGTTCAACCCGCCTCCACCCGCCCAGCCTCGGGAAAACCTGCCGCGCGTAATGATTGTCAACACAGGCGGCACCATAGCCAGCAGAATAGACTACCGGACCGGAGGAGTAAAACCAGCTCTCACGGCATCGGACCTCGTCAGCATAGTTCCCGAAATCGCTGAGAAAGCAAACGTCTCAACCGAGGTCCTGATGCAGGTTGTTAGCGAGAACATGACATCCGCTCACTGGACAGCGATTGCGCGGAAGGTGGATGAACTCTTCCGCAAAGGCTTCGACGGCATAGTCATCACCCACGGCACCGACACCATGGGATACACGGCGGCAGCCCTAAGCTTCGCATTACAGAACCCGCCCGCACCGGTTGTTCTCGTAGGTGCACAACGCTCCTCCGACAGGCCCTCCAGCGACGCGGCGCTGAACCTTTTGACGGCTGTTGAGGTGGCTGCGTGGGCGCCTTTCGCGGAGGTCGTTGTGGCTATGCATGGATGGCATGGGGATGATAATGTCTTGATACATAGGGGGACACGTGTGGTCAAACTCCACACAAGCAGCAGGGGCGCTTTCCAGTCAATCAACGCCAGCCCCATCGCTGTCAAAACACCCCAGGGCCTCAAAATCCTCACCACAGGCTTCCACAAACGGGGAGAAGATGGATACGTGTTCCAGCCCGTGTTTGACGAGAGAGTAATGCTTGTGAAGTTTTTCCCGGGCATGAAGCCGGAGGTGCTGGAGCTTCTGGTTGAGAGAATGGGTTTGCGTGGAGTGGTTCTCGAGGGGACGGGGTTGGGCCATGTGGCCTCTAGCTTTGTGCCTGTTTTGAAGGGCTTGAGGGAAAAAGGTGTCTTCGTGGGGATGACGAGCCAGTGCAGATTTGGGCGTGTGAACATGAATGTTTACGAGAACGGGAGAGACTTGATGAGGGCTGGTGCTGTTCCTCTGGACAATATGTTGCCCGAGACCGCCATGGTTAAGCTTATGTGGGTTCTCGGCAAACTGGGCGAAAAAGCCTCATATGAGACGGTGAAAAACCTCATGCTCAAAGACATATGCGGAGAAATTGGGGGAAGAACGGGGCCGCAGCCACTTTTCGCAGGTGATGCAGAGATTGTATGACAAGGTTGGTCTGAAGGTTGGGCTCGAGGTTCACAGACAGCTCGACACAAGGCGGAAGCTCTTCTGCGACTGTCCAACAGAACCCGCCGAGGGCCCAGTCATCAAAATAACACGTTATCTCAGAGAAGCTCAGAGCGAGCTGGGCGAAGTAGACCCCGCGGCTGTCTTCGAGTCAAAGAAAAGGAAGAAAATCATCTATCACATCAACCCGTCGAACGTCTGCCTGGTCGAGATGGATGAGGAGCCTCCGCATGACCTCAACCCCGAAGCCGTTGAAACAGCTCTCCAGATAGCCGCGCTACTCAAAGCAACCCCCGTCGACGAAATCCATGTCATGCGCAAAATAGTGATAGATGGCTCCAACACCTCAGGGTTTCAGAGAACATGCATCGTCGCGCTCGGCGGCGAGCTTGTTGTCGACGGCAAAAAAATCCCGATACAAACCGTGACACTTGAAGAGGATGCGGCGAAGATAGTTTCCACAAGCAGAGGCGTCGTCGAGTATGATTTGTCTCGACTGGGCATTCCCTTGATTGAGATTGCAACCGCTCCTGTGATTAGCTCTCCTCAGGAGGCCGCGAGGGTTGCGCAGGCTATTGGCAAGGTTCTGCGTGCTACACGGAGGGTGAAGCGCGGGATTGGGACGGTTAGACAGGACCTCAACGTCTCCATATCCGGTGGAGCGGTCACCGAGATAAAGGGTGTTCAGGAGCTTGAGCTGATACCTCTTGTCGTGGAGCTCGAGGTAAAACGGCAGCTACATCTTCTCGAGGTCGCCGAGGAGCTGCGGAAACGACTCGGAAGCCAGCCTCTCCCACCACCCGAATACATTGACGTGACACATGTTTTCCAAAACACCAAATCCTCGATGGTGAGGAAGAAGCTGGAGACAGGGGGCAGAGCATACGCTCTAAAGCTGGTCAAGTTCGCGGGCCTGTTATCCAAGGAGCCGGTGAAAGGCATTAGGCTGGGGTCCGAGCTGGCTGGACATGCGAAGGCGTGGGCCGAGGTTGAAGGCATACTGCATACCGACGAGCTGCCCGCCTACGGCATCACAGCGGAGGAGGTTAAGATGCTGAGAGAAGCTGTAGGCGCTGGCGAGCAGGACGCCGTGGTCATGGTTGTCGACGAAGAGGCCAGGGCCTTGGAGGCTTTGAGAGCGGTTTATGAGAGGGCTGCGCAGGCGGTGGAGGGTGTCCCGGGTGAGACACGAGCAGCCAAGCCTGATGGGTTGACGGTCTACATGAGGCCGCGGCCCGGCTCCGCGCGGATGTATCCCGAGACCGACATACCGCCTCTCCCAATAACCCGTGAATATGTGGAAAAAATCCTCAGCAGCCTCCCCGAGACACTCGACCAAACAGCCGAGAGACTCGCCAAAACATACAGCCTAAGCACCCAGCTTGTCCAAGCCCTGATAGACGAGGAAAAAGAGGAATTATTTGAGCAAATAGTCCGAGCAACGGGCCTTCCAGCCACCGTCGTCGCTGCGACGCTCACCGAGACCATGAGAAACCTCCGCCGCGAAGGTTATCCAGTGCAAAACCTGTCAGACCACATGCTCGCCGAAATACTCCACTCACTTGCATCGGGGCTTTTCTCGAAAGAAGCTGTGCCCGACATAATCGGCTGGATGTCTAAAAACCCCGGGGCATCTGTGGAGGATGCTGTGAAAAGCCTAGGACTCTCACATGTTTCGTCGAAGGAGCTTGAGAAAGAGGTTGAGGAGCTTGTCCAGAGGCATGCCGCAGAGGCTGGGGACCCGCGGCTGGTTAACAGGCTGATGGGTGACTTGATGAGGAAATATCGAGGGAAGGTGGATGGCAAGCTTCTCCACAGCATCCTGGTGGAGAAGATAGAGGCTGTTAAGCAGCGGGCTTAGGGTTCGTCTTTCTGCGGGTTGTATCGGCTGAAGATGGCGATAAGGCTCTCCCTGCTCAGGCCTCTGCGTAGGAGCTCCGCCTCAATCTCGTTAACAAACTCTCGCCCTATTCCACGGGGAAGAGAGACAAGGTCATCCACCAAGTCGAGAACAATCGGCAACCCAGTCGCAGGATTGGCCGTGGCGTATATGTAGCCCAACACATCCTCAGCCACCTCCCCTGGAGTCTTTTCAGAAAACTCGACACAGATTGGCGGAATGTCGTCGACTGTTTTTATGAAGACCCGGCGTGTGCTTCGCACGGCTTTGACGATGGGCTGGTCTGCGTACTGTGTCCAGCTTGGGCTTCTGCCTCCCATCCAGCCGGTTAAGTCCGCTACAAGCTGCACCTTGACTCTCTGCTCCGCTTTCTTCAACACGGCGTCAGGGCCTTTCTTCGCAATTGATTTGTCAAGGGCCGCGGTCCTGAACCATGTGAAGACATCATACCTCACATCTGGCCCGAAAATCTCCTCATAATCGAAGACCTCGCCCCGTTTCATGAGATGCGAGAGAATGGATCGGTCGCTCAGCTCAAGCCCCATCTCCAACCCATGCCGATAGCATAGGTAGCCGTCTATCGCCGCGGTAGGCACCCTCTTTATCACTCCAACGGCTTTTCCGCTTTCGAGAAGGGCCATAGTCAAACTGTTTATCTCGTCGATGAGGTCAAACACGGTGTCGAACCTTTTTCCCGTCACAGGGTCGCGCCAGTTGAGAGGGTCTTTCTTCACCATGCTGCAGCCTGCCCTGTAGCCGAAGAAGCTGCCATCCACCATTAACAGGTCGGGTTTCATGCTGTCGAGCAAAGTTTTCGCCACGAGCCTCTCGTAGTATGTGGTTAGGAGGTCGAGGAGCTTGAGGAAAGTTTCACGCCGAGTGCTTATTTTCCCGGGGAGCTTGTCACCGAAATATCCCTCACCATCTTCGACAGCGTCAATCCCCCGAAACATTTTGTAGGCAACAGCATACAACCCATATCTCACACCTATTCTATCGTCGAGCGCGGGAACATCGGAGCCATCCACCACACAGACCAGCATGTCGCGCCAGCGGCTCGAGTCATTTACCCTACTGATTCCTTTTGAGAATTCTTTCCTGACACGGTCCACGGCTTCGGAGAATCTTCTAATCTCTGGAACAAGGTTGTTGACCTCCTCCTCGACGGCTGTGAAGAACTTTTCCTGAAGTGGTTTAGGTATCTTGAGAAAGTCTGGTAACTCTTCAGCGCCTGCCAACGGTTTTCTCCTCTTCGGGTATCTCAAACGTAAGCAGCAGCGGCACAGGCGACGGATTCATCTTCCCAATCATGTAGAAATGGCCCTCGGGCAGCCGCAGAAGACTGGATGGGTCCACCAAAGCTGTGGCGAAGAATTTGTCCGCCTCTGGCACATCCAGTGGATGGATTTTTCCTATGAAGAGTGTGTTGAGGTTTCTTCTGACTGCGGCGTTTAACCCTATCTCACCAGCTATCCCCTGCGAAATCAAAGTGATGGATAGGCCGTAGGACCTGCCGAGAGCTGCTATGCTCATGATAGCGCGTGTAGCTTCCTCCTCTATACCTTTCGGGTTCCATGGACAGTATTGCGGAGCCTCGTCCACGACCAAGGCGATGTTCAGCCTATTTTTCTCCTCCATCAACCGCTTCAGATAACCCACGATAGAAAGAAAGATGCTCAGCTTCTGCTCCTTCGACCCATAGCTCAAATCAATTACGATAAGATGTTTTTCACGAAGCTTCTCAACAATCTCCTCGGCAGTGAGCGTGCCCAGTAACGGCTTGACATCATCCTCATCGAGCTTGCTCAAGTAGCGTTGAGCTTTACGCATGTATATGTTGGCCCAGTGACTCGGTTTACCTGATTTATCGGTATTGTCCTCAGAAATTATTCTGTAGAGCTCGTTTGTTATGGTTTCGAGAGCCTCGGCCGCTGTTTTGCCTCTCCATCTACCCTCTGTGATGACTTGATCTAGATATTCCGCAAGCTTTTCAGCGGAGCCTCCTCCGCCGAAGTAGTTGAGCCGCTCCAAGAGAAACGAGAGTATGGATTCGTCGTCGAGCAGGATGTCGTCCATGTTGATGACGTCGCTGTAGTATGGTGCGTAGTCGCTGCCTTTCCAGTCAAAGATTAGGACGTCGAAGCCCGATTGTCTAAGCAGTGGAATGAGCTGGTATCGGGTGAGATAGGATTTGCCTGAGCCTGTGACACCGAATACGCCGATGTGGTGTGTGATGTATTCCTTGAGGACGGGGATTTTCCACGTGGGTGTGCCCGTGGCATAGTAGCCTAGAGTCAGCCCCGTTCCACCCAACAGCTGCATAGGGTTGAAGCCCTCGTCAAACCTGTACACCTTTGACGCAGGAGCTATTATCAATCTGTTGGGCTTGATTGACCCGTCTGTCACATCCCCGATGACGACGAGCTGGTAGCCAAAGAATTCTTTCGCGGTGCTGGGGCCTTTTCCTGTCTTCGCATAGGCTACTCCAGGGTTGTAGACGTTTGTTTTGAGCGAGTCGTTGCTGCCCAATCCGCTGCGGCAGACCGCTAGCAGCTTGTTACCGTTCCGGTTCTCGATGAGCACAAGCGTCTCGGTCGTGACCCTTGTCTCCATACCATCCTGGAGAATACACATCGCCCCATTCTCTCCACTGGGGCTAGCCACCAACCCAATCTGCTCCAGCTTCACACCGCTCCAGTCCACACCAGCCAAACCTGCCCCAACACAGCCTATAAGGTTTAACTCGTGATTTTTTCGAGACAGTTTTTTTCAGCGGCGGCCCTCAGCTCATGGGCTATCCTTTCTCCCATGTCCATGGGCTTGTCGAAGTAGAGGACTGAGTATGGTGAGCCTGTGCCCATGTAGACGTTTGTGCCCGCCACGATTCTGCCGGAGAACTCGAAGCACTTGATTTCGAATGTGTCTGTGATTATTGTTTCGAGGCAGAAGGGGCCTATCATGGGTGTGCCGAGAGTTTGCTCAACGGCTGATGCAAATTGTTCGCCGTAGCGCATGTAGCGTGGCAGGAGTGATTCTCTGACCACTAGGGGCCTGTTTCCGACGACGACGAAGCTGGGCTCAGCCAATCCGAAGACACGGCCGTCAACGTTTGTCTCGTATCGTGTATCTGCTCCGAAGACTTCAACTCTTCCGAACATGGGTGACGAGAAGTAGTGCATGTAGACGCCGACGCCTATGATGTATCGCTGGATGATGTGGGGTTGGCTGAGGTTTCTTGTTTTTGCCTCGAGCTCTTCTTTGGTGAAGGCAAGGCTATAGCCTGCTCCGCCTTTTGCGCCCGCCAGCTTGATTATCACCGGCGGCTCCGCTTCCTCGGGTGACGAATATTCCTCCGGCGTAGGTATACTTGCTTCACGGAGCAGCATCATTTTTCTTCTCTGGTCGGCCTCCACCTCGATGAGCTGCCGTGTTCCAAAAAACGGCACCTTGAAGGATTGGGCCTTCTCGGGGCCGCAGTATTCGACGAAGCTGCCATGCGGTATAAAGACGGTGTTGTGTTCAGTGAGTTTTGGCGCGAGCTTGTCCAACGTGTCGACAGAAGCTGTGTAGATTTCGTCTATGAATCCGAATTTTTCGTAGAATGGTTTGTTGTCTGTTAGGCAGATGGCTGCTGTTCTGAAGCCTGTTTTCTTGGCTGCGCGGAGGAGCTGGAGAGCGGTGTGGCTCGCCACCGTCGCTACCGTGAGCTTCTCAACATCATAGTCCCTCACCTGCTTCATGTCGTAACCCTTGACAACATGTTTTGCTCTACCGCTTCCCTTATCTCCATCGCAATCCTACGGCCCATGGTCACGGGTCTTCCATGGTAAAGCTTACTATACTGGCCACCGAACCCGAGGTAGACGTTGGTTCCTCCACCTATCCGTGGAGCCACGTCATAGACCACGAGGTCAAGCTCAGGTGTGACGAGAAACTGTAGCGTAAAAGGCCCTATAACACCCGGTGAAACTAGTCGGCTGCATGCTTCGACGAATTTCTCGCCGATTGTGAAGACTTTTTCGAGGAGGCTTTCGCGGATGGTTGCGGGCTCGTGGCCCACCTCGATGTAGCGGATGAGCGGGTTGAGCTCCAGCTGCTCCGCCGCGGCCAGTCTGATGACGCCGTCGAGGTTGCTCTGTATCCGTCTGTCTATGCTGTGAAGCTCCAGCCTGCCTTTGACCACGCTGTGGAAAAAGTTTGCGTTGAAATGCGCGCCGAGAACAAGCTCCTCCACAGAAACCCGCTCCAGAGACTTTTCATCGACAAGCCCCTTCGCAATCATTTCTCCCAGCTTCTTCTCCAAATTTTTTCTATCGCTTGCTATGAAGAAGGCGCGTTCAAACGGTCTCCCATGCTCGGGCAGCTTCACCATCACGGGACCATCCACGTCCTCAAGCCGATATGTCCGCGGCCTCCTTATGCCAGCTGCGTCAAGCAGCCTATAGTAGCTGGTTTCGCCGACACGCTCCTCCCACCGCAGCAGAAAACGGTTACCGAAAACAGGTATCCTGAATTGTTTCTCGATTGCGTCGTAGCCGACGTAGACAGCGAAGCTCCTGTTAGGCACAAACACGCTGTCGGCAAGCTTCTCCAATACATGGTCCTCGATGATTTCATGGAACTCGTCGACCAGCACAAGCTCATCCACCACGGGAAACATTCGATAGGCTTTTTCACGGCCTCTTTTCGCGACCGCGACAGTCCTAAACCCCTCCTCACGCGCGCCATCCAACACATCAAGGGCGCTGTGACTCGCCAACACGGAGACAGCTGAAACCGTCGCCGCTCACTCTCCGTCCAAGGATTCGAGCTGATGCCTTATCTCCTCTAGGAATCTGGCGGCGGGAGCTCCGTCGGCTGCGCGGTGGTCGAAGACTAGTGTAAGGTATCCACGGTGTCTATCTCCCGTGTTTTTAATTGCTCCGACTCCGAGAATCGCGATGTCGGGAGGGTTGATTATCGGCGTGAAGTGGGTGACGCCTAGGTGTCCGAGGTTGGAGACTGTGAAGCCGTGGCCCGCCAGCTCGTTCAACGTTATCGTTCCCTTGACAGCCTTCTCGGCGAGGGCCCTTAGCTCAGCCTCCACTTCGACAGCGGTCTTTTTGTCGACGTTTCTGATGGTTGGAGCGTAGAGGCCCCGCGGCGTATCAACGGCCACAGCTATGTTAACCTCGTCAAGCACCCTTATCTCATCACCTTCTATGTTGGCGTTAAACTCGCCGTGGACGGTGAGCGCCGAGGCAACACACTTAACAACGTAAGCGGTTATGCTTGGACTTTTCTCACCAAATTTCTCCCGCGCCCCGCGATAAACCATCATCAACGGCCCCGCATCATACTCCGTCATCAACGCGACGGGTAGGCTGTTCCGAAAACTGTAGCCCAGCCTTTCCGCAACCGCTTTCCGCAAACCAGAAAGCTTAACAACCCTAACCACAGCCCCAGTCACAAACAGACAAATAAAAGCCTGATGCCAGCAGAAAGCGACACTACCTATGGGCGGGGGAAAACATGTAGAGCTGATTTTAGAAAGACCATTAGGCCAAGCTAAATGAGGGGGCAACGTCGATTTCGCTGTCGGAGATGGTCACGATTAGAACAGTTTTGCCAAAAGTCGGTAGTTGAAAAAATGTTATAACCCGGTTTTGATGGGGGATTGATGCTATGTGCCACTGCATGAGCGAGGAAGAGTATGAGGCAATGTTGAAACGGATAAGGGAGGCCTCGAAGAAAACTGTTCAGGAGCCGGCGGTCATCACGGTTAAGGCATAGCCTCGTCGATGGCTTGGTTGGCCAGCCTGTCGGCCTCCCTATTTTTCTCTCTATCGACATGAGTGATATGAAATTCTTCGAAACGGGTTATCAGTTGTTGTAGTTTTTGGTGCAGAATTGTGAGCGTGTTGTTCCGTATTTTGTAGGCGCCGTTTACCTGTTTGACGAGAAGCTCGCTGTCGCTGTAAACATGGGCTTTTTTGACACCTAGCTGTAGCGCTTTCTCCAACGACTTGATTAACGCATGGTATTCTGCCTGGTTGTTGGTCGCCACACCGATATGTTCCCGGTGTTTGAATGATTGGTCTCCGATTTTGATTATGTAGCCTATGCCCGCGGGTCCCGGGTTGCCTCTCGAAGCGCCGTCGACATAGATTTCTGCTTCATGTGACAAGGGGCTAGGCACTCTGGGCGAGAACCTTCTCCACGATGTAGTATTTCTTAGGTAGTTTCTTCGCCGCGAGCTCGAGGGCCTCACGGGCCGCTCTCACGCCATCGGCGTAGGTAAGGAGCCTGAACACAGGCTCACCCATCTCGACACGTGCGGCTCTCCCAATCGGTTTCCCGAAAGCTCTTCTCATACCCTCCTGCAGCCTGTCAGCATGTGCTCCGAAAATCATCTTGTTCTCCCGGAGAACGTGGTGAGGATGCGCCGTGACCTCTAGGTAAAACCTGTCGTTAAGCTTCTCCGTCAAATACTTGTTGACTGTTATGCGGGCCGACTCGATTGCGACATCACGTATCTGCAAATCTGTCTCCGGAATCAGCAAAAGCTCGTGGGTGTAGTCGCTGCGGTAGACGCCTGCGTTGTATTTGGTTATGCGGGACGGTGGCGGGCCGTGGATGTACTCTACACGGGCGTAGGTCATTCCCTCGGGCCTGCGGTAGTTCTTCGCCTTCATGACCAGAGTATGAAGAGCCTGCTCCGCTATATGAGCTTACACAGTGCTTGTTAACCGTTTATATATCTCGTTCTCCACCTGAATGTGGTGTCGGGCCGATGGATGTGGAGGATTTGCTGGAGTTTGTTTTGAAGAGGGGTGGTGAGCTGGGTGCTTCGTATGTTGAGGCACGGTTTCAGCGGGATCATCAGTCGCAAATTGTTTTGAAGAACGGTGTCCCGGAGGTGTCGGCGGATGTTGTCGAGAGGGGGTGGGTATCCGGCTTCTCTACCGAGGTAGCCTCGGCTTCTCATACGTAAACCAGCTTGATAGAGCGTCTCTGCGGAAGGCTGTCGCGGCTGCTTTCGGCATGGCTAAGGCAGCTGTCACAAGGTCACAGGATGTCAGGATGTCGGAGGAGAAGCTTGTCAAGGCCTCGGACATCAAGAAGCCGAGGATTCGCTATGATGATGTGGATAACAGGGATAAGATTGAGCTGTTGAAGGAGGCCGATGCCGCGGGTGTCGAGGCAGCTGATAAGCTCGGCGTCAAGCTTGTTTCACGGTTCATCGAGTTAGGGAAATGGGGCACCGAGAAGCATGTGGTCAACAGCGACGGCGGAGACGTCAGATTCATGGTTGAACGCGCCACAGCCAACTACATAATCACAGCCTATCACCCGCAGCGCGGTGTTGTCCAGCGGTTTGAGAACCTCGGAGAATCCTCCGGCTGGGAAGCGGTTGAGAGATGGGACCTGCCCGGCAGACTGGCTGAGGAGGCCCGTGACATTTCTAAGGCTTTGCTGAAGGGTGTTGAGCCGCCTCGGGAGCCTGTGGACGTGGTTCTCGGCTCCGAGATTGTGGGGCTTGTCTGCCACGAGTCATGCGGCCACCCGGGTGAGGCTGACAGGATGCTGGGCAGAGAAGCTGCGCAGGCAGGTGAGACCTATGTCAAGCCCGAGCTCTTCGGCACGAGGATAGGCAGCGAACATGTCACGGTCGTGGATGACCCGAGGCTTCCACGCTCCTTCGGCTACTATCTCTACGACGACGAATGCGTAGCCACGTCTGAACGCGTATTGATTGACAGAGGTGTTTTGAGCGGTTTGCTTCACAACCGTGAAACCGCTGCAGAACTGGGCACACATAGCAACGGCGCCTCGAGGGCCAACAGCTACAGCAAAGAACCGATTGTCCGCATGGCCAACACCTACCTCAAGCCCGGTGACCACAGCCTCGAAGAACTCTTCGAAATCATGCGCAACGGCGTCTACATCAAATCCTATCAGGAGTGGAACATCGACGACAGGCGGTGGAACCAGCGCTATGTCGGCGTCGTGGCATACAGGGTTAGAGACGGAAAGCTCGCAGAAATGATAAGAGACCCGGTGGTTGACTTGACGACGAAGGGCCTCTGGTCCTCTGTCAAAGCTGTTGCTGACGACCTCAAGTTCTACGCAGGCTACTGCGGAAAAGGGGACCCGATGCAGGGAATTCCTGTATGGTTCGGGGGCCCATCAGTTTTGTTGAGCAGTGTCAGGCTTGGTGTTAGGAGGCCTGCGTAGCCTTGTCAGAAGACCTTGAGCTGAAGCGGCTTAAGCTGAAGAAGATGATGCAGCTAGCGTCGATGGCGGGGCAGGTGAAAGCCGAGCAGCAGCCCAAACCCGCACCAGCCGAAACACCTCTCGAAGTGGTTAAGAAGCATCTGGGCCCGAGAGGAGACGAGGTGCTGCAGGCCGCGTATGAGCAATATCCCGTAGAAACCGCTGCAATAGTTGAGAAACTCGCCCAGCTCATCAAGATGGGGCAGATATCGGAGCCGCTTGACGGCGGAGAGCTCTACAACCTTTTCCGAAGCCTCGGCCTAAGAGTAAGACTCGAAACAAAGATAACATATGTAAAAAGAGGAGAGGCGAAAGATTTGAAGGAATTGTTTAAGCAGTAGGCTTTTACCACTCGCCCTTGTTCGCGTAGGGTATGCTCCACAGTGCAACCGACAACGTCACGGCCTTGAACCACGCCGCATACATCTTCTCGACATCTTCCTGTGAATGGCCTTTCTTCGCCAGAAACGGCTTGATGGTGGCTGTTATAGGCACTATGAAGGCGATGAGGTAGCGTAGCGGGATGTGGTCAACCGAGTCCACTTTATCTGTTTTGTTTTTCTTGCTCCTGTGGTGGCGTAGCCCGATTTCATACTGGTAGTTGAGCCAATCCCTGTCATATTCTCTGAAGCAGGTGTCTAGAATCCACTGACCAAACCTTTTCCTCACAGCCTGTAGATACTCGCCTATCGGCTGGCCTGACTTGCGGTCGCCAAAGTAGTAGACGAGATGCTTGTGGGAGCCTACCCAGCCATACCAGAGGTCGAGCACGTCATCCACTTGGTCGCGGAGAACCTCACCAGCCATGCGGAGATACCTGATATCCTCGTCGGTCATCAAAACCGTTGTCTTAAGCAGGCGGAACTCCTCGTCCGAAACAGGGGCCTGCGGAACCTCTCTTGTTCCATATGTGTATCCTGGAATCTGCTGAACCATGACAAACCCGATCATGTGACGATATTTGAGCAAATGGTTTCCAAACGGTTAGGCTGTTACTTTTTGGTAACCCTCTAAAACTTAAAAAAGGCTCAGCGGTGTTTCTGCGTAAAGGAATGCTGAGAGCTGTTTCGCACCAGTTTTCCTCGGAGGTGTTCAGATGCAAATGGACAGTGCCCATCATAGTTTCGATGGTCGATGGGCCGCGGAGGTTCGCCGACCTCGCCAAAAGCCTCGGCATAAGCCAGAAAGTACTGGCACACAAGCTTTCAAACCTAATGAAACATCAGCTTGTCTCCATGGATGTATCCGGCTACATATTGACGGAAAAGGGCCGCGAGATAGGGGAGCTGGTTAAACCACTTCTACCTCATGTCCCGTCACATGTATTGGCCGAGGTGCTGAAATGCAAATGGTCAAAAGAAATTCTCCAGACACTTGGAGATGGGCCTCTCCACAGCGCCGAGCTCGTCGACTCTCTCCCGGGACTCAGCTGGAAAATCGCCTCCGACAGGCTGAGAAAACTATGTAGACACGGTCTTGTAGAGAGAATGGTTCAAACCTGCGAAAGCCCCATCCGCGTGCAATACAGCCTAACCCCAAGAGGAAGACTTCTAGCGGCGTGGCTAAATGCTTTCCATAAGCCCGGAACACAAACCCTTTATACGGTCGGAGCCTCTGCATAAATAGGCGAAGAGTTTGTCATGGGTTGAGGACACGGTTGTTTTCCGCGGCGTCATCAGAAGAAGCGGTAACAGCTTAATCGCAACCATCCCTCCCGAGCTTTCTCAGCGTTTTCTGATACGGGAGGGGCAGGAATACACCATAGTCGGGATGACGAGAGCCAGCCCCGACTTTGAGGGAGCTCTCCAGATATATCTCGGCTTCTTCGTGGTGCTTGAGAAGGCGCCGCGGCTTGATCTCGTGGTGGAGGGGGTGGATTTCCAGAGCTTGGAGAATTTGCTGAAGAAATATGATGCGACAAACGTTGTGCTGAAGAAGTCTGAAAACAACTCGGTGGCGTGTTACGCGGTCTTCACAGCCGTGGAGAAAAACCGTGTCAAACTGCCTAAAACCGTTGAGTCTGTGCAGGAGCTTCTCCCCAGTCTCCTGCGCGAGGTGGAGTCTCTGGGCGGCGTGGTCAAATCAGCCGAGGTCTCTGAAGTGGTTGTGGAGAACAGGCAGGTGGACCCTGCTCTTCTCTCGAAAGCACCATCCCGTCTCGAGAAGAATCTCGCGTGGAAATGGGAAATCTAAGACCCAGCGGCTTTTCTCAGCTTGGCGAAGGCTTCGACAACATCCATAAGGTCTTCACGCTCACCCAGCAGAACATACTGTGGAATCCACACAGCCTCGTACTGGCATGCTTTCTCGGTGTTTTTCAAAGGCATCGGGACACGTGATTTCTCGGCGATGAACCAGTAGCTGCTCAGCGGCCTGTATCCCGCGTTGCACGGTATCCCCTCGGCGTTCAACGCTTTCACAAACTCCTCTTTTGCGCTGAACCCGAATTTCTTGACGTCGACCCGGACGATGTAGAGATGATAGCTATGCGCCGTGACCTGCGGCGGCTTTTCAAGCGGCTCCACGCCATCAATCGCTCTCAGACTCTCATCCAAAAACTCCGCCGACCGGGTTCTCTTCCTATTGAGTTCAGGTAGTCTCCGCAGCTGGGCCCTGAGAACCGCTGCTTGAAAAGCGGTCATCCGGAAATTCCAGCCATATCTCACATGTTCATACCATCCGCGCCTCACATCCCGTCCAACGTTCACCAAGCTCCGCGCCAACTCGGCCAATTCTTCAATGTTTGTGGTGATTATCCCCCCTTCTCCAGCGGCCATGTTCTTGCTCTGGTAGAAACTAAACCCCGCCATGTCTCCGAGAGAGCCTACGCGGCGGCCTCTCCACTCGGCGCCATGGGCCTGTGCAGCATCCTCCAAAACCCGTAACCCATGCTTCTCAGCTGTCTCCAAGATCTTGTCCATGTCGGCTGGACAGCCTGCGAGGTGGACGGGTATGATGCATCGGGTTTTCTCGGTGACTGCTTTGGAGACGGCTTCGGGGGAGATGTTGTATGTTGTGGGGTCTATGTCGACGATGACGGGTGTGGCCCCAGTGTCTATGACTGCGGTTGCTGTTGCGAGAAAGGTGTAGGCGGGGACGATGGCCTCGTCGCCCGGGCCCAAGCCCAAAGCTTTAAGCGACACGAACAAAGCAACCGAGCCGCTGGTGCATGACACACCATAACCCGCATGATGAAAAGACGCAAACTCCTCCTCAAACAACCTAATCTTCGATGAGCCGGCGGACCAGGGCCCCTCACGCAATACCTCCAAAACCTCCCTAACCTCTTCATCATCGGAAAAAGGCCAGCGGGGAAAAGGCCTCCGCCTAACAGGCTCACCGCCACGTATAGCCAGCGAAGCCATGACCTGTAAACCCACAGCCACGCTATAAGCTCATATCTCCATTGAAGCAACTCCTGAAAAAAGGAGACATTTAGCAGCGGCGAAACATTTTTAGCAACATTTTCTTCAACTTCACAGAGATGTTTTGGAGACCAAGCCTAGCCATCAAGTCCCTGTTTATCGCTGTACCGCTGGTTTTAGTGAAACTCATTATAAGTTCCTACGAGCTTGAGTTCGTACCTGTCAACCTGCTTGTAGGCAGTGTGATAACAAGTGCCTTGTTTATTTTGGGGTTCTACATGGCCGGTTTAATAAATGACTACAAAGAGGCGGAGAAAATGGTCGTTGAAATAAGGTCAATGCTTGAAAAAATTTGGGAAGAGTCCAAAGCGCTGACCAAAGTTAGCGAAGAGTTTAACCTCGAAAACGTGAGACGGCAACTCATCTACATTATTGAGAGCTTTGTAAACGGCGTCAGCCGACAAAGCGGTTTCATAAATCTGAAGCCATGCATAGAAGCCGTCAGACATCTACTATTCTACTTCACAGAACTCGGCGTAACAGGTGTCACGGCATCTAGCATCTCACAGATAAAAGATTCATGCACAAACCTTCTCAAAATAATTTTCCGCATATACTACATACAGCGTGTAATTTTCCTTCCCTCAGCTCGGCTTCTCGTAGATGTTCTCGCAGCAGGCTCGATAGCATTAGTCGCTATAACGCAGACTCCGAACCAACTGTCCTCCGTCGCGGTTTTCGGCATCTTTTCATATTTTGTCATCTATATCCGGAACTTGATATATGTATTGGATATGCCTTTTAGGCAGGGTGAAAAAACAAAGGATGACATAAGCCTCTTTCTGCTGGAGGAGTTTAAACAGGAAATATCAACCCCTGTAACACATGGAATGGAGAATACAAAACCCCATCTATGACAGAATTTGCTCCGCCAGTGTTTTGTAGATTGTTGCTGCTTTCACTAGTTCTTTCACGGCGACTTTTTCGCGGAAGCTGTGGGCGAGACGGAGGTCGCCGGGCCCGATGATGACGCCTTCAACGGGCCTAACCTTATGTATTCGGTTTAGGTCTGTTGCCGCGTCGAACCCTGCCAAAACAGGCTTCACACCCGCTGCTCTGCATGCTTGTTGACAGGCGTTTACAAGCGTGCCCCCGAGCTTGGTCATGTATGGTGGGATGTGAGACGTTATTGTGGCTTCGAAGGATGCTTTTCTGGGCAGGGCGGGTTTGATGAATTGCTTGATGAAGCGGAGTGTTTCTGCGGGTTTTTCAACGGTTGTCCTGACGTCGATGACGATGTTTGAAGAGTCGGGGATGACGTTAGGTTTTAGCCCACCTCTCATGACGGTGACCGCGGCCGAGGACCTGCCCATATACCTATGTCTTTTCCCGAAGCCCTTCTCAAGCTGTGCAAGTTTTACGCACGCTCTTGCGGAGGCTGTCACAGCGTTTACGCCTTCAAGAGGCTTTGAGGCGTGTGCGGGTCTGCCGTAGAAGTTAACCGAGACCTCTGTCCGGCCCCTGCTCGCGACGCATATTTTCAGCGACGTTGGCTCACCGACCACCATGTAATCAACCCGGTCCAGCAACTTGATTAGCGATAATGAGCCGAGGCCCGAAACCTCCTCATCAGCCACAGCCATCAAAACAACCCGGCCCACAAAGCGCTCAGACCTCAGCGTCGAGACAGCGGCCAGCATCGCAGCCAACACGCCCTTGGCATCCACAGAGCCACGGCCACAAAGATAACCATCGCTCACACCGGTTGAAAAGGGATGGAAACTCCAGCGCTCTATGGGTCCAACAGGAACGGTGTCGAGATGAGAGTTGAAAACCAGAACAGGGCCATCGCCAAAAATCAGGTCAACAAGCGCCGAGGCTCTGCCCTCTCCATGGTCTATTACACGGGCCTTCAGCCCCAGCTCCGCAGCCCTCTCCGCAAAATATCTAGCAGCATCAGACTCACGACCCGGGGGATTCTCGCTGTTAACCCTGACCAACCCAGAGCCGATAGACTCGATAACCTCTCTCAACCCGGAGCCAAAAACCCCGGGCCAGCATATAACCTAACAGCAGGGCCCTGACACGGAACAGATACGCGTCGAGCCTGGTTAAAGCTCGATTCTGACGTATCTGCTGGTGGCTGACGGCTTCTTCTTCCGAGGACTATTCCGCAGCAGTATACCGCAGTAGGGGCAGCGCACACCATCCGTCAGGTGGTAGACCCTGCATCGGGAGCAGTACTTGTAGCCGTTGGCGTAGCTCCTCCGCGCCGATGTCTTCTGAACCAGAACAGTTTTCTGCACCATTTTAACCACTTTTGTGTGGTTTTGTTAGGTTATATAGATTGCGTAAATCAATTATATACCATCCTTTCAACCCAGTCCCCTTAAATACCGTACTTAGACCCGGAAAAAATCAGTGCAGATTCTTGTTTAAATAAAGGCAATTTTGGTTACGCTTGGTGGCCATGTCCGAAACATACGAGGTCCCCGACGAACTTCTCTACACAAAAGACCATGAATGGGTTTTGCCCGAGAAGAAGCACGCCGTCGTGGGCATCACCGACTATGCGCAGAAGAAGCTCCGCGAAATCATCTACGTCGAGCTCCCACACATAAACACAAGAGTTCACGCCCGCGAAGTCTTGGGAACAGTTGAATCGGTCAAATCCACCGCAGATGTTCTCGCACCCGTGTCGGGACGTGTTGTGGAAGTTAACTCCAAGCTTCTCGACCATCCTGAGATACTTAACGAATCACCCTACACCGAGGGGTGGATTGCGAAGATAGAGCTCTCAGACCCCTCGGAGCTTGAAAAGCTGCTTGACGCCGACGAATACCGGAGGTTTCTCGAGGAGCTGGAGGAGGAGAAAAGCGAAGAGGAGATGTAGCAGCACTTATATCGAGCATATGGACCTGTATTGTGGAAATGGTTCTGGTGAAGGTTCAGCGTATAACGAGCTACACAGACCCCGAGACGATGCGGCCGGGGAAAATCATCGAACTTGTTGAAGTGAGAAGAAGCAGCGGTTTTCAGGCTGTGGGTATGGGCGAGGAGTCGGCGATGGTTCAACGGATGCTTCAGACAGCGATGCTTCAGCTACAGTCCATGGGCCTCATGCCAATCACTCGTGAAAACCTTTTCCCAAAAATAATCCTCTACGTGACCGAGCAGGAGTATGATATGTTGAACGTGAGGCTGGAGGTTAACGAGGTTTACGAAGTTACTTTTAGCGACGGCTCGATTGTTTTCAAGAGGCCTCAGGGCATCGGATGACCGCTTGAATGGTTTTCGCCCCATAGACGGATAAACCACTCTGGAACACGTGGTTTCTCCACGACGTCATAATAGTCGTAGGGCTTGATGTCGAGGACAGGTGTGCCGGGAAACGCGTCTAAGCCAAGGACCCTTAACCCATTTGTTGTGACTTCGATGAGCTTGCAAAGGGTCAGCCCTATGGGGTTTGGCCGTGTAGGGCCTCTGAAGGCGAAGACACCCACCTCAGGCATATCCGCTCTACCGCGGGGACGGATAACAAGCTGCACACGCCTCTCTAGATGCATGAAGTAGATGACGTAGATGTGGCTGTATTCGCCGAGTCCCCGCAGCCCCTCCCTATACTCTGGATAAACCTCTATGAAAGAGGGGTTACGCCACCTGCTCCACTCAACATTCTTCTCGACAGGCATACCCTCCACGACAACACCGATGGGCCTAAGCATAATCATGCAATCACCTCCTCAACGCCGCAGCCGTCGCAATAAACCGTTGAACCACAGTTATTATCGAGACCACTGTTATGAAAATTGCCGCGGCGAACAGAGTTAACGAGTTGATGTATGCGGTGAATGTTGCAGCTATGGCGGCCAACAGCCTAACAGCTCTCTCGCCCACCCCCACATCTTTCAGACTCACTCCAAGCCCTTCGGCCCGAGCTCTCGCGTAGCTCACGAGCATGCTTGAAGCAAGCATTCCGAGAGCCAGCACAGCGTCCACAGTGCCCGAGAGCAAAAAACCCAACACGATTAAGCTATCCGATATCCTGTCTGTGAATGAGTCGAGAAATGCTCCGAAATTTGATTGGCTGCCGAGGAGACGGGCCAAAGAGCCGTCCAACCCGTCGAGGAAAGAGCCCGCTGCCAGCAAGGCACCTGAAACGAGGAAGTAAACAGGGTCAGCCCGTGATAGATAATAGCAGGGTGTAGCCATCGCCGTAAGTATGAGACCAGCTGCTGTAAGCATGTTTGGAGTGACATGAAGTTGGGCGAGAAGATTGACAATCGGTGTTATGCTTTTCTCGAAGAGACCTCGGCCCCGTCGGCTTATAGACACGGTTGCTTAAATGAGGTGATGGATTTATAGGCTGTGGTTTTCTGCGACAGGTTTATATGTGTTGGCACATGGTTCTCTACGTGGTCGGGTTTGGGCAGCGATGAAGCGCTTATGCAGGCGCAGCGACTGGTTGAGGCCGCGAAAACACATCCAGAGGTTTCACGCAAAGCCGCGGGCTGGAGCAAGGTTGTACAGTTCAAGCCCAGCGACGGAAACCCCTTCTACATACATTCCACGGGGTCGGGGCTAACGGTGACAGAGGGGCTGCATCCCAACCCGTCGGCGACAGTTGAGTCAAGCCACCAAGACCTCGTCTCCATACTCCGAGGAGAACTGGACGCGGTGAAGGCGTTTTTCTCGGGGAGAATAAAGATTAAGGGCGATGTTTTTGCGGCGCAGGAGCTTAACTCTCTGTTCTCGACGCTTCTGAAGAGCTGAGGGCCTCGAGTGTTTTCAAGGCCTCCGCAACATGTGTAGAGGGGTTGATTGACTGAATTATCCTAGCAACGCGGCCCTCAGGGTCTATGACGTAGGTTATTCTCTTGGTTATCCCAAACAATCCAGCGGCGCCATAGGCCTTCACCACTTCGCCCGATGGGTCGCTTAGAAGATGATGCGTGAAACCATGTTTCTCGGCGAACCGTTTGTGGCTCTCGACGCTGTCGCGGCTTATCCCCAGCGTAACGGCGCCCAGCTTCTCAAACTTCTCAAAATTGTCGCGGAGTAGACAGTTTTCACGAGTGCATCCCGGCGACCCGTCCTTGGGGTAGAAAAACAAGACAACGTATCGCCCTCTCAGCTTCTCGAGGTTTATCCGCTCGCCGGTGTGGGAGATAAGCTCAAACCCCGGCGCAACATCACCGACCCTAAGCATGGTCTCGTGGACTGTAGCCTCGAATTAAAACCGTGATAACCTACTCAGCATCTTTATACGGTGGACGGGATGGTGTGTTTTGTGCTGGATGCTATTGCTGAGGAGGTGAGGGCTTGTCGGCTTTGTCCGCTGTGGAGAGGTAGGAGGAATGCTGTGCCCGGTGAGGGGAATCCGCGGGCGGAGCTGATGTTTATCGGCGAGGGCCCTGGCGAGGAGGAGGATTTGCAGGGTAGGCCGTTTGTGGGCCGCTCGGGCAGGTTGTTGACCGAGGCGTTGGAGAAAGCGGGTATCAGGCGTGAAGATGTTTTCATCACCAACGTGGTTAAGTGCAGGCCGCCGGAAAACCGTGAACCAACCCCTGAGGAGAGACAAACCTGCACAAACAAGTATCTCTTCAGACAGATTGAGGCGGTGAACCCGCGGTTGATTGTTTTACTGGGGTCGGTCGCTGTTCAGACACTTCTAGGAATATCTTCTGTGACAGCGGTGAGGGGAAAGGCCTTCGAGAAAATGGGCCGCAGGTTTTTCTGCACCTATCATCCAGCAGCGGCTCTCTACAACCCAGGGAACAGGGAAACCTTCTTCAGCGACATCAAGAAGGCTCGTGAACTCTTAGAGAGTCTGAGACCCTTCGATAAGCAGAAAACGCTCTTTGAAGTGTGAGAGCTTGTCAGCTTATCGTCTCGACCGCGGCTTCTATGATCGGGACACCGTGGAGCTGGCGAAGCTTCTTCTGGGCAAAGTGTTGTGTGTTAGACGCGGCGACATCGTCATGAGCTGCCGCATCGTCGAGACAGAGGCATATGTGAAAAACGACAAAGCAAACCACGCCTACAAGGGAATGACGAGACGTAACAAAAGCATGTTTGGGCCGCCGGGGACGCTCTATGTCTACATAGTTCACACACATTACTGCATGAACGTGGTGCGTGGCGGAGGTGAAGCGGTTTTGTTGAGGGCCGCGGAGCCGCTTGCTAATGTTGTAGGCAGGCTTGATGGGCCGGGGAGATTGTGCAGGGCCCTCGGTGTTGATAGGTCTTTTGACGGCGAGGACCTATGTGTTTCGGAGAGGGTTTGGCTATGGGATGATGGCTACAGGTTTGCGAAAATCGCGGTAACGCGGCGTATTGGTGTGACAGCCGACGCGCATAGACTACTCCGCTTCTACATAGCTGGTTCTCCCCATGTGTCGCGAAAAAATGTTCCTGTCCGCAGGCTATTGGATGCTTAGTCGATGGTTTTGGACGCGGCCGCTGCGTGGGCCGTCAAGCCCTCCGCCCGAGCCAGCAAAGCAGCGTGTCTGCCGAGACGCTTCGCCGCACCCTTCAGCATCCTCACCTCCGTCACTATCTTCACGTAGTCGAGTATGCTCAACCCTCCTCTCAAAGCCGCCTGCCCCATGGTGGGCAAAACATGGTTAACACCCACCACGTAGTCGCATAACGCCGGTGATGTGTAACGGCCGATGGAAATCAACCCCGCGTTCGTGACGCTCTGTAACAGCTTCTCGTGTTTGGTGACGATGTAGAGATGCTCGGGAGCGAGGGCCTGTATCAGGGCGGCGGCTGTCGCGGGCTTGTCGCAGACTACGGCGTAGCCGTTTTTCTGAAGAGCCTCGTTCACAATCTCGCCGCGCTCCAGCCTCGGTGTAATGAGTTTCAGAAACTTTAGCACCTCGTTCACCAGCTCATCAGAGGTCGTCACCAAGCCAACCAGAGTATCTGTGCTGTGCTCGGCTTGGGCGCACATCTCCAGCGCCACGTTCTCGGCGTCGGCAACATCGTCTGCATATACGCAGAGCTCTGTAGGCCCTGCCAACATGTCCACGGCTACATCACGGCTGACAAGTTTCTTAGCCGCGGTCACGTAGGGTCCACCGGGGCCGATTATTTTCGCCACAGGCTTGATGGATTCGGTGCCGTAGGCCATAGCAGCTATCGCATGTGGGCCTCCTGCGCAGTAAACTTCTTTGACACCCGTTAGATAAAGCGCCGCGGCGACAACGGTGGGAATGTTTCCCTCTCGTGTGGGAGGTGTAAAGACAGCTATGCGGGGGACTTGGGCGACCTTCGCGGGGACAACGGTCATCAAAACTGTGCTCGGATAGGCGGCTCCGCCTCCGGGAACATAGCAGCCAACCGAGGAAAGCGGAGAAGGCCGCTGAACAACTAAAACACCCTCCTCAACCCTTACACTGGAAAACAACCTCCTCAGCTGCGATTTACAGACCCTTGCTATGTTCTCTGAAGATATTTTGAGAGCCTTTTTCGTCGCATCGTCAAGCCGTGCATAGGCGTCGGCGAGCTTCTCCACAGGGACACGAAGCCTCTCCAAATCCATAGCAGGTGAGTCAAATTTTTTCACATACTCTATGAGTGCCTCATCTCCCCTTGCCCTAACATCTTCAACAACTCTCCGCACCGCTTCAACATAGTGGTCAACGGATTTTCCAACAGAAACGATTTCGGCAGCAACTTCAGAGACGTTTTTTGCGTTGACCCTGTAGAACCTCAACCCATGCAGGGGTTGGGATAAGCCGCTTTTATGGCTTTGCTGCAAAGCAGGGGATAATATTTGTTGTGGATGGATTATGGACAACGGTTTTATCGGAGTAGTTGGATGAGGGCTTCATGGTTTCTGTACGTTTAGTGGTTGCCGTTGTTTTGGTGGTCGCTGCAGCCGGTGTCGGCGCTCTTTTGATAGGTTTGCAGCCAGCTCAGCCACCCCAGACAAACACAACCACGACAAAGACCGAAACAACCCAAACTCCAGCAACCACCAAGCCATCAACACAAAACATCGTATCCCTCACCCTCTACCTCAACGACTACGGCTACAACGCCTCCCGCGGGGGCCCAACAATCACAGCATACGTCGGCGACATCATACGCATCACGCTAATAGGCAACAGCACAGGCCCCATCGTCCACGACTTCGTCCTCGACGAAAAAAGCCCCTCACCATACAACGTCAAATCAAACCGTCTAAGCAGAGGACAGACGCAGGTCATAGAATTCACAGCCAACATCCCCGGCGAGTTCAAGTACTACTGCAGTGTCGCGCCCCCCGCGGGACTTAGCCATAGGGACCGCGGCCAAGAAGGTGTTATAAGGATTCTGGCGAGATGAGAAACACATCCATAGCGGCTCCCCTCGTTTTATCCATTTTCTTCAGCATGGTTCTCTTGTTGACTGATGCGGAGCTGTGGACTGTTGCGCCCTCTCACGCCTATGCGTTAGCGGGGTTTATGGCGGCTGACGTTGCTGTCATCGTTCTAGCTATGGTTGGTTTTCCACCTATTCCAGCCATCGGCACCGTATATGGTGTGGGGAAGTTTGTGGTCTTTCTCGGAGACATTTTGACCGCGCCGGAGTTCGGCTTGACATACGCCGAGTTTGCAGCCTACTTGTTCAGCCTCTGGGGCTACAACGGCCTCCTAGCCTCCCAGCTTCTCGTAGCAGCGGGCTCTTACCTTGCTTGGCGGCGTCAAGCCACTACGAGGTCATAGACCCTTATGACCATGCGGGGAGAAATCTCCTTCACAACCCTTGTCTCCTTCAACCTCAACCCAGCATAAACGCTCCTTATGCTCTCCCACACACTTTCTCCCGCCTCACGCTCCTCCGCAACGTAGAGATGAATGACCGCGCCTAGCAAACATTTTGAAAGAGCCATGGGCAGATACTTCAGGGATTGATATGGAAGATTCATGATGACGCGGTTAAACTGTTTATCCAGCTGTGGAACTATTTCAGCTGCGTCGCCGCAGAAGGGTTTGACCTGTTTCTCAACCTTGTTGAGCTTGATGTTTTCGAGAAGATAGCTGCATGCGGCTGGGTTTTTCTCAACCGCGTAAATGGTTGTTGAAGGATGTTTACGGGCTATCAGGATTGAGAAGGGCCCCACTCCAGCGAACATGTCAAGCACAGTTTCATTTTCACCAACCTGCGCCGCGACACGGAGCCGCTCAGTCGAGAGACGAGGGCTGAAAAACACCCGCGCAACATCCAGCTTATAGACACATCCTGTCTCGCGGTAAACGGTCTCGGTAACACCGTCGCCCGCCAAGACCCTGAAAGAAGCCACCCTCTCCACGCCAGAAACTTCACCAACCTTCTGCAAAACAGTCCTCACACCCCTATGCCTCGCCATGATCAGCTCCGCAAGCCTCCTAGCCTCCTCCACAGCCAAATCCATGTCATTCAGGATGGCAACCGACCCAACCACGTCATAGGATGCCCTGAACTCTGGAGCCTTCGGCTCGGACGCCGGCAGCGAAGCAGAGACAACCTCGAAACCGAGGTCCACAGGCCCTGTCACAGGAATGTACACAAATTCTCCGTCTCTCATGATGCGGCGGCCCCTATCCAGCAACCCGAGGCCGGCAAGCCTCCTCCGAGCCTCCTCAGCACCGCTCCGAGGAACCTTGACAGCCAAACCCAACCCCAACCTAGCCCCAGAGGAGCAAGGGGTCTTGAACCTTAAATGTGTGACAGTATCGTGCCCATGCATAGAATGAATACGGCGACTTATCTTTCTGGGCTTGTCGTGCTCGGGCTGCTTCTTGGAGGGGTTGTTTTGAGGGGTAGGTTTCCCAAGGTTCCCATCTGGTCCGTTATGATACTGAGTGCCTCTCTCACTCTGCTGCTCGGCCTTGTCGGGATGGATGAGGCCTTACAGCTGATAGACATGGATGTCATTATGCTGTTGATAGGGATGTTTGCGCTGGTGGGCATGGCTGAGCACTCCGGTCTCCTAGACTTCATCTCGAGCTACTTCCTCTCAAAGGTGAGGAGAACTAGAACCATGTTGATTATGGCCTCGCTGCTTTTCGGCCTCATGTCGGCCTTCTTCGTCAACGACACAGTTGCGTTAATGGGTCCACCCATAGCTGTTCTGATAGGCAAATCTCTCGGCGGCAGATACGAGGCGGCAATCCTGCTTCTTTGCCTATCTATAACAATTGGCTCCGTAATGACGCCCATAGGCAATCCGCAAAACATCCTCATCGCCCTCCAGTCCGGCATGAAGTCCCCCTTCATAGAATTCCTCACACGCTTAGCGGCGCCAACTCTGCTCTCCCTCATAATCACCCCGCTTATCATCACCAAGCTGTACAAGATTCCCAAGGAGGATGTCGTGGTTCCCATAGACCCGTGGGAGACTGTGAGGTCGAGGAGAGAGTTCTACCTCGCTTTGTTCGGGGGAAGCGTAACAGTGGCCGCGCTCATAGTCAACGATGTCCTCGCAGCGCTCGGTCAACCACATATCACTTCACGTGGGCTAATCCCCTTTGTCTCCGCCGCAGCTCTCTGGATTTTAACAGACACTCCGAGAGAGATACTCTCCCGGGTTGATTTCGGCACGATACTCTTCTTCCTTGGAATGTTCATCACGGTTGAAGGGGTCTGGCGCTCACAGGTTCTCTCACCTCTTTTCTCTATGATGAACTCAGGAAACCCTGCAGGGCCCATGGGTCTTCTGCAGCTGACTATCATCTCGCTGGTCATGAGTCAGCTGATAAGCAACGTCCCCTTCACTAAGCTAGCTATTCAGCAGCTCACGGGAATGGGGGTAGGCGGCCACGATGTTGAAGTCTGGCTGACTTTAGCGGCTTCCTCGACGCTGGCCGGCGGGATCACGGTCCTGGGAGCGGCGTCTAACGTAATAGTTCTCGAGGTTTTGGAGAGCAGATATGGTCAGACAATACCCTATCTCCGGTTCGCCAAAATCGGCTTCATCGTGACCGTTGTCTCCCTTTGCATATACCTGCCCTTCCTCATGATGTAACATTATGCGTAATAGCTTTTAAAGAAGCTTGTCGGCTATCTTGTGAAGCTTCTTGAGCTCGGCTGTTGCTTCTAAACGGTTTAGCGACGAGTTTGCCCTCATCATGGATAGGGTGGTTAAGGTTGTCACATCCTCGGGTGTTTACACGGGACGTGTCCTGGCTTACAACCCCAACGACTACAGCCTCTGGCTCGCCGACGCAAAAGAGGAATCAGGCAACGTCTACTCCAAAATATTCCTAGCGGGAGCAGGCATCATAAGGATAGAGGTTCTTGAGACCGGGCCTGACATGTCTGCTCTCGTCGAGAGGCTGAACAGGCTTTTCCCCAACCTCGTCGTGTACCATAAGGAGTCTGACACCATAGTGGTCATGGATAGAATCAGGGTTTCGCGTGAAGGCGTCTTCGGCGAAGGCCCCGCCGCCGAGAGAGTCAGGAAAGTCTATGAGGAGTTCATGAGAGAGCAGAAAGCCAAGCCGGTTTAGACAGAGGCAATCTTTTAAACGGCAGACCGTTTTTCGGGTAAGGGTTTAATAGCAAATTTTCATCCATTCGGCTAAGCTTCGAGCTGTGCCGGTGGTCTAGGATGGTTAAGTGGCGGACTCTCGTTCACAACGGTGTGGCTCTTCCTCCCCCCTACCAGCCCAAGGGCTTGTCGATAAAGATTCGCGGAGAAACCGTCAAGCTGGACCCGTTGCAGGAGGAGATGGCCTATGCATGGGCCCTCAAGAAAGACACACCCTATGTCCAAGACCCTGTTTTCCAGAAAAACTTTCTCACCGATTTTCTCAAAACATTCAACGGCCGCTTCCAAGACGTCACCATAAATGAGATAGATTTTTCGGAGGTTTACGAGTATGTGGAGAGGGAGAGGCAGCTTAAGGCGGATAAGGAGTATCGGAAGAAGATTTCGGCTGAGAGGAAGAGGCTGCGGGAGGAGCTCAAGGCGAGGTATGGATGGGCTGAGATGGATGGTAAACGGTTTGAGATAGCGAACTGGATGGTTGAGCCGCCTGGCATATTCATGGGCCGTGGAAACCATCCACTGAGAGGCCGCTGGAAGCCACGTGTCTACGAGGAGGATATTACGCTGAACCTCGGTGAGGATGCGCCTGTTCCTCCGGGTAACTGGGGCCAGATTGTTCATGACCATGACTCTATGTGGCTGGCGCGGTGGGATGACAAGCTCACGGGGAAGGAGAAGTATGTCTGGCTCAGCGACACGGCCGACATCAAGCAGAAGAGGGACAAATCCAAGTATGACAAGGCAGAGATGCTTGAGAGTCACATCGACAGGGTGCGGGAGAAGATTTTCAAGGGGCTGCGGTCCAAGGAGCCGAAGATGCGTGAAATCGCTCTCGCATGCTACTTGATTGACAGGCTTGCGATGAGGGTTGGAGACGAGAAGGACCCCGATGAAGCGGACACCGTCGGCGCAACCACACTTAGAGTTGAGCATGTAAAACTACTCGAAGACAGGATAGAGTTCGATTTCCTCGGCAAAGACAGCGTGAGGTGGCAGAAGTCTATTGACCTCAGAAAGGAGCCACCAGAGGTTCGTCAAGTGTTTGAAGAGCTTCTCGAGGGCAAGAAGGAGGGTGACCAGATTTTCCAGAACATCAACAGCAGACATGTCAACCGTTTCCTCGGAAAAATCGTGAAAGGACTCACGGCCAAAGTCTTCAGAACATACATAGCCACAAAGATTGTGAAAGATTTTCTAGCGGCAATTCCGCGGGAGAAGGTTACTTCACAGGAGAGGTTCATCTACTATGCTAAGCTCGCCAACCTGAAGGCTGCTGAGGCCCTTAACCATAAGAGGGCTCCGCCGAAGAACTGGGAGCAGTCTATTCAGAAGAAGGAGGAGCGGGTGAAGAAGCTGATGCAGCAGCTTAGGGAGGCGGAGTCGGAGAAGAAGAAGGCGCGGATAGCCGAGCGCCTTGAGAAAGCCGAGCTCAACCTCGACCTCGCCGTAAAGGTGCGTGACTACAACCTCGCCACCTCACTCCGCAACTACATCGACCCCCGCGTCTACAAAGCATGGGGCAGATACACGGGCTATGAGTGGAGAAAAATCTACACAGCCAGTCTGCTCCGAAAATTCAAGTGGGTCGAGAAAGCATCGGTCAAACATGTTTTACAGTATTTTGCGGAGAAGCTGGCGAAGGATGTGGATAAAGGTATGCAAGTGAAGGCGGCTGTGTAGAGTCGGTTTTTTGTCAATTTTTTATTTAGTGAAATTATATTAGAGGATTTGAATATACTAATGTCGAGGAATCATGACTCAAGCAACAGTAGTTAAACCGGTTGAAGAAACACCTCAAACAAGCAAGCTCTGCATCATCCTGTCGAAGGGGACGCTGGACATGGCTTATCCAGCGTTTATGCTGGCCAACGCCGCGGCCGCGATGGGCTACGAGGTCCACATCTTCTTCACCTTCTGGGGAATGAACGTAATCGACAAGAGGAAAATTGACAACCTTAAGGTTTCGTCGGTCGGTAACCCGGCTCTACCCATGCCCAACCTGCTCGGAGCCCTGCCCGGCATGACGGCCATGGTGACCAAGATGCTGAAGAACAAGATGGCGAAGCAACGTGTCCCAACCATCAGAGAACTCATCAAAACAGCCAAGGAAGCAGGCGTAAAGCTGCACGCATGCTCCACAACCATGGATGTCATGGGCCTGAGGAAAGAGGATTTCATACCCGAGGTCGACGACATAGTGGGCGCCGCGTCCTTCATACAGATGAGCGAGGGTGGACAGGTCATCTTTATCTGAGGTGATGAAAAATGTCCCAGTCCGTTCGGAGAGTGATTGATTCGCGGGGCAGCTTCTGCCCAGGGCCCTTGACAGACCTTTTCAAAGCCTACCGCGAGGCCAAGAACGGTGACGTTCTCGAGCTGCTGGCCACGGACCCGGCTGCGAAGTCGGATGTTCAGGCATGGGCCCGCAAAACAGGCAACGTCATCGAGCAGATTGTCGAGGAGCAGGGCTACATCAGGATTGTTGTGCGTGTTACGGCGAAAGGTGGATAAGGGTTGAAGCGTGTGGCCGTGGTGGGCGGCGGAACCGGGGGAACACTGTTAGCCAATCTCCTCGCATCCAAGCTACACAGAGAAATAGACAGCGGCAAAATAGCGGTCACACTTGTCAGCGACAGCCCCCACCATGTCTTCCAGCCCGCCAACCTCGAAATAGCCTTCCACGGAGCACAACCCCAAAAATACATCAGAAAACAGAACACTCTCCTCAGCCGCCGCATCCAGTTCCTCAACGAAGGCGTGGAAAAAATAAACATCGCAGACCGCCACCTCATCACATCCTCGGGAAACGAACTCGACTACGACTACCTCGTCATAGCAACAGGCTCGGTCGCCGACCCCTCACTCACACCCGGCCTCGCAGAAGCCAGCGTAAACTTCCACACATCGCCGTGGGACGCGGCCAAGGTCTGGCAGGCTCTTTCAACATTTGAACGGGGCAAAGTCGTGCTCGTGATAGCGGGTGTCCCTCACAAGTGTCCGCCCGCACCGACAGAGGCCATGTTTCTACTCGACGAATACTTCCGCAAAAGAGGTATACGTGACCGTGTCGAACTCACCTTTCTCACGCCCTATCCACACGCCTACCCCGCGAAAACCATCGCCGACATCGTCCAGCCCATGCTCGAGGAGAGAGGAGTAAACATAGTTCCTTTCTTCAGCATCGACCACGTCGATTCGGCTGGGAAAAGGGTTGTCTCTCTGGAGGGTGAGGAGGTACCGTATGACTTGTTGATTGCCGTTCCACCTCATCGCGGCGCACGGGTGGCCATCGTTTCTGAGATTGGGGACAAGGATGGATGGATACCCGCCGACAAACACTACATGACCGTCAACGGCTACGACGATGTGTATGCGATAGGTGATGCGACAAACATACCTATATCAAAATCAGGCGTAGTGGCTCATATACAGGCTGGGATAGTGGCTCACAACATCGTTTCATCGATAACAGGCACAGATGGCAAGCAAAAGTATAACGGCCGCATCAACTGCCCCCTCGAGGTTGGAGGCGGAAAAGCGCTCTTCGTGTCAGGCACCTACACAAGGCCGCCTAAACACATGCAGCCCACCCGGATACGCTACCTGATGAAGAAAAGCTTCGCATCACTCTACTGGCTTATGCTGAAAGGCAGTCTAGAGCCCATTTTCAACATCTACTTCAGGGAGAAAGAGGAGAACGGCTCTTGACAATCGCGACAATTCTCTCAGAAGACTTCTACAACACCTTGGCCGAGTTCTGCAAAGCTCAAGCACATCCGAAAAGATTGATGATTCTACACATCCTCGCCGAAGGAGAGAAATCAGTTGGCGAACTCGTCGAACAGCTTGCCATCAAGCAGTCGACCGTCTCCCAGCATCTCGCCTTCATGAAACGCACAGGAGTCGTCAAAAGCCGCCGCGTCGGCAACACAGTCTTCTACAGCCTCACAGACCCACGAATAGCAGAAGCATGCAGCATAATCTCACAGGTTGTGCGAGAAAGGTTAACAACAAAGAAATAACACGTCTTTTTTAACAGCTTTTTCCAGTTTTATCTGGCTTGAGCGGGGAAGTCGGCCTCATAGGCCTAGGGGTGATGGGTGAGAACCTCGCACGCAACATAGCCTCCAAAGGATACGGTGTGACTGTTTACAACAGGACGAGAGAGAAGACCGAGAGACTGGTTGAATCGGTGAAGAACATTCTGGACATTAGGCCGTCTTATAGCTTGGCCGAGCTCGTGTCCAAGCTGGAGAAACCACGCATTATTATCCTCATGGTTGAGGCGGGGAAAGCGGTTGACAGTGTTTTGGAGGAGCTTGTTCCGTTGCTCAGCCCGGGTGACGTTGTATGTGACTGCGGCAACTCCTTCTTCAGGGACACGGAGCGTCGTCAAAAGACCGCCGCCGAGAAGGGTGTGCTGTTGATGGGTGTGGGCGTCAGCGGAGGTGAAGAAGGGGCGCTCAAGGGCCCCTCGATAATGGTCGGTGGACCGTTTGAAGGATACCATGCCACCGAGAAGCTCTGGAAAGCAATAGCCGCGAAAGCAGACGGCGAGCCATGCGCAGGCTACATGGGCTCAGGAGGAGCGGGGCACTTTGTCAAAATGGTTCACAACGGCATAGAATACGCCCTTCTCCAGCTCATAGCAGAGACATACGACATCATGAGCAGAGGCCTAGGCAAATCAGCCGCCGAAATAGGCGAAATCTTCAGGAAATGGAGCAAGGGTCTTCTTTCCTCCTATCTGCTCGAGATAGCCGCTGATGCGTTAATGGTCAAGGATGAGGAGACGGGTCTTCCACTTGTAGAGCTTGTTCTCGACAAGGCTGGGCAGAAGGGGACGGGGCGATGGACTGTGCAGACCGCGGCTGAGCTAGGGGTGCCGACGCCATCAATTGATGCGGCTGTTGCGGCGCGGAACATCTCAGCATTCAAAGAGCTGCGGCAACGTGTCGCAGAGAAAACCGGGCCCCTGACAAGCAGGATAAACGCCGCCAACGTGGTGGAGATGCTTCACGACGCATATCTCTGCTCAGCCATAGTCAGCTACATCCAAGGCTTCGCGCTCATCAGCCACGGCTCCAAAACATACGGCTACGGAACAGTGCTCGAAGACGTCGCCAAGGTCTGGAGAAACGGCTGCATCATAAGAGCTGCGCTTCTCAAAAACTTCAGTGACGCCTTCAGAGAAGGAGCAGAAGACGAGTCACTGCTACTCACCAACACAATACACCAACTCATACAAACACGAGTCGAGCCATGGAAACAAACACTCGCACACACCCATCTCGCAGGCATCCCCACACCCGTCCACGACGCCTCACTCAACTACTACCTATCAATAGCCTCCGCAAAACTCCCCGCCAACATCATCCAAGCACTCCGCGACAGATTCGGCAGCCACACCTACCAAAGAATAGACAAACCAGGCACCTACCACAGCAACTGGAAACCATAAAAGTTACCTAGGTAACCAGTTACCTGGGTAACCTTGCTATTCGACCTCAAACCCAAGGAGAGGCTAAAAGACCTCTTTGGGAGGGAGAGTGAATATTCTGAGCTTGTGAGGCTTGTTGAGAATGGTTCGTGGGTGGCTGTTTTGGGTAAGAGGATGACGGGAAAAACCTCTCTTGTGAAAACCTTGGCCCGTGAAAGGGCAGGCGTTTATGTTAATTTGTTGGGCGCCCGTGGCTTAGATTCTGTTATGGCGAGAATTTTGTCTGCTTCTGGGCTGCGGCTTGAGGAACTGGCTCTGACCCTGGGCCCTGTAAATGTTAAGTGGTCTAACGTTGCTGCTAACGTGTTGGAGAAGATAGGCGATAAACCGCTTGTGCTTGATGAGGTTCAGGATGTGGCCTCTGTACATTTCCTCAAAATCTTGAAGAATGTATGGGATACGTATGGACGTCTCAGACTGGTTTTCACAGGCTCCTATATAGGATTGATGCGTAACATACTCGAGCCGAGCGCCGGCTCGCCTCTCTACGGCAGAAGACCCGCAGTCATTACCTTGAATCCCTTCTCTAAAGAAAAGTCCATCGAGTTTTTGAGAAAGGGTTTCAAACAAGCCGGTTTCACGACGCAGGAAAACGAGTTGAATGAGGTGGTGGAGCAGCTTAACGGTTACGTTGGCTGGCTCACCTACTATGGTCACTTCAGATGCATACAGCGTAAAGACCATCGCGAGGCCCTTGATTCAACACTCCGCGAAGGTGAGAAAATAATTCTCGCGGAGCTGCGAAACTTTCTCAGAAACAGAAAAAGAGAACACTACATTCGTGTTTTGAAGATGGTTCGCTATGGTGCCAGATGGAGTGAAATCAAGGCGGAAACCGGGCTTAACAGCAAAATCCTCGCCGACATACTCAAAGCTCTCAGGTCAGCTATGCTTGTGGATGAGGAGGATGGTGTCTACAGGATATCTGATTTAGTGACCAGAAGAGCTGTTGGCAGACTTCGTCTTTAGCGAGGATTTAATACAGAGACAGAACCGGGTGTCTTGGTTATGGTCGAGACCTCCGTTGAGCGTGGGGAAAACATCGTGTATAGGGCGATTTCTCCCAGCGAGTTTTTCTACAAGAACAGGGATATCGCGGGGTTCAGCAGCCCTGCGAGAAGCCTTTACATGAGCATACGCGAGCTTGTTGAGAACTCTCTTGACGCGGCTGAGATGGGCCGTATTCTGCCCGAGGTTTTGATTGAGCTTGGTGAGGAGGATTCGGAGAGGGGTGTGTATAGGCTGAGGGTTGTGGACAACGGCGTGGGCGTGCCGGGGGACAAGATTCCGTCGGCTTTTGCGACGGTGCTCTACGGCAGCAAATACGGGTTCAAGCAGTCGCGTGGAACCTTCGGCCTCGGCGGAACCATGGCCCTGCTATATGGACAGATAACCACCAACAAGCCCGCGAAAATAATGTCCAGCACCGACGGCAAAACCCTCCACATCTACGAGCTTATGATAGACGTTGTGGAGAACAGGCCACGGATAATAAGCTCCGAGAAAAAGCCTAGCCCCGGTGGCTGGCGGGGAACCTCTGTCGAGTTCAGCCTAGAAGCGGATTATCCGGGGGCGAGGGCGAAAATCCTCGACTACATCAAGCACACGGCCATCGTCAACCCACATGCATCCCTCACATTCATCGACAGCAAAGGCCGTCTCTACCATTATCCACGCATGGTTGAGAAGGTGCCTGAGCCGCCGCGGGAAACGCTTCCACATCCCGTGGGAGTAGATGTTGAGATGATGTCGCGGATGCTTTTGGAGACCAAGGCCCGGAACCTGCTCACCTTCCTCACAACAAGTTTCCAGAAAATTGGGCCCAAAACTGCTAAAGAAGTTCTTGAGCTGGCTGGGCTGAAGCCCGAGACCAGCCCGAGGAAACTGAGCCATGAACAGGTCACAGCCTTGGTCGACGCATTCAAGCGCTACGACAAGTTTAGGCCACCCGACCCCACTCCGCTAAGCCCCGTTGGAAAAGACTTCCTCGAAGCAGGCATCAGGCGAATCTTCAACCCCGACTTCGTATACGTTGTGCAGCGTGAGCCATCATCATACAGCGGCCACCCCTTCATAGTCGAGGCGGCCGTCGCATACGGCGGCACCATACCCGTAACAGAGACCATCATGCTTTTCCGATTTGCCAACAAGATTCCCCTCCTATATGATGAGAGAGCTGATGTGGCGTGGAAGGTTGTTGAGGAGAAGATTGACTGGTCGAACTATAAGGTGCCTAAGCCCGCTCCTCTCGCGGTGTTCACAAGCATCTGCTCCACCAAGGTTCCCTACAAAACCGTCGGAAAAGAAGCCATAGCCGACAGGCCCGAGATAGAGCGGGAGCTCACCATGGCTCTCCGCGAATGCGGCCGCAACCTCAAACTCTACCTCTCACGCATAGAGAAGCGAGAGGCCGCCGCCAAACGCCTCAGCCTCTACACAAAATACCTACCCATGATAGCCGAGTTCGCAGCCAAAACCGCCGGCACATCCAAACCCAACATCAAACCACTCCTCAAAAAACTCGGCATAACCGAGACAACAGCCGCTGAAAAATATGCTGAATGAAACGGCAAAAACGTTATATATTTCTTGACCAGTGTTGGTGAAGAGGAGTGAGATTATTGCTTCGCCGGTTTGGTTTCTGAGCTCCTCTGTCGCCGTCTCCTCTACTGTGGGTTTTGTGGTGATGTGTTATGGCTTGGCGTGATTTTCTAGACTTTAGGCTGCCGGAGAGGGTTTTGGTCTTTGACACGACGCTTCGCGACGGTGAGCAGACTGCTGGAGCTGCTTTGAGGCCTGCTGACAAGGTTAGGCTGGCTGAGGCTTTGGCTGACCTTGGTGTCGACGTTATCGAGGCAGGGTTTCCGCCTGTTTCCCTCGGCGAGTCATCGGCCATCAAGGAGATAACGGGCATGGGTCTCGGCGCCAAGGTCTGTGTCCTGTCGCGCTGCGAGAAAGCCGACATAGACGCCGCCGCCAAGGTGGAGCCCGAGTGGATACACGTCTTCATAGCCACATCCGACATCCACCTCCAGCACAAGCTCCGCCTCACCCGCGAACAAGCATACGAGAAAGCCGTCTCAGCCGTGGAATACGCCAAATCATACGGCTTCACCGTCCACTTCTCAGCCGAAGACGCGACACGCACAGAGCTGCCTTTTCTGCTACGGGTCTTCAAAGCCGTTGAAGAAGCAGGCGCCCACAGCGTAGACATCCCCGACACAGTCGGCACAGCCATCCCACTCGCCATGAAAAAGATAGTTACCGAGGTAAGGAACACGGTCAAAATCCCTGTCGCTGTCCACTGCCACGACGACTTCGGCCTCGCGGTCGCAAACTCGTTGGCCGGTGTGGAGGCGGGTGCCGAGATTGTTCACGCGACCGTCAACGGCATAGGCGAGAGAGCTGGAAACGCGAGCTTGGAGGAGATTGTAGCCGCTCTCAGGTTTCTCTACGGCGTCGAAACAGGGATAAAGTTTGAAAAAATTTTCAGAGTATCAAGGCTTGTTGAGAGGCTCATGGGCATAACTGTGCCGAAGAACAAGGCGATAGTCGGCGACAACGCATTTGCACACGAAAGCGGAATACATGTACACGGTGTCCTCGGCAACCCCCGCACCTATGAACCCGTGATGCCAGAGGTCTTCGGCAGACGACGCAGAATAGTTTTCGGCAAACACTCGGGAATCCACGGGCTCGAGGCCTTCCTCAGAGAATATGGCTTCACCGTCGACCGGGAGAAGATGTCGCAGATACTTAGACGAATAAAGGAGTTCGCGGACTCCGGTGGAAAGGTTTCGGAGGAGATTGTGCTCAACTATGCGGAGGAGGTTTACGGCCGGCGGAGCCAGCAGCGCTCCTACGTCAAAAACCTGTTTCTAATGCTGGCTGGAAACGTTTTCAAGGCTCAGGTTGATTTAATGGTTGCAGGCGAGCTTGTCACGGGCGACGGTGAGGGAGCGTCAGCCGTAGAAGCGGCGTTAAATGCCGTCACAAACGCGGCCCAGCGAATCACCGACTTCCAGATAATCGACTACAAGATACATGCCCCGTTCGCCGGCGGCCAGAGCTCCGAGGCAGAGGTCGTCCTCGCATCTGGAGGCGTTGAGTTTGTTGGCCGAGGAATAGGACCCGACCCTTCGCTGGCTGTTGTCTCTGCTTTCACGAGCGCGGTTCACCAACTCTTGTTTGAACAGAGGAGGCTGGAGACAGAATGAGGGCAGCCGATGCATTAGTTAAGATGATGGAGAAAAAAGGTGTAGAGTATGTCTTCGGCATACCCGGCGGAGCCAACATGCCCTTCTACGACGCCCTACGCGACTCCGACATCAAGAGTATCTTGATGAGACACGAGCAGCAGGCAGCCCACGCGGCGGAGGGCTATGGACGTGTCAAGCGGAGACCCGGAATATGCAGCGGAACATCCGGGCCCGGGGCCACTAACCTGATAACAGGCCTCGTCGACGCCTACATGGACAGCTCACCCGTCGTCGCGATAACAGGACAAGTGGTGCGCTCCTTCATGGGCACCGACGCCTTCCAAGAAGCAGACATCGTCGGCCTAGTCCTCCCACACATCAAATACGCCGTCACCGTCAAAGACCCGCATAGAGTTCTCCAAGAATTCGTCAACGCCTACCACATCGCCGCGCATCACCGACCCGGCCCAACACTACTCGACCTCCCACGCGACGTCTTCATGGAAGAGGTGGAGGAAAACTATGACATCCAGCCCGAGCCGCTTTTCAACAGACCTCTCCCCGAGCCAGACATCGAGTCCATCAAGCAGGCGGCGAAGCTGATAGCGGAGGCGGAGAAGCCTGTGCTGCTTGTGGGAGGCGGCGCGGTTTACAGCATGGCTGGAAAAGAAATTCTGGAGCTGGCTGAGCATATTGCCGCGCCGATTGTTACCACGACGATGGGTAAGGGAGCGGTGCCCGAGGACCATCCGCTCGTATTGGGTGTCGTGGGAATGCATGGCAGAGTGGAGGCGGACCTAGCCATAGTCGAGTCAGACCTCGTCATATGCATCGGCTCAAGACTCTCGGACAGAGCGATAGGCCCGGCCAAAGAGTTTGAGAAAAACAGGAAAACCATCCACATAGACATCGACGCCAGCGAGTTCGGAAAAAACGTTCGCCCAACCGTTTCCCTTCCCGGAGACGCGCGGAAAGTGTTGGCGGAGCTTGTCGAATACACCAAAGCCATCGTGGCACGCAGGCCTGAGTGCCAGCTGGCGAAGAAGCTGCGGGAAATCGGTGAAGCATACGAGGAATACATGATGGCCATGGATGACGGCCGTGTGCTACATTCGTGGAAAGTTGTCTCACTGTTGACAGACGCTGTCCCGCCAGACACAATTGTCTCGACAGGGGTTGGACAGCATCAGATGTGGGCCCAGCTTTTCTGGAAAAACAGGACACCGGGAACATGGCTGACCAGCGGCGGCCTCGGGACCATGGGGTTCGGGTTGCCGGCTGCTTTCGGGGCAAAAGCAGCAGCACCCGACAGAATTGTGATGAACCTCGACGGCGACGGCAGCTTCCTCATGACCTGCCAAACCCTCGCATGCGTAGCCGATTACGACCTACCCGTGATAACCGTGATTTTCGACAACCGCTCCCTCGGCATGGTGAAGCAGTGGCAGGACATGTTCTACAACAAGCGGTACAAGGACGTCGAATACAACGACCGGACAGACCTTGTCAAGCTCTCCGAGGCGTTTGGCGTCGAGGCTGTTCGGGTTGAAAGCTATGACGAGTTGTTGAAGGTGGTGATGCGTGCTGTGAGAACAAACTCGGCCCTAACCGTTGACGTGCCTGTTGACACTGGCGAGCTTGTTTTCCCGATGGTTCCGCCGGGAAGATGGCTGGAGGATGTGAAGCTTCCGCCCGGGTTCGACCTCAGCCAGCGAATGGTCGCAGCGGGGAGAATGTCTACTTGAAGTTTCTCCTCTTCGTCGAGCTGGTCAACAGCCACGACGCAGTCGCCAAAATGATGCTAACAGTCAAGCAGGGCAACCTCTCAATAGAATCCATAAACATCCATAGAACCGGCGACGACAAGCTCTCGGCAATCCTCATGCTCGAGGGCGAGGAAAACAAAGCCGACTGGCTCGCCCACAAACTCCTCAACTTCCCCTACTACAAGTCAACCGCCCTCCTCAAACAAATCAAATAAATACACCATCTCCCATGTTGATAAGACATGAAAGTGTACTATGACGGCGACATCTCCCTCGATGTGCTGAGGGGAAAAAAGATAGCGGTCATCGGCTACGGCAGCCAAGGCCGTGCACAGGCTTTGAACATGCGTGACTCGGGTCTCGACGTGGTCGTAGGCCTCCGGGAAGGAGGCTCGTCGTGGAAAAAAGCTGTCGAAGACGGGTTTAATCCACTGCCTATCGAGGAGGCGGCGAAAATCGGCGACGTCATACATATTCTCATACCCGACCCCGAGCAGCCCATGCTCTACAAAGAAAAAATACATCGCCACATGAAAGCGGGGAAAACACTCGGCTTCTCCCACGGCTACAACATACATTTTCGCCAAATTGTTCCGCCGCCTAACGTGGATGTGGTTTTGATGGCGCCCAAGGCTCCCGGGCCGAGGATGCGTGAGCTCTATCTTCAGGGGAAAGGTGTTCCCGCGCTGGTGGGCGTTGGCCAAAACTATACGGGACACGCTCTTGAAACAGCGCTGGCTATGGCGAAGGCCTGCGGATGCTCACGGGCAGGTGTCATCGAGACAACTTTCAAGGATGAGACGGAGACGGATTTGTTCGGTGAGCAGGCTGTGCTTGTGGGTGGAGTGATGGAGCTCATCCGCAACGGGTTCGAGGTCTTGGTTGAAAACGGGTATCCACCGGAGCTGGCTTATTTCGAGGTTTTGAATGAGCTGAAGCTGATAGTTGACCTCATCTATCAAGGCGGAATCACGCACATGTTGAAGGCGGTGTCGGACACTGCGAAATACGGAGGCTTAACAGTCGGCCCCCAGATAGTGGACAGCCATGTGCGGAAAAACATGGAGAAAGCACTTGCACGAATCAAGTCGGGCGAGTTCGTCGAAACATGGACAGGCAACCCGCGCAGCTACGAGATTCTCAACGACTTGATGAAGAAGATGGCGGACCACCAGATTGAGAAAGTTGGCGAAAAAATCAGGAAAATGGCAAACATCTAAACGCGTTTAAGACCCCTGTAAAGATAGACCACTTTTCCCTCTCTTTTTTCAACCTCCGCAGGCATCAGCCCCGGTATGCTGAATCCGTGGGAAACTATCCGCGCTCCTCTGCTGAGAGCTGCTTCGAGACGGGGTTTTATGAGACTGAGCACATCTCTCGTGAGATAGAGGGTTATCACATCCGCGTCCGGGAGCGGAGAAGCTGTGAAATCCTGTTTGATGACATGCACCATTTCATCGAGCCGCATCAGCTTGGCTTTTTCTCTGATAAAGTTGACGAGGCTGGGCCGCAGCTCGTAGCCTATGGCCTTTGCGCCATATTCTTCGGCGGCGGTGAAAAGTATCCGGCCGTCGCCGCATCCGAGGTCAAGCACCGTCTCGCCCTCGTCGACACCGGCAAGGTCAAGCATTCTCCTAACGATTGGGTAAGGTGTTGGGACGAAGGGGACGGGCTTCCTCAAAACCCATCCACCCCGCCTCTATTCCACTATTATTCCACGTGGTTTTGGTTTGAGGAACTCGGGCATGCGGGCCTCGTATTCGGCTATTTTGTCGATGTATTTTTCGAGGGTGATTTGGATGTCGTCGAGTCCTTTGACCAGTCTTTCTCTGATGTGTGGCTCGATGTTGAAGGGGATGGTTTCGCCTTCGGCTTGTATGGTTTGGGTGCTGAGGTCGACGGCGAGGTTGAGGGCGGTGGTTTTGGCTTTGTTGCGCAGCCTTGTCACGGTTTCGTCGGGTAGCTTGATGCAGACGAGGCCGTTTTTGCTGGCGTTGGTGTAGAAGATGTCGCCGAAGCTTGAGGCGATGACGCATCTTATCCCAAAATCCGTCAAGGCCCAGACAGCGTTTTCACGTGAGGAGCCTATGCCGAAGTTCCTCCCCGCGACAAGTATCTTCGCATCCCTGTACTCAGGCCTGTCGAGGACAAAGTCTCCCTTTAGACGACCCTGTTCATCGTAGCGCCACCTGTAGAACAGGTATTTGCCGAGGCCCCGTCTCTCGATAACCTTCAGAAACTCGGCGGGGATAATCTGGTCGGTGTCCACGTCATCAGCCTCAAGCGGAGCGGCTTTACCAACCACACGGACAACAGGCTCAGGCATAACCAATTCAACACACAAACCACGATTAATAAGTTTGAGTGACGGCCCTATAAGAGCGCTGTGTAGACATCGATGCAAGTTCCTCAGCCAATTTTCTAGCCGCATCGGCCACATAGGGCGAGACTATAGCGAGCATCGGCTTAACGCCCACTTCTTTTTCGTATAGCTGTGCTTTGCGGAAAAGCTCAGCCACATCTCCTTTGCTTATGCTTGATTTAGCCTCAACAAGCAGATGCGTATCATCTTTGATGATTAGGTCGACCTCAACGATGGCAGGCCTGCCGTAAACCAGCCCCTCATAGTCATATTTCGCCCACTTGTCAACAGTTCCTCCAAACACCTTCTCCACAATATTTTTCATCGCCTCTCTGAAAGAAGTCCCCATCTAGCACCTAGAGCAACCAAAGCCCGGCCGAGCTCTGCCACTTGACTCTGTAGAGCTTTTATGTCTTTGCTGTGTTCTGTGACTTGTTCTTGTAGGGCTTTGATGGCTGCGGTGTTGTTGTCTATTCTCTCGAGTATTTCTTTGTAGCCGATGAGGCCTGCTACCGCGTATCTGAACTCTTGGTCCTCTTTGAGGAGACGCAGGAGCTCTTCCTTAATCAACACCGTCATAAACACAGCACCAAACCCTATAAACTTGTCCTAACACCGTTTTCACAGCTGTTGATGTGTTGTATGGTAATGTTTTGACTAAGGCTTTCTTCACCACAAACCCGCCTAAACACCACCCCTAATCCTCAAGTCATCCCTCAGCACGACACCATGTTCAAGAGCCTCCATCGCCAACGGGTTCCGCTTCTCCACAAGCCGCCTAAACTCCGAAACCGTCAGTGGAATGACTTGGAACCCGGGCGGCGGGTCGAGGTTTTCTAGCCTCTTTAGCGGGTTGCCGCTGAAGACATCGGATACAAGGACTATGTCGACATCGCTCCACAGGTTGAAATCACCCCGGGCGTAGGAGCCTACGAGAAACGCCGAAACCTCGAAGCCGAGCGACGAAACCCAGCTTCTCGCCAGCTCAATCACCGCCTCCCGCTGCTCTCTCCGCCGCCTAACGATTTCCAAACCCTCACCACCCAGTCCAAAATCTTCTCCGCCGACCTCAAAGCCTCAATAGCATCTTTCTCCGTATAATAGTCAACAGGGATTCCCTCAGGCCATGCATCCGGATAACGTGTGGGAACATAGAATTTATCCAGAGCCTTCGCTTGCTCCAATATTTCCGAGAAATCGACCGTGGACAACCTCTTGACCAAGTTAGAGATGCTGTGACCATGTGCAGTCTCACCAACACCACGAAGAAGAGCTTTGACTGCATATTCCGCCGCTTGATGGCTTTTGAAGCAAGCCCAGCTATAATCACCCCTCTCAAGGTCACCTCTAGCAGAATCCAAGGTTCGGCGGGCCATCATGAGCCATCGGCTGAATTCATCTTCATCAAGCAAACCAATCAAAACAACCTTAGGCGCTTGATTTAAGGTTGCAAATTTTTTAGGGTGCGTCGTGGTGTGGAGGGTATGGTTGACGAGGCTGTTGCAGCCGAGGGGCTTGTGAAGAAATATGGCGATGTAACCGCTGTTGACGATGTTTCTTTCAAGGTTTACGTGGGTGAGGTGTTTTCTCTGCTGGGGCCCAACGGCGCGGGAAAAACCACGACGGTCGAGATTCTCGAGTGTCTGAGAACACCGACCTCGGGAGACGCCTATATCAAAGGCCTCAGCGTAAAAAACCTCGGCGACATCAAGAAAATCAAGCAGATAATCGGTGTCCTGCCCCAGGAGTTCAACGCCGTCGACAACTTAACCGTGTTGGAAAATGTTCAACTCGCAGCCGTGGCGAAGCAGGCCAACAACGTAAGGGACGTGCTTGAGCAGCTGGGCCTCTGGCAGATCAGAAACAAACTCTTCTCAAAACTCTCGGGTGGACAGAAGAGACGCGTCGGCATAGCCATGGCCCTCGTCGGAAACCCTGAGATAGTATTCCTCGACGAACCCACCACAGGCCTCGACCCCGAAGCAAGACGTGAAACATGGCTATACATCAAGAATCTCAGAAAATCTGGCGCCACCGTGATTCTTACGACGCATTATATGGAGGAGGCGGAGAGGCTTAGCGACCGTGTGGCTGTGATGGTTAAGGGAAAAATAGCTGTCGAGGGCCGTGTGCGGGAGCTGGTGGCTTCTCATGGTGGAAAGACACGTCTCGTCTTTGATTTTCTCGACGAGGACGCTGTTGAGATTCTGCGTGGAAAGGGTTACGCGGTGGAGTATGTGCAGGATGGACGAGTTGTGGTGAAGGTTGATAAAGAGTCGGATGTTTTCGATGTCGTGGCCTTGTTGAGAAACAGTGGGTTCGAGGCCTATCCCGAGGTTAGGCAGCCGGGGCTCGAGGACGTGTTTCTCTCGGTCATCGGCTCGAGGCTTTCTGAAACAGGTGAGCTTGTTTGACCGCTGTTCCCAGGATTGTTTGGCTGCTTTTCCGGAGCTGGATGAGGGATAAATCAAGCCTCTTCTTCGGCTTCGCTCTACCCATCATGTTTCTGCTTGTCTTCGGCACCATCTTCGGAGGCCCCGCGCCGCCCAACTACAGCCTCTACATAAGGAACCTCGACACCGACCCACAAGGCAACCCGGAGCCGCTCGCAGACGCATTCATCCAAGCACTCAACAGCAGCCAAGTCTTCGACATCAAGCTCCTCAACCCAGGCGACCCGGCTCCAAGGTCCACAGGATTCGCGGCCATCCGCATACTAACCATACCGAAAGGGTTCTCGGCATCGCTTCTCAACAACACCATCGCCAACAGGATAGATATCACAGTCGACACCATAAACCGTCTCATACAGATGGCCGGAGAAAACATTCCCGAGACGACGCGGGCAAACATCACTCAGGGCCTCAGCCAGATGAACACCTTCAAACAACTCTTCAAAACAGAGAAGAAAACGCTAATCCTCGAGGGAAGCCCAGACGACAGGCTCCTACAACCTATAGAGGCCATAATCAACACAGTAGCCGACAGGTTTGAACTAGCTCTTCTCAACTCCTCCTCAACAATCGATTTAAACACCGTCCAAACCAGCGTCAGACAGCTTCGCGCCGTAGACTATTACCTACCCGGCTACGTTGCGGCATTCATTATGACCAACGGGTTAATCGGTGTCTCCTCCTTCACCGCTGAGATGAGGCGGAATGGTGTGATGAAGCTGATTGCCTCGACTCCTCTTTCAAGGTTCTCGTGGATTGTTTCGCTTGTCTTGATGCAGACGATTGTCTCGCTGATTTTGACGGCTGTGATGATAGCTGTGGGGTGGATGGTTTTCCGCATAGCGGCTGTTCCCGACCTGTTCAGCCTCTTGATAATCCTGCTCGGCACCTTGGCTTTCACAGGCCTCGGAAGCTTCATCGGCGGTGTGCTGAAGTCAGTGGAGGCTGTTACCGCTCTAGGAAACACACTCTCGTTCCCCATGATGTTTCTCTCGGGCGCTTTCTGGCCTCTCGAGCTGATGCCCACCTTCATGCAGCAGATAGCGCGGTTCACACCGCTCTATTATTTCCACGTCGCCTTAAGAGAGTCGCTGATAGCGGGCTCGGTATCCACCGCGCTCACCCCCACAGCCGTCGTCGCCTCTATGGCTCTGGCCGGCATCATCCTCGCCACATACACGACAAAGTGGAGAGATTTTTAGCCAAACTCCTCGACCAAAACCGGCACAACCCTCTCCCTCAACATCTTCACAGCCTTCACAGGGTTTTCTCCAAGCGGGTGGCCGAAGCAGATATGCGAAACCCCGGCCCGTATGAGCTGCGCCGCCTTCTCCACGATAGTGTCGACATCACCGCCCAACGCCAGATTCTCAATCATCTTCTCCTCCACGCCGGGTTCATGGGCCAGTAGGTCTCTATAGTTTATGCCTGCGGCGGCCAGCATCGGAGAATCGCCGACCAGCTCGGGAACATAGCTCCACAGAGCTTCGAGCAGCTTGTCCATGTCCTCGCCTATGGAGGTGAAGGGCCTCGCTATGAGCTGGAGGTCTTTTCTGCCTGTTTCGTCGATGATGTTTCGGAGATACTGTGCGTAGCGTGGATTGGCGAGGTTGTCCACCACTATGCCCTTCACATAATCAAGCGAGGCAGCGGCCCGGGCCAGCTTTGGCCCACTTGTCCCAACATAGACCTCAGGCTCCGAGGAACTCCTCCAACTTATTCGACTGTATTCATCGACTATCATTTTCACTTTCTCAACCACTTCGCTTATCTTGGCACGTTTCTCACCCATGTAGGCTCCCCTCGAGACACCGAGAACGGCTCCCGGGGCCAAGGTGTTTAGGTGGGCGAGAAAACGTGCGTTGACCGCTGGGCTGTAGAGGTTGGCGGGGACGGTGACAGGACCCACACGGAGGCGTTTGAGATATGGTGCGACCGCTGTGGAGAGGCTCCAAGCAGGCCGCCATGGAAGATGCTCATAAAAATGTAGAGAATAGAAATGGTTGCCGTCTATGGTTTTGGCGACGGCGAGGCATGTCTCAAAATCCTTGTCTCCCTCGAGAGCCACGCTGAACAAAGCCTGTGAGGGAACGGAGAAACTGCTGGATACAAACATTTACAAACAACAAGCACCGTAGAGGCTCATGGATTTTGTCGACGTGATCGGAGCCGGTCGGATTGGCCATGGCATAGCACTATGCGTTGCGATGCATGGTTTCAGGGTTAGGCTACGGGATGTCAAGCATCGAACCCCTGATGAGAGAAAAATGTTGCAAGAAAAAATTTTCAGCCAGATACGAGAGAGCCTGAGACTTTTTGAGGAATGTGAATTTATTCACGAGTCTGTTGAAGAGGTGGTTAGGCGGATAGTTTTTGTCGACGGATACGATGGTCTTGAGGATGCTTTTCATGTTGTCGAGGCTGTTCCAGAAGACGCCGCTGTGAAGAAACAGGTTTACGGCATGGTTAGTGAAAGAATTGGAGGCGATGTTTTGCTGGCGTCGACGAGCAGCAGCATGAGACCCTCAGCTTTGGCCAAACACGTGAAACATCCTGAACGCTTTCTGGTTACACACTGGATAAACCCCGCCGAGCTCATCCCTCTAGTCGAAGTCGCGCCCTCTCCTCAAACATCACGAGAGACTGTAGAGGAGGCTGTCGAGTTTCTCCGTAGATGTGGCAAAAGGCCTGTGGTGTGCGGTGATAGCCCCGGCTATGTTTCTGCTCGTTTGCAGGCGGCGTTGATGAATGAGGCGCTTAGGCTGGTTGAAGAGGGTGTTGCTTCGCCGCGTGATGTTGACGAGGCTTTGATGGCTGGCATAGGTTTTAGGCTTTCGGTGCATGGGTTGCTTGAGTTCGTTGACTGGGGCGGAGTGGACATTCTCTACAGGGTTGACGAGTATCTCGCGGCTGAGCTAAAGGCGGAGCGTTTCAAGCCACCTGCTCTGCTGAGGAAACTTGTCGAAAAAGGATGCCTCGGCATGCATGTCGGGCGAGGAGTTTTTGACTATAGCGGTGTAGATACCGAGGCTCTGAAGCTGAGCCGCAAGAAAGCCATGGTTAAAAGATTGAAGCAGCTAAGAGATGAGCAAGGTTGAGGACAAAGATAGCCTGCACACTGGGGCCTTCGCTTCAAGAGGTTGTGGATATTGAGAAAGCTATCTCACTCGGATGCCGCATCTACCGCATAAACTTCAGCCACGGCAACCCCATTCTCTGGCGTCAGCTGGCGGACAACGCACGCGAGGCCGCGGAAAAACGGGGTGAGAAAATTGTGTTGATAGGTGATTTACGCGGGCCCTCCATCAGGGTCTCAGGTCTCGAAACAAGCATCAGCCTCCGCGCCGGTGAAAGAGCAAAGTTTTCTCTGGATGGGCCGCTCAGCCTCCCTTATCCACGTTTCTTCGAGACAGTGGAGGTGGGTGACACACTTCTCTTGGACGATGGCCGAGGTATGCTAAAAGTCGTCGCAAAAGATGAAACATCTATCGCGGCCGAAGCCATCAGACCAGCCACAATCTCTCCCAACAAATCCATAGTGATAAGGGGAAAGGAGGTTCAGGTTCCTGATTATCTCGCGACATGCAGAGAACAGCTTCAGGCTGCGGCTGACATGGAGCTGGACTATGTTGGTTTAAGCTTCGTGACGAAAGCGGCGGACGTCGATGCGGCGAAAACATTTCTGCATGAAAAAGGTTTGGCGACAGGTGTGATAGCTAAGATAGAGACGCCTTCGGGTGTGAAAAATGTTGATGAAATAAGTGAGCGGAGCGATGCCGTGTTGATTGCGCGGGGAGACCTCGGCATGCATTTTCCTCTCGAGTATGTGCCACGTCTCCAGAAAACAATCATCGACGCAGCCTACAACGCATGTAAACCAGTCATCGTCGCTACCCAGCTTCTCGGCACCATGGTAAACGAGCCTGTGCCCACGAGGAGCGAAATTGTTGACGTGATGACATGTGTTGAGGATGGGGTTGATGTCTTGATGCTGACCGCTGAGACAGCCGTGGGCCGTTATCCACTCGAGTCTATACAGTGGCTTGTCAACATCGCGGAAACCTATGAGAAGGGGATTGAGCCGAGGAGGGCTCTTCCACCATCGGCCGAAGTTGTTGACAGGTTTGCGCTCGCGGTGGTCAATCTCGCCGAATCGCTTGCGGCGAAAATAGCTATTTTCACGATTAATGGCAACATGGCTCGCCGCATAGCGCGCTTCAAGCCCGTGTCGGGAATAATTGCTGCTACACCTAACCATGATGTGGTTCCGCGGTTGATGCTTCTATGGGGTGTTACACCTCTTCTCTTAGAGGCACAAAGCTATGCGGAGGGGTTGGAGAAACTGGAGAAAAAGCTGGAGGAGGAGAGGCTGGCAGAGCCGGGAGACACTTACGTGCTGACCTACGGATTAGTAAAGGAGCCCATCCACATAGTCAAGATGAAAAAATTCATGTGAAACTATTTTGTTTCTTGGAGGTCTTCTACGCCTTTTTCGGTGATTTTGAAGTATGCTTCGGCTGTGGGTGGGTGGTATGGGCTGTCGATTATGCGGGCGAGACGTGTGTTGTTGGCGGCTCTTCTGATGAAGATGCGGTATGTGCTGCTGTGGGCGAGGACGTGGCCTCCGCTGGGTTTGTTGGGGTCGCCGAAGAACTGGTCAGGGTTAGCCTGCACCTGATTAGTCAACACAACCGCGATGTTGTGAACCTGCGCCGTCCGAAGCAGCCTGTGCAACAGGTCGTTCAACCGCTGCTGCCTCTCAGCCAACGTGCCGCGTCCGATAAACTCCGCCCTAAAATGCGAGATAATCGAGTCGATTATCACGAGCCGTGCTTTGTATTTCTCAACGTAGCGGCCGAGCTCCTTCACAGTCAGCTGTAGATGGCTCGAGTTGTAGACGCTGGCGAAGATGATGTTTTCCAGTATTTTCTGTGGGTCGAGTCCACGTGCCTCCGCTATCTGGCTTATCCGCTCGGGCCTGAAGGTTGCCTCCGTGTCGATGTAGATGGCCGAGCCCTCGAGACCTCCCTGTTCACGGGGCAGCTGAGCCATGACACAAAGCGTGTGACAGACCTGTGTTTTTCCGCTGCCGAACTCTCCGATAAGCTCTGTGATGGCCTGCGTCTCCACGCCGCCTCCCAGCATCGCGTCAAGAGCCCTTGAACCAGTGGTAAGCCTCTGCATAGCCTTGCGTCTCTCCAAAACCTCTGTGGCGGGGACAAACTCTTTGTCGAGAAAACCACTCTCGATGAGGAGTAGACGGGCTTTGAGACAGAGCTCCTCAGCTTTCTCCGCGCTGATACCCAGCTCGACGAGCTCCCGCGGAGTGGCGGCCGCGAGGTCGAGAACAGAGGTTATGCCGGCCGAGTTAAGCTTCTCCTCCGTCGCCTTCCCAACACCCTCAATACTCTGCAGGTCGAAGATATCTATCTCCTTCTCGGCAGAAGATTTCTTGGTCATGCGTCTATTTTCATAGACGGTAGGCTGGTATAAAAGAGATGGTGTTGGTTTGTGAAAGGGGGGAGGGGTTACTGCTTCTCAGCTGTTGCGAGACGCGGGCCTAGTGCTTTCTGGAGCGTTTTCACCAGCCCATGGCTAAGAGGGATGAGGTAGGCGGCTGAGATGGCGTTGAAGAGTGCGGTCAACCCGGTTATCAGCAGGGCTACGGCCAAGTCGGTCTCGGCCACGAAACCCACTGCCGAAAGCGCTTTTTTCCCAAACGGCAGATAAATCTGCGGAAACAGCAGATAATACAGGGCGAAGGTTACGGGCGCCATCACACCAGCCCTCATCAGCACACCACCGACCGTCGACAAAACAACCTTCCCCCGGCCAAGCCTCCTCGCAGCCCAAAGCCCAGCATAGACACCGAGAAACATCGACAAAACAGCGGTAAGCTTCATCAGCTGCGGAATAGGCGGCGGAGCAAACACACCCGTCGCGGTTATCACCAACGCATACCAGTGGGCCAAAGCCGTCACCAGCCCATATCTCCACCCCAGCAGCAGAAACGACAGCATGTCAGGTATTTCGGCGAGGTCAAACCGTAGAAAAGGCAACAGCGGAAAAGGCACACTAGCCGGCGCCAACCCCATCACATAAGCCAACGCCGCAAAAGAAGATGCCAAGGCAAGCCTTTGTATATTATTCATCAAGCTATGAAGATTTTGAGTATTATTTAAAGTTGCTTAAGACTATCGCTATTTTGACTTTAAAGTAAAGTTATTTGTTCATTGAAGTTATCTCCTTTCCGAAAAGCGCTACTTTTCTGAAAAGCTCAGGATGTTTGGGTGCAACCACTCTCGAGCGGCCGACCTCGTAAATCGTGACCAAACCTGCTTCTTGAAGGGTTTTCACGTGTTTGTAGGTGATGGCGTAACGTGTTTTGAGGAGTCTTGCGACGCCTCTGATGTGTAGAGGCCGCTGGCTCGAAGACACGAGGCTCAGTATCCGCAGACGCACAGGGTTACCCAAGGCCATGAAAATCCGCGATAGTCTCTCGATCTCCTCGCCCGGAACAACTTGAGCAGCCACATATGATAAGATATCCACTTAAATGTAAACATTTGCATCACTCATTTTCAATCATCACATCAACGGAGGACCGGCGGCGACGCGGCCGCGGCTCGCATGTTTCTGGGATGTGTTGTGATGTTTATATGGTGCATGATGTGTTTTCTTGATGAATGAGTGTTAAGGAGCTGCGGCTTCGGGTAGCAGAAGCCAAGCAGCGTGACGTGGGATATGGAATAGCCCGTATAGACAGGTCGGTGGGCGCCGAGGCAGGCCTCTCGACAGGTGACATTATTGAGATACGTGGAAAGAAGCTCACCGCCGCGACGGTTTGGCTGGGCTACATGGAGGACGAGAAGGAGAAAGACATCATAAGGATAGACGGCCACATCAGAAACAACGCGGGAGTTTCTCTCAACGACTACGTCATAGTCAGGAAAGCGAACGTGAAGGAGGCCCAGCTCGTCGTCCTCGCACCCTACAACACCTCCATCAAGGCTGATGAAAACTTTACAAAGCTTGTGAAAAGCAGGCTCATCGAATACCCCGTCGTCCACCGCAACATCATCCCCGTCCTGTTTTTCGGCAACCTCTTCACCTTCGCCGTTGTCCAGATGAGGCCAACGGGGGTGGCTAAGATAACGCCCCGAACCAAGCTCGTGATACAGAGCAGGGTTGTGCAGGAGAAAACTCTCCGAACCAGCATCACATACGAGGACATAGGCGGGTTGCAGGAGCAGATACAACGTGTCAGGGAGATGATTGAGCTTCCGCTCCGCTTCCCCGAGCTGTTCCAGAAGCTTGGAATAGACCCGCCAAAAGGTGTGTTGCTCTACGGCCCACCCGGATGCGGAAAAACACTCCTTGCTAAGGCGGTTGCCACGGAGGCGGAGGCGAACTTCATCCTCATCAACGGCCCCGAGATAATGAACAAATACTATGGCGAGACAGAGGCGAGGCTGCGTGAAATTTTCCGCAAAGCCGAGGAAGAAGCCCCCAGCATAATCTTCATCGACGAGATTGACGCCATAGCTCCCAAGAGAAGCGAGGTCACCGGTGAGGTGGAGAAGAGAGTTGTGGCCCAGCTGCTTGCGTTGATGGATGGGCTGGAGGGCCGCGGCTCCGTAATTGTCATCGGCGCCACAAACAGGCCGAACGCGCTTGACCCAGCGCTGAGAAGACCCGGACGGTTTGACAGAGAAATAGAGATAGGCATCCCGGACAAGAAGGGCCGCGTCGAGATACTCACCATACACACACGCGGAATGCCTCTGGCAAAAGATGTCCAGGTCGATAAGCTCGGGGAAATGACACGTGGATACACTGGCGCAGATCTTGCAGCGCTGTGCCGCGAAGCCGCCATGAAAGCCATTAGAAGAATATTGCCCAGCATAGATTTCTCCAGCGAAAGGATATCGCCTGAGATTCTGAACAGCCTAGAGGTCACGATGAAAGATTTCCTCGACGCATACAAGGAGATAACGCCGAGCGCTTTAAGAGAGGTTGAGATAGAGACGCCGACGGTGAGGTGGGAGGACATAGGAGGCCTTGAGCAGGTGAAGCAGAAGCTTATTGAGATGGTGGAGTGGCCTCTCAAGTATCCGGAGAAGTTTGAAAAACTCGGTATAAAGCCTCCAAGAGGCGTGTTGCTCTACGGCCCACCCGGCTGCGGAAAAACACTCCTAGCGAAGGCGGTGGCCACAGAGAGCGAGGCAAACTTCATCACCATCAAGGGCCCTGAAATATTCTCCAAATGGGTCGGTGAATCGGAGAAAGCTATCCGCGAAATCTTCCGCAAAGCACGTCAAGCGGCTCCGGCTGTGATTTTCTTCGACGAGATAGAGGCGATAGCGCCTCGTAAAGACTTGGCCGAGGATAGCTCAGGGGTGACCAACCGCGTCGCCAGCCAGCTGCTAGCCGAAATCGACGGCATAGAAGAGCTCAACGACATCGTGGTGATAGGTGCGACAAACAGGCCCGACATGCTTGACCCAGCGCTTCTGAGGCCTGGCAGGTTCGACAGACTACTGCTCATACCGCCGCCCGATGAAAAAGCGAGAGCAGAAATCTTCTACATCTACACACGCAAAATGCCGCTCGCCGACGACGTAAACATAGAAGTCCTCGCAAGCCGCTGCGAAGGATACTCCGGCGCAGACATCGAATCAGTATGCAAAGAAGCCGCCCTCGCAGCGCTACGACGCGACATCAACGCTGACAAAGTCACCAAAAGAGACTTCGAAGAAGCGCTCATGAACGTCAAGCCAAGCATCACTCCGCAGATGATGAAAGAGTATGAGAAAGTCGGTGACATGCTTAGGTCGTCTGAGAAACCCTTGATGATGATAGGTTGAACACCGTTGTCGAAATATGTCGAGGTCCTTGAGACACTGCGGCGAATGGGCGGTAAAGCTATGCTGCAGAACTTGTTGGATGAGATGAAGAGGCATCAGTCCAAGCTCTCGTCGATGGAGCTGCTTCAGATGCTGATGAAGCTTGAGATACACGGCAAGGTCCGGGTCTCAACCCTTGACGAGGAGAGGAAAGTCGTCGAGCTACTCGCTGAAGAAAGCGTCTAAACTGCTAGACCTCTTTGACAAAGTCTGCCGAAGCTCGGCCAACGCTTTTCCGACACGCTCCCTTGAAAAATCAAACTCCTCGACAAGAAGCTCCATCACCATCTCCTCCGACGGCTCACGCCAGTTCAACGTATAGTCATCTGTCACCCTTGGTTTCAAGAAAAGCTGCCTGACAGTCTGTACGTCGAACTCGACCTCCACGGCGCCTGTCTCCACAGCCTTCTCCAGCGACCCATACTCTTTCACAATCTTCAAAGCCGTCTTAGGTCCAACACCCCTGACCTGCGGCGAATAATCAGTCCCAACCAGAAGACCTATGTCTATCAGCTGCTCCCTCGTCAACCCAAGCGATGCGAGAAGCTTATCGAGATAGATTATCTCGGGCACCACCTCCACATACTCCTTCCGGCCGGGCAGCTTTCTACGTCCCACGATGGAGAGGTTTCTGACGAGCCTCGGGGAGCCGAAGAGAAGAGAATCCATGTCCTGCGAGCCGGCGGCGTAGACAGAGCCCTTAGCCGCCATGTAAGCGGCCTGGGCCTCACCCTCCGAAGGAGCCATCACATAGGGAACACCCATGGCCTTGAGAAGGTCGGCGGCGCTCTCCACCATGTATTTCTCCAAGCTTGCTGCACGCTGGGCATATCGCCGAGCAGCCTCCAAATCACCCTCTGCCAACGCCGCCTCATACAGCTTACCAGCCTCTTCACGGGCCACCGCCCTCTTCTCAATAGTCCGATATTTTTCCTCAGGCGGCCTCCCGTCGAAAACATAGACAGGCAACAGCCCCTCCTGAAGAAAGTTGATGGTTCTGAAGAAGAGGCCGCTCAAGTGACTAGTAACCCTGCCTCGTCTATCCATCAGAGGCCTTCCATCGGGGCCACGGATGGTTGCGAGAAACTGGTAGAGAATGTTGTATGCGTCAAACGCGATGGCCTTACCCGACAACCTCTTCAAAGAAGTCTGCTCAACAGCCTCGCCGGGAATGATGTCCCCAATCTTTACACCCATCCCACAAACAACACCACACAAACAGTAGATAAACATAAATGGCTGAGAAAAATAATATAGGTGTGCGGCCGTTAGTCTACGCAGCATTATTATTCCTCGTTGGATTAGGGTTGTTAAACGCCGCACAGACACAGTCTGTTATTACCACAACAACCACGAGAGTGGTTACAATCAGTCCCACAACCTACACGACGGTGATAACAGTCTCCGCCACAACAATTGTCGCAACCATCCAGATCCCAGGCTACACGGTAATAGTTGAGGTTTACGAACCCGACCAAACCTGCACAATCACCTTCACAGCACAGCAGCCACCCAGCGTCATCGCAATTCCAGGCACGACAATAGCCGTCCCCGGAACGACCCTAAGCACCGTCATAAACACCCAATCATACATCACAACAATTATCCAAACAGAGGGAGGAACAGCGTTAACCAGAACAGGGCTGCAGCCGATTCCATTCACCACAATGGGTTACACCGTAACCCTGCCAGCCTACGGAGTTTTCGTCGAAGGATGCAGCGTCAGAACAGTGAGCCAAATCATCTCCTACATCCTCGACGCCGTGCCAGCCACAGTAAGACTCTCATTCCCCGGCTTCACCACAGCATTCCAAGGAACTACTTTTACCATGCCCGGCGACATGCCGAGCATAGGTCTAACAACTACCTACACCGAGCTGAGAAGAGGAACAACATACACCTCCTCGACGAGAAATCCTGGGACAACCTTGACGACCGCCCAGACAATAACCGAAGGCCGAACAACGGCAACAATTGTTTCACCGGGTACAACAATTACCGAAACCTATACAACAGTGATAACCCTTCAGCAACAAACCACACCAGCCCAAACCATGACTACCACAACACCCACAGTGGCAACCACAACCACAGCTGTCACGACCCAGACACAAGCCCCGTCTGGGCCTTCTCTAACAGATGTATTGATACCTGCCGCGGTGATAGTGGTGCTGCTTGCGGTGGTTGTTTTCGCTTTAAGACTCCGTCGATGAGAGCTCCGCGGCCTTTGTCGCTTCTTCCTCCGCCGCAGCCGCCTGCTGCTTCTTCAACTCCAGCTTCTTCAACGTCACCAGATAGCCGGCAATACGGTTGGCGAGCTTCTTTGAAAACCGTCCCTCCAAAACCTCCCTAACCAGCTTCTTGTTCTCCTCAAAGCTTGTCGAGACACGGTCGCCGTAGAGCTCGTTCACCGTCTTGGCCAGGGTCTTAACCTTACGCGTCCTAACCTTACCCAGAACAGCTTCACCTAAACCACCCCCAGCAAATCCAGCGATTTAAATCTAAAGCTGTGTGTCTATGTTTTGAAATAGGGGCTGATTGTTGTTTGGCGGGGTTGAGCCGGGGCGTGGATGTTTTGCTTGTTTCTCCGACGGCTAAGGGGTTGGGAGGGGTGGCTAGGCATGTTTCGGGGCTGGCTGCGAGGCTTGAGGCGGCTGGCTACCATGTGGCCGTGGTCTCCTCCGAGAACACTCCAATTGTTAACGTGAAGGGATTGAAGAACCCCACTTTCATGCTCTCCTCCATGTTTTCCACCCTTTTTCGCAGGGCATCTGTTGTCCACGCCCACAACGTGCCCTCTTCTCTCGCCATGAGAGCAGCGTCTGCAGGTCGAAGGATTTTGACCATGCACGGTGTTTACGCCGAGCAGGTGAATCTTCTGCACGGCTCGTTGGTGGGCTGGGTTGCTTCACGTCTTGAGAAAGCTGCTTTGAAATGGGCTGATGCTGTGACCGCTGTTTCGATGAGGACGGCCGAGTTTTACCGCTTGAAGGGTGTTGATGCTGTCTACATCCCGAACGCTGTTGATGTTGGTGTGCATGTTGAGGGGGTTAGGCTCAGTCATCCCCAGGTTGTTTATGTTGGACGGTTGTCGCGTGAGAAAAACGTGTCCACTCTTGTTGAGGCCGCCCGCCGGTTGCCGGAGGCCAAGTTCGTGATTGTTGGAGACGGGCCTGACAAGCCCTTTCTCGAGAAAGCTGCTCAGAATATTTCTAACGTGGTTTTCACGGGAGCGGTTGAGCATGAGAAGGCGCTTGGCTACATCGCCGGCTCCGATGTCCTCGTTCTGCCATCTGTTGCGGAGGGTATGAGCACTGTTCTTCTCGAGGCGATGGCGTTGAAGACACCTGTTGTGGCGACGGCTGTGGGCGGGAACACGGAGCTTGTGCAACATGGTGAAACAGGGTTGTTGGTAGACGCCGGCGACCTCGAGCAGCTCACAGAAGCGATAGCGTATCTTCTCAACAACTCTGCCGAAGCAAAGCGTCTCGCCGAAAAAGCCTACCAAAACGTTGTCAACCATTTTTCATGGGAGGCGGTTTTTCCCCAGTATCTCAAGGTGTATGGGCTTGGATAACGTGTTGGTCACGGGTGGAGCCGGGTTTATCGGCGGCGTCCTTGTGAAGCGTCTGCTGGAAAACGGTGTCCATGTAAGGGTTGTCGACGACTTTTCGACGGGAAGGTGGGAAAACCTGCCAAACTCGCCTGACCTGAAAGTGTTTGTCCACGACGTAGCTGTGAAACATGGTTTGCCGGATTTTTTTGACAAGGTTGACGCAGTGGTTCATCTCGCAGCCATTCCATCAGTGCCGATGTGTGAGAGGAATGTTCAGAGAGCGTTTGAGGTCAACGTCATAGGTCTGGAGAATGTTTTGGAGACATGTGTGGAGAAGGGTGTGGGTAAAATTGTTTTCACCTCTTCCGCAGCTGTTTATGGCGACGCGGAGGGTATGTTGAACGAGGATGCCGAGACGCGGCCTTTTTCTGTCTATGGTTGGACTAAGCTTCTCGGCGAAGCGATTCTCAGGAGCTTCGGCGAAAAACATGGTGTGGAGGCGGTGGCGCTTCGTATCTTCAACGTATATGGAAGGAAGAGCATGTCAGGGTTTCTAGGCGTCGTCGACCAATTCATAGCAGACGCAGCAGAGGGCAAACCTCTACACATACATGGAGACGGCGGGCAGGTGAGAGACTTCATCCACGTAGACGACATAGCCAACGCAATACTGCTCGCTCTCGAAAAAACGCTGAAAAACTTTGAAGTCATCAACATCGGGACAGGCCAGCCAACCTCCATCAAGAACCTCGCCGAAAAAGTGTTGACAGCTTTCGGACACAGCGTTTCCGCCATAGTGTACGAGCCCGCCCGCGTAGGTGACATCAGATACAGCGTCGCAGACATCTCCAAGGCACGCCAGCTGCTTGGCTTCAGCCCCACAACATCTCTGGACACATACCTGGCCTCGCGTGTCTCGGCTCTCTAACAAGACAGCTTTTAAGATATGAAAGGCTTACCGTATCGAATATGTTCGCTGAGAGGGGAAAGAACTGGAAAAGATGAATCAGTAAGCAGCCCTTCGAGTCGCAGCTCATCTTTCTAAACGAGCTTTAAATTCTGGGCCACTGTTTCACGGCTGTGAACGATGTTGCGTGAGCAGTTTAGCCGTGAGAAGCTTCTCAGGATGCTGCGTAAGATGATTGAGATCAGGTTGTTTGAGGAGCGTGTGGAGAAGCTTTATCGCGAGGGCAAGATTATTGGGCCTACTCATCTGTACTTCGGTCAGGAGGCTGTGGCCGTCGGTGTCATAGAGGCTCTTGACAAGGATGATGTCGTTATCTCGACCTATAGGGGGCATGGGCATGGTGTTGCGCGGGGTGTTCCCATGAAGGCTATTCTCGGCGAGATACTGGGGAGAGCTGTTGGGACATGTAAGGGTTTGGGAGGCTCTATGCATGCACCCATCTCAGTGGAGCACAACATTCCTCTGGCCACAGCCATAGTGGGAAGCGGCATACCGATAGCCGTGGGTGTCGGACTCGCCTTCAAATACAGAGAGAAGAGAAGCGTGGCCACCGTTTTCTTCGGCGACGGAGCAGTCAACACAGGTGCCTTCCACGAGGCGCTCAACCTCGCGGCCGTCTGGAGGCTTCCAGTCCTGTTTGTATGTGAAAACAACCTCTACGCCATGTACACATCGCTCAAAAACGTTCTCGCCGCCGAAAGCATAGCAGCCCGGGCCTCAGGCTACGGCATCCCATCCTACGTGGCGTTCGGCAACGACGTCCTCGAAGTCTATGAAACAACATCCAAGGCGTTGGAGAAGATTAGAAACGAGTCAGGCCCTGTGTTCATAGAGTGTAGAACCTATAGGCAGAAGGGGCACGGCGGGTATGATTTCGGCACATGGTATAGGTCGAAGGAGGAGATTGAGGAGTGGATGCGCCGCGACCCGATAAACATGCTCACTGAAAGAATGAAGACCAAAGGTTTCATAACCGATGAGGAACGTAAGAAAATCGAGGAGGAGGTTGCGGCGGAGCTCGACAAAGTCGTCGAAGAGGTGCTCAACTCGCCCGTCTATGACTTCGAGAAGCTTTCCTCGCTTGTCTACGCCAACCCTCCTTAGGTGAAATGGTTTGACTACGCGTGAGCTAACCTATGTGGAGGCTTTGAATGAGGCGCTACGTGAAGAGATGCGGCGTGACGACTCGGTCATAGTCTTCGGTGAGGAGGTGGCGGCGGCCGGCGGCGTCTACAAAGTGACTAAGGACCTTTTGAAAGAGTTTGGGCCGAAGAGGGTGATGGATACGCCGATATCGGAGATAGCTATCGTGGGCGCGGCTATCGGTGCAGCCCTAGCAGGGTTGAGGCCCGTGGCTGAGATAATGTTCTTCGACTTTGTCGGCATCGCTTTTGACCAGCTTGTGACACATGCTTCGAAGATGCGGTTCATGAGCGGTGGACAGGTTAAGCTTCCACTCGTAGTCAGAACCCAGTACAGTCTGGGCAGGTCTTATGGCAGCCAGCATACACAGTTTCTGGCGGCGTCGCTTCTGCAGGCCCCCGGCCTCAAGATAGTTGCACCAGCCACCCCCTATGACGCGAAAGGGCTGCTCAAGTCCTCGATAAGGGATGATGACCCCGTTTTGTTTGTTGAGAGCGGCGCCCTCTACGTGAACAGAAGCTACTACGGCTACAAGGGCCCTGTCCCCGAGGAAGAGTATCTGATACCTCTTGGGAAAGCCGACGTTAAGCGCGTGGGCGACGATGTCACCATAGTGGCTGTATCGAGAACAGTGTCAGAGGCCATGGCAGCCGCCAGCCAGCTCGAGGAGAAAGGTGTCAAAGCCGAGGTCATCGACCTCAGAACAATAATGCCGATGGACTATGAGACGATAATCAACTCGGTCAAGAAAACCAACAGGCTGGTTGTCGCTGAGGATAGTGTGAAGACGGGAGGCATATCCGCCGAGGTGGCGAGCCATGTCTGCGAATACGCTTTCGAGTATCTCGAGGCACCTATCGTGAGGCTTAACTCACCTCCTATGCCGGCTCCTCAGGCATCTGAGCTGGAGAAGAAATTCATGGTGTCTGCGGAGAAAATCGTGGATGCTGTTACAAGGCTTGTGAAGTAAAGCGTTATTTCTCCACCTCTATTTCAGCGATTGCTTCCCCTACCTTCACTTCTTCTCCTACGTTATGCAGTATTTTCGTTATCACGCCGTCTACTTCGGAGGTTATCTCGACTGCAGCTTTCTCGGTCTCCACGATAGCCACCACCTCTCCCCTGCTCACACGGTCACCCACTTTCTTAACCCACTCACTTATTCTCCCAGACTCCATCGCCACATCAATCCGCGGAAGAATAACCCTGTAAACACCGCCCATGAATGTCCTCATCCACATCTGCATATAAACCATTTACGCTGACAACGGCGCGACTGGAAAAGGGTTGAAGACACGCCTTAAAATATAGCTGCGGATTTTTCCGCTCAGGGACGGGACATGGTTCTGTCTGCCAAGATTTTCGAGATTAAGCAGCAGACTTCTTTTGACGAGATAGCGGCTAAGCTGCGTGATTTCAAGGTTGTTGAGCATCAGAAGCACGGTGACGTTGATTTCGAGCTTGTGACAGATGTATCTAAGCTGGATTTGAGGAATGGGATGCTTTTCGGCCTCTTCTCACGTGATAAGGTTATTTACGTCAATCAGCGGGGCGAGGTTAAACCCGTTCTCAAAACGATACAGGCCACAGTCTTCTTCCACAACCAGAACAACAAAACCTATCTCACGGTTGTGCAGAACAAACACTTCGCAAACTATGTCGCCAGCATACTGTCACACCATCTTTTCCTCAACTACCGCAGCATCGTAGAAGCACGGATACCATCGGAAAACCTTCAGAAATACCACGAGGCAAACCCCGAGGCCACCAAAGTGATTTTCTTCGACAGCCTCGATTACCCGGGTGTGGAGAAAGTGGCCCTCTACGGGCCCTCGCTAATCTCGACGGGAAAGTATGAAGAGTATCTGGCTCACGGCAAAATCTGGTATCTTGTCTTCTCTGTCAAGGGCTCCAACGCCGTGCTGGGCGTGACGAGAAACTGTGTGGTCGTCTCCTTCTCACGCATGTCTGAGGCCCAGTTCATCGAATATGTTGTCGCTAATGTTTTCCCTCTCATGAGCTAAATTGCTGCAGCTGCTGCGGCTTCGGCTAGTTTCGTGTAAACTCTCTCCATGATATGTGATGCGAGGGGCTCGGCTTTTGCGGGGTTGATTACGTAGAGTGTGAGTCGGAGCGTCACGTAGGGGTCTTCGATTTTCTCGACACGGACCTCGGGCGCCCTGTTGGGCGCCGCCTCCGCCTTTGCTATGTCTGTCCCCGTCTTCAGCAGGATTAGTTTGGCGTCTGGTATGCTTATTCTTCTGCCGTCGACCTTTATCCTCACAAACAGCACACCCGCTCCAGATTTGGTGAAGTTGACTATTTTCTCGGAGAGGAGCCTGTCGTTGGGGATGTATAGTTTCCTGAGGTCTGAGGTTGTTAGGATTGTGTGGGTCGCCTTGACCTCGGTCACCCGTGCCACGCGGCCCCTTACCGAGACATAGTCACCTTCACGCAGCACGCCGACAGCTTTCATGACATCGCCGAGAACCATGAGCCTGAGAGGCTTGAAGCTCACCGCGGTGAATAGGATTAGGCCCGCTCCAGCCGCAGCGGCCACCCACGTATCAACCTGCTCAACAACCTTCACCACCGCAATCACGTAAGCAGAAACGAGGGCCCCAATCCGCAGAGCACCTCCAACCCGCTGCGACACAAGGTCGACGAGAGGCGCGAAAAACAGTCTCAGCAATAGAAACAGGGCCAACGCCGAAACCATCCAGAGAACCGTCTCCAAAACAGGTGTAAGCTGGAGCTGTATCATGCACAGGCCGTCGAATAAGGGCCTGTTTTACGTTTTGCAAGGACGAGATGTAAAAGTACCGCGGTTGTTACGGAGCTGATACCACGGTCTTACCCCCACATCCCATCGTAACCCCTATTCTCCCAACACACATCGTGTAGATGGTCGAGTAACCAACTTTAATAATCTTCACCTACCGAGAGTAGACCTAGAAGAATGGCGTAAATCCAGCAATTTTTTTATTAAAATCTACCACCACGGAAATGTCATAGTTTTGAAACAGCAACCGCAGCATCCTTAAGAGCCCGCACCAGATAGTCAGGAGGCCACCTATATACAGCCACAGGTATCCCCATCTGCCTTAAAGCATCCAACGTCTCACGAGGAAAACCAGGCTTTAAAAAAATCTGCTTAAAGACAACTACCCTCCCGTTTTGCTTTCTGACCACGTCAAAAGTCATTGGATGGGCTTGCCTGACAACTAACAAAGGTCTTAGTTGCAACCCTTGGCAGAGCCTGATAAAGATTTCTACAACATCAGGTTTAGGATATTCTACTCTATTTTTAACCTGAACCCCGGCATATCCCCCATCAGGCAACTCAGCAATGAAATCAAGGTCCGGAGGCCTTCCACGGCTTGATTGCAGCACACAAGCCTTACCGTTGAAGTAATAGCTATCTTTCGCAACAACGGTGTATCCTGCTCTAATCATGGCCTGCTCAACGATGTACTCCGAGTAATCTTGGTACTTAACTCCATCCTTTTCAAATTCTCTTTCATACGTTTCATAAACTTTTACCAGATCCAGCTTAGCCTTTGCCCTATCTTTAAGAGAGTCCCAATTACTATTCAAAGGAAAAAACCATCTACGACCATACTCGAAAATTGCATTGACTCTCTTCTGAGTAATCAGCAAATTAAGCTTATTACTTGTTTCATAATGTGGATACTTATCTTCAAAATTAAGCTGCACCTCACGTAAATAAACGATTTCTCTTTCATCTATGAATTTAATTATATCTTCGGCGGATCGTTCCCCAACTTCAGATCGCAATCGTTCTAATACCTCTCTTGATATCCTATAATGTCCTCCAGCTGTTTTTGTAGCTTCTATTTTTCCTGAGTAAATCCAACGCTTTACAGTCCTAAAGCTGACCCCAAGAATTTTCGCTACCTCTCCTGTTGTGTACCACTCTCTATATCTTTCGGATTCACCCATAATATGAAACTCTGTAGCCCTCAGCTTTATCGCTTCTTTTAAATTTTTTCTTCTCAACATAATCGTGCATTTAGAAATCTTTTGATGCGAAAACCATTCCTTGTTTTCTATCTATTTCTTCCAAAGAAATGAACCTAAGGGTTGTGTTTTGAGATAATGCAAGGTTTGACACCTTCCCTAAGCTTGCAAAATGCCGGGGGTATGGACATAGGATTTCATCCATAAAATGGATCAAGACCTTAGCAATAGCTTTACCACCATGAGGTAACAGAAATTTTTTCAATACACCTACTTATCAGCTACTTGTAGAGGTTTTCGAAGAGTTCGAGGCTTGGGTCGCGTCCCAGTTCAGAGGTTTTTATGAGCTTCGCGGTCGGTGATTTGGCCTTCTTGATGACGTAGACCACCGGTGTGCAGTAGGGGCAGCGTGTGTCAGGACCTTTCACAAGCTTCTCCTTCTCAAAGACCCTGCCACATTTTACACACTGGTAAAGGGGCCGCGACTCATAGAGCGCCTCTCCCATCCATTCACACCTGCCTCCCTATCCCTTTTCCTGTAATTAAGGTTTGTCCGCGTGATTTGCGGAAACGTATTTTAGTTTATGGTTGCCGTTGCTGGTTGGGTTGAGGAGTTTCGGGTTTTACGGTGTTGTTTTTGTCTCGGGTGCGGTTGCGATGAGCTTGGAGATGGCGGCGAGCCGTCTTCTCGCGCCTGTTTTCGGGAACACTATCTTTGTCTGGGGGAGCTTGATTGGGGTTGTTCTGGCGTCGCTCGCCATAGGATACAGGCTGGGCGGTGTGCTCGCCGACCGGAGGCCGAGCGTCAACATGCTCGCTGCCATAGCGTTCACCGGAGGGCTGCTCACCTTCGCCATCCCCTTCTTCTCACCTCTGGTCCTCGAAGCAGCTGCAGCAGCCAGTCTCGACGAAAAAATAGGGCCACTCATAGCAACCACTTTCCTCCTCGCACCTCCGACAATTCCCATGGGAATGGTTTCACCATACGCTGTCAAGCTTCTTGCCCAGACACGTGGGAGGGTGGGTGTCTCGGCCGGCGACATTTACTCGCTCTCGACGGTGGGCAGCATAGCGGGCACTTTCTTAACAGTTTTCGCGCTTCTCCCCAGCCTCGACGTCAGAACAGTTGTACTGGGCAGCGGAGCAGTCCTCATGATAACGGCGGCACTCTATCTCTCCAAGACGGTGAAGATATTCACGGCTCTGCTTCTGCTCATCGCGTTGACGCCTGTGGGCTACTTTGCACAGGGCTTGACTGCTTCAGGTGGAGAGGTTCTCTACAGCCGTGAAACCCTCTACAACAGCCTCGCAGTAGTTCGACAAGGCGACACAGTTACCCTCTATCTGAACGGGTTACCGCACAGCGCCACTTCAGAGACAGACCCAGCAAAACTCATCTTCCCCTACACACGGTTCTTCGAACTGGGACTCGCCCTCAAACCCGACGCGGAAAAAACCCTCTTCATAGGAGGCGGCGGACTCAGCGGCCCCAAATACTTCCTCAAAAACTATCCAGAAGTAAGGGTCGATGTCGTGGAGATAGACCCTGATGTCGTCGACACAGCGCGAAGGTTTTTCCACGTCCCCGAGGACAGCAGGCTGCGAGTCTTCGTCGACGACGCGCGGATGTTTCTCACAAAAACCGATGAGAAATACGATGTCGTAATAATGGATGCATACTCGAAAACCTATGTGCCTTTCCACCTGATGACTCTAGAGTTTTACCAGCTTCTCCGCCAGAAAATATCCAGCGACGGCGTCGTGGTCTCCAACCTGATAGCATCGCTCACCGGCGACACGTCAGAGATATTCTGGGCACAATACCGCACTGTTTCACAGGTTTTCCCCAAACTCTATGTCTTCAAAGCCTCCGAAGGCGGGGGAAGCTTTGTCCAAAACCTTATACTGGTCGCCTGCGCATCTATAACATGTGACTTGGAGCAGGCTGTCTCACGCGTCAAAGACGAGTGGCTCGCTGAAAAAATTTTGACAAACAGGTGGACAACCATACCCGCCCTCGAGGAATACCCGATTTTCACCGACTCATACGCTCCAGTGGAGAGGATGATAAACCCCATAACAGGCAAGCCCTACTCAATTGAGCTGGAGGATGCGGGAGTAACTCTTGCCACTCTCAACTACGTGGGCAGCAACGCCCTCTCCCTCGCAACAATCGTCTTAGCCGTCTTCATATGGCTGTTCGTACTGATTCAGCGCAACATCTAACCCGACCGCGTTTCTGTTGTGAATAGATTTAAAAACTTGGCTCACGTTTTTTTATTGTTGTTGTTCGTCGACAGGGTTGACGCTGGGCAGAAGCTCGGAAAATATCTGAAGAGACTTTATCAGGGCACGTGTGTGGTTCTCGGGATTCCGCGAGGTGGCGTGGTTATTGGCTATGAGGTGGCTAAGGAGCTAAAGTGTCCTCTTGACGTGGTGGTTACACGTAAGATCGGTGCACCGGGTCAGCCTGAGCTTGCCGTCGGCGCGGTAGCTGAGGATGGGACGGTTTTCGTTGACGAGGAGATAGCCGCGATAGTGGGCGTTTCACGTGAGTATGTGGAGAAGAAGGCGGAGGAGGAGATGCGGGAGGTTCGGCGACGAGCCATACTCTACAGAGGCGGAAAACCCATGCAACCACTCATAGACATGAGGGTTGTCATCGTCGACGACGGCCTCGCAACAGGGCTGACCATGAAAGCAGCTGTCCACATGGCCCGTAACCAGCGAGCCGGAAAAGTCATAGTAGCTGTCCCCGTAGCACCGTCCGAAACAGTTGAAAAACTCAAAAAAATAGCAGACGACGTCGTCGTCCTCGAGACGCCGACAAACTTCTTCGCCATCGGCCAGTTCTATGAAAGGTTTGACCAGCTCAGCGATGAAGAGGTTCTGGAAACCCTGCGGAAAGCCTCCATGGCGGTGGGATAGATTTGCAGCAGGACCTTTTAACTGGTTGGACAACTTTCCTCGGCCTCCTGCTTATAATCGTCGGAGCAGCCCTGATAGCTCTCCCCTTCCTCACACGCTACCTCGGTGATGTCGAGAAAATTCATCCACTACTGTTGATAGGTGTGAAGCTGGACGGCGTATATATCGGGACCTCGCCAATACTAATCATCGCCTTGGTGATATTGTTTCTGCTGCTGCGGAATTATCTTTAGCTCTCTTTGCCCGTCTGAATGCTTTTGGCTGCTTGTTGGAGGAGTTTGACGCCTTTTGGCGTGATGGCGCGGCCTTTTCTGGGCACGGTTGAGACGAGTTCGGCTTTCTCCAGCTGTTGCATGATTTTTCTCACGATTGCTCCGCCGCCTTTGGCGAAGTAGGGCGGGGCCATGCCTACACGATGCCGACCACCATAGAATTTCCTCATCCGCGACACACCCACGGGACCGTATAGATACAGCTTACGGAGAATCGAAGCAGCTCTCACAAACCACCAGTCAGGGTTACGGGGAGGCTCCTCCCGCGCAACAGAGGTTTTGACAAACATGGCCCACGGCGGCGGAGTGACCACTTGGTTGTTCTTGAGATATGCGGCTACACGGTTTATCAGCTTCTCCGGTTCAACGGCACGCACCACGTCGACCAACTCTGACCAAACAACCCACTCCGTCCCTATTTGAACTTAAAGAGCCTGTAGAATAACAAGTATCGCTACCGATACCTAAGTATCACCACCGATACTTAACCTTCGGCTTGAGGGCGAATCCAATCAGGAGTTGATGCATTCGGGGGAGTGTTTAGGTTAGCTTGGTGGGTTTGGGTGTTTTCCCCGTTTTTTCAGGGCGTAGAACCTTCTCGTGTGGCCGCATTTTTTGCAGCGTACGACAACGTGTGTTGCACGGTTTCCTCTCACTCTCACGGAGACTGTGGAGGGCCCTGTCCAGGGTGTTCCGCATTTTCTGCAGAAGCGTCTTCTAAGGTATGTTGGTAGCCTGAGCCTTGTTTTCTGCGCAATCCGCATCGCAATCCTTACCGCTTCAACGGCTTTCTCACTGTCCTCTGGGTGGATGGTCTCGGCGAAGTCGAGAACCTTTTTCACAAGCCTGAGGGCCCTCTGCCTCTCCTCCCTCAACCGTGTTCAACAATATAGCTACCTGATTGTTATTTGTTTGTTGTTGTTGGAGAGGGTTTGGCTGGTTTTGGCGGAGGCTGCGCTCGAGACTGTTCCACCAGAGATACAGGGTCATCCCGCTGTTGTGAAGGATGCTGAGCGGCGTGGGAAAAAGCCGAGCCAGATACTGCTTGACAGGTCCTATCACCACTTCGCCATGAAAAAGCTTCCCGACGCCGAGAAACGCGGCAGACCCGATATTGTCCACTTTTGTTTGCTGGAGGCGCTGGGTTCTCCCCTCAACCAAGCCAACAAGCTTGAGACATATGTCGCGACAAGAGGCGGACTCGTCATTTATGTGAACCCGCGTGTGAGACTGCCCCGTGTCTATGAACGGTTTAAGGGTGTTGTGGAGAAGCTTTTCGCGGAGGGTGAGATAAGGTCTGAGACGGGTGAGACACTTCTAAGGTGTGAGAAAAAATCTCTCAAAACCTTGGCAGAATCCCTCAACCCGTCGACGAAAATTTTGCTGACGGAGAGAGGAGAGCCTGTGAATGCTCGGGGATTTTCCGCGGCCTTGGCAGGTCATACGAGGCCCCTGATTATGGTTGGCTGTTTTCCCCACGGCGACTTCACATCCGAGACCAAATCCCTCGCCGACAAAACCCTTGCCATCCACCAAACACCTCTCGAGGCCTGGACAGTTATATCACGTGTGCTCTGCTACATAGAACAAAACCTTATACCTCTCTAAGCATTATGGATATGCATGGCTAAGCCAGCTCGTGGCAGGAAAGATTTTGAGATAGAGTATGAGTATGTGGATGACCTTGGTCAGGTTGTTAGGCGGGAGAGGGAGAAACTGGGGCTTTCGCAGGCTGAGCTGGCCTCACTCGTAAAGACGAAAGAAACCATCATCAAGAAGATTGAGCAGAACGAGTTCAACCCGCCTCTCGACCTCGTCAAACGCCTTGAGAAAGTTTTGAAAACAAGCCTGCTAACCGTGGCCGTCGAGGAAAAACTCACCACCAAAACACCGCCCCCTCAGCCAACATACACCCTCGAAGACCTGCTCAAAAAACAGAATAAACAATAAACGTGATTCAAACTGCAAAAATTATAAACCACCTTCCTCGTGGATATACGCTATGAAAATCGCCGCCTGCTTGCTCGCCGTGCTTTTTCTCGCTTCTCTTCTACCCCATGGTTTTGCTCAGCAGGAGGACTACAAAGTTCTCCCCATAAGGTCCGACTTGGTTGTCAACCTCGTGTTCGTAGATGTTGACCCGGCTTGGTTTGGTGCAGCTAGTCTTGATGATTTGCTGAGAAGTGTTGCGGCTGGTGTTAGGGGCGAGGCCAAATCCACCCTCTCATGGTACACTGAAAAAGGCGTCCCCTATGCTCCCTTCAGCTATGATGTGAGGCTGCGGGCCTTCCAATTTAGAGGCCCGGCGCTTCAGGAGTTCAGGTTCACTTGGCGCAGCTTGAACCAGCCTATCCCGCGTGAGCTTCTCCAAAAAGAGGGGATAAGCGGAGCATTGTCGGGTATACATGCACCCGAGGCCTTGAAAACCCTCATCGACCTCTCCAAAAAACACATACAAACACCTCTAGAAGGTTACACAATTTTCTTCGTATGCGGGGAAAATGCATTAGGAGGTGACCCGATTTACTACAGCTTTGGTATACTGCCCGAGACAGGAAAGGTGGGAGGAGTGCTTTACCTAAACATGTATGGTGGACCGTGGTGGGGGCGCTATGTATTCGTCGACATTTGCGCTCGACACGTCAACGAAAAGGATTACCCACCTGTCTCAGCGTTGAAGTCGACGGAGGAAGGGCTTCAGCTGCTCTCCCGATACGTTGACGAGCTTATCGACCTCCAGTTCGTAAAATCAAACATCTATTATCCCTTCTACAACCTGCAGATATTAATCGACGTGATTGTTATAGACGCTTCCGGGCTAGGGCTCAACTTTGACCGATTAGTAAAATCCTTCGACATAGAGATAACTGATTCATCTCTCAGAACCTTGACACCCTACAATTTTTACAACTTCCGTCTAAGACTCTACAACGTAAACGAGGTCCCTGGGTTCGCCTCCATCATAAAACTAGTTGAACTAGAAACTAGGAGAGGAAAGGAATTAGTGGCGGCGTTCGACCCCTATGAGGCCTATAATGTACTCAAATCAGCTGGAATACTTGCAAACAAGACAACGGATTACAAATACATTCCAACAATTATAGTTGTCACTCAGCATGATACAGCTGTCGTGATCGAGGACTTAGTTGCTTTAGGTGTGGCTATAGAAGACCCCGACAACCCCGCCTATGCCTTGGCAGCAACCGCCGCCGCCTCCTATTATTCACTCCTGTATGAAGGTTTGGCTGTAACAGTTGCTCATGAGATAGGACATACGCTGGGTCTGCGTCACCCACATGACGATTTCGATGAATCAACGGAATCGGAGAAGTGGTATAGATGGATTTATACAGATTCTATGGAGACTTTCATGGTTTACAGCACCACTTGGGTAGAGGGTGTTAAGCGGAAAATTGTCAGAGAAGGCTTTTACCCGATGCGGACCTATTGGAGCATCTTCGACCTCGATGCAATCGATAGAGCCACCATATCTCTTCTCCTCCAAGATTATGAGAAAAACTACGCCCAAATCCTCGAAACACTGAGCAACGCTGGGCTGCGTCCAGACGACCTGCCTCAGCTGAAGACAGTTCTTTCGACTTCTACCCAGTGGGCTAGAAGGGCTGTCGAGGAATTCAAGCGATACAATTTCTTTGACAGGCTGACTTTCAAGGGTCTTGGTGCACAGTTGGAAACCTCCTTCGACTACGCGTTCATGGCATGGGCAGCCACAGACCTGATGAAACTCTATGTTGAGGCGGTTCTGCTCGGGAACAAGCGGTTGATGCCTGAGATTGAGCAGCTTAGACAAGAGGTCGAATCACTGTCCCAGAGCTTGGAGCAAGCCCGTCAAGCCAAGACCGAGGCCGAGGAGCAGATTAACCAGGTTACGCAGCAGATTGTGGAGGCGCGGAACAGGGCCGCACAGCTCCGGGATAGGCTGGCCCAGCTCGAGAAAGAAGCAGCCGATCTCCCACAGTTGATGCAGAGAAAAACTGAGCTCGAGAGTGAGGTGGATAAGCTGGAGCAAAAGCTTAGTCAAGCGAGGAACGAGGTTACCCAGCTAGAGACCATGAACATGGTGATGATGGGGGTGGCGGTTGTCTTATTCGCTGGAGCAGGAGGGGTCTTTCTGCTGAGTAGAAGACGCTAGAAACTTGGTGGAGGCGGGGGAGGTGGGGGAAGCTGAGGCCTCCTCGCAGAAAATCTTCTCCCTATGACTGCTGCTCCAGCCACGGCAACCGCTCCCACCACCGCCACACCTATGAACAGATTGTTCTGCTCCCTCAGAGACACCAGCCTCTTGTCAAGAGCATCCACATCGGCTGAAAGCTGCTGCAGCCTATTCTCCAGAGTCTTAACCTCCTCCCTCGCAGCCCTAGCATTTGCGACACGTGTCTCGGCGTCGCTGACTCTTGCCTCAAGTTGACGAACCTCCTCCTCGGCGCCTGCCAATTCTCTTTTCCTTTCTTCAAGAGCAGCCCTAGCCTCTTCGAGCTCTCTTTGAGCCTTTTCCACCTCGCTTCTCAGCTGCTCACGTATACCCGTCAACCTAGAAACCTCTCCTCCCAGCCTTTTCACCTCATCCACCAACCCGGGCAAGACATAGTTTTTGGTGTTCTCAGTATATAGCCAAGCAGAAAAAGCGGCGTCAAAGGCAGTGTTGACCTCTGCACCAAGACCTTTGAATTCCAATCGGTTGAAGTACTTGTGCATTTTGAAGTACTCAACCGCGATCTTGGCGAATGTTTTCGCCGAATTCAATACCTCGTTTAGCTCCGGTATGTCGTTGGGATTTATGTTGTTCTGCCGAAGGGTCGACAATATCGTCTGCATGTTTTGCTCATAGTTTTGTAGCAGGAGAATTATTGTGGCGCGGTCGATGTTGTCAAGGTCGAAGATGCTGTAGAAGGTTCTGATTGGATAGGTGTTGGGGAAGTCGAGTGTCTGCTCAACCCCCGAAATCCACGACTTGCTGTAGCTCATAATCGTCTCGGTAAAGTATGTCAGCGGGAAAAAGCTTGACTCGGATTGGCGGTATTCGTCGTAGTCGTCGTGTGGATGTCTAAGCCCGAAGATATGCCCAGCCTCGTGTGTTACGAGAACAGTCATACCCTCCTCTATCATGTGTTCATAGTAGACGGCTGCGGAGGCGTGGTGGGGTTGGGTTGGATCTCTTGGGTCAGGAGAAGCTCTGCCAAGAACACCGGGCTCCTCGATGAAAGAGTTCGTGGTAGTGATAAGAACGATGACAGGCATGTATGTGTAGCGTTGCTGCCCAACCTCCTCTATGTATCCTCTCTGTTTCAGTATGTCGTAGGCTTTGTAGGTTTTGAGAAGGATGCCTTGCTGCGTGAATTCGAGGGCGTTTCTCAGTTCTGGAACTGTTGCGAGGTCGACGCGTTTGAGTCTAATGTTAAACTTGTTGTATGGCATCAGGGTTGTGTAGGCTTTGAGCATGAGCTCGGGGTCGAAATAACGCACGAGCATGTCGAAGCCGACGCCTGCAACAGTGGCGTCTATCACCACCACATCCACCAGCGTCTGCAAACCATATTTCGGCTGGTAGATAGTTGATTTCACAAACCCGCCCATGTCGATGATAAGGTCTAGCAGTGTGGCGAGATAGTTTATTCTCTCTTCGGGTGGCTCTATTAGGTAGATGGGTTTAATCACATCCCTGAAACGGGGCGGAGGCAGTGAGCAGATGTCGATGTAGTAGTATCTTCCCCACCATGGTCCACCGAAAATCGTTATTCCGAAGTCGGCCAAGTATCTTCCTGTGTCAGGAGACTGGCCGAATGTGTAGTATATCGCGGGCCTTTCTCCGCCCATGAAGGGGATGCTGCAGAAGACGAAAACCGAGTATCCTCCTGCATAGATGCTGAGCCATTTCTCTGTGATGTCTGCGAAGACGCGTAGAGCATCACGGGCCCTTATGGTTTGGTCTGTCCAAGACAGCGGTATTCCCCAAGCCACCGCGAATTCCACGGCCTTCTGCGAAATTTGGAAAGGTGTTTTCGAGACGAGTGACCGCATTTTTTGCCGAAACTCCTCCAACATAGGGAGAGGGTCTTCTACAGGGAAGAACTCCAGCTTCACATCGAACTCAAATGGTGCAAGATTCTCTCCAGAGCTGAATGCAGCTATCTGTGAGCGAGCCTTGCTCCTGATAATTCCTGTCTCGAGAATGTTGTCGTATAGTTCTTGGAAGTCTCTGACGCCAAACCAGCGTGGGTCCACATCATAGAAGAAAACGTTAACCGGAAGCTCTCCCTTGATGGGTAGAACACGGTAATCATCGATGTTTTGCTGAGGAGACAAAGCCCAAACATCGTGCGACAGACCACCGACAAGGAGGAGAACCGCCAGAAAGACGGTGACTGACCGCATTAGCTGCTTATCAGCGATGCTCGCTAAAAAATTTTGCTCGTATAAACTGGTGCGAAAAACTGGTTTATTAAATGCTTTCTATCACTTGGTTTTGAGTTGTTACGTGACTTTGCCGCTCGGGAGTTTGTGGTAAATGGTAGGAGGCTGCGTTATTATTCGCTGAAGGCTTTGGAGGAGCAGGGCTTATTTCAATTGGCTAAGCTTCCCTACAGTATCAGGGTTTTTGTGGAGAATGTGCTGCGGAACGAGGATGGGTTTGTCTGCACGGATGATGATGTGAGGGAGGCGGCCAATTATCTGCATGGTGGTAAGCGTGAGGTGCCGTTTTTCCCCTCGCGTGTTCTCTTACAGGACTTTACGGGTGTGCCTGCGTTGGTTGACCTCGCGGCCATGCGGTCCGCTGTTAAACGCGTTGGCCAAGACCCCTCGAAAGTTAACCCAAGCATTCCGGTGGACTTGGTCATAGACCATTCCATCCAAGTCGATTTCTTCGGGACACCTGAGGCGTTCAGCCTCAACCTCGACTACGAGTTCAGACGCAACACAGAGCGTTATGTTTTTCTCAAGTGGGCGCAGAATGCTTTTAGAAACTTCCGCGTGATACCTCCTGGTAGGGGGATTGTTCACCAGGTTAACCTGGAGTATTTGGCGAAGGTTGTTGATGTGAGGAGTTTTGGCGGGGGGTTGACCGCTTTTCCCGACACTGTGTTGGGGACGGATTCGCATACTCCGATGGTTAATGGCTTGGGTGTGGTTGGATGGGGTGTTGGCGGAATTGAGGCGGAGGCGGTTATGCTGGGCCAGCCATACTACATGACGACGCCAGAGGTCGTGGGTGTAAGGCTTGTCGGCGAGCTGCGTGAAGGCACGACCGCGACGGACCTTGTCCTAACAATCACCGAAATGCTGAGGAAACACGGTGTGGTGGGCAAGTTTGTGGAATTCTTCGGGCCAAGCCTCTCCAAGCTCAGCGTCCCCGACCGCGCCACCATAGCGAACATGGCCCCAGAATACGGCGCAACAATCGGCTACTTCCCCATAGACCGTGAAACCATCAACTACCTACGCATGACAGGCAGGCCGGAGGAACACATACGCGTCGTCGAAGAGTATGCGAAGATACAGGGCCTCTTCTACAACCCCTTGGAAACACCCGTTTACAACACTGTGCTGGAGCTTGACCTGTCAACGGTGGAGCCCTCTATCTCGGGGCCCGCAAACCCCGAGGACCGCATACCGCTTAGGGAGGCTAAGCGACGGACGCGTGAAATCATGCTGGCCTACCTCAAACAGGCTGGAATAGCTGTTGATGACGTTAACGAGCGTGAGTGGAGCTATGAGGGCGGCGCGGCGAGGGCATCTGTCGCCACGGTGCAGAAGAAAACAGGCAGCGTAGTTGATGGGCTTTCCCATGGCTCGGTGGTGATATCGGCGATAACCAGCTGCACCAACACATCCAACCCCTCGGTGATGATTGGAGCGGGGCTTCTTGCGAAAAAAGCCGTGGAGAAAGGCCTACGGACACCATCCTACGTAAAGACAAGCCTCGCCCCCGGCTCGATGGCTGTGACAGAGTATCTCGAGAAGGCGGGGCTGGCACCTTATCTCGAGAAGCTTGGCTACAGCCTGGTGGGCTACGGCTGTACAACATGCATAGGCAACAGCGGCCCACTGCCCGAGCATATTGTTCAGCAGATAAAGGAGAGAAACCTCTACACCGTCGCCGTGCTAAGCGGAAACAGAAACTTCGAGGGCCGAATAAACCCGCATGTGAGAGCCAGCTACCTCATGTCACCCATGCTGGTGGTCGCGTACGGGCTCGCTGGCCGCATAGACATCGACATGTTCAACGAGCCGCTCGGCATCGGCTCAAACGGTCAACCTGTATATCTCCGCGACATCTGGCCCAGCCTCGAGGAGATAAAGTCGGTCATCAACCAAGCCGTTACACCGGAGCTTTTCATCAAAAAATACGCCGACATTTTGAAGGGTGAGGAGCGGTGGGAGAGGCTGCCCGCCCCTGTTGGAGAGGTTTTCCAGTGGGATGAGAAATCCACCTACGTCCGTGAGCCGCCATATTTCATCAACATGCCGAAGACACCGCGGGAGCCTGAGGACATAGCTGATGCACGTGTCCTCATCCTAGTCGGCGACCGCATCACAACTGACCACATCTCACCCGCGGGCGCAATCCCGGTAAACAGTCCAGCAGGCAAATACTTGATTGAGCAGGGAGTTGACCCCGTAGACTTCAACACCTATGGTGCGAGAAGAGGAAACCACGAGGTCATGATACGTGGAACCTTTGCGAACATACGGCTGAAGAATCTGTTGGTGGAGGGTAAAGAGGGCTGGTGGACGGTGTATCATCCGACCGGCGAGGTGACAACTGTGTATGATGCGGCGATGCGTTACAGGGAGGCGGGTGTTCCCTTGATTGTTTTAGCGGGGAAGATGTATGGAGCGGGTAGCTCACGGGACTGGGCGGCAAAGGGCACGAGACTCCTCGGAGTCAGGGCTGTTATTGCGGAGAGCTATGAACGCATCCATAGAAGCAACCTCGTCGGCATGGGTGTTCTGCCTCTCCAGTTCATGGAAGGAGAGGGATGGCGTCAGCTCGGACTCACCGGCCGCGAACGCTACACCATACGTGGCATATCCGAGGGCCTAACACCCGGCAAGAAGCTCACCGTCGAAGCAGTCAGCGACAACGGCGAAGTCAAGAAATTCAACGTCATCACACGTCTCGACACAAAAATCGAGGTCGAATACTACAGACACGGCGGAATACTCCAGTATGTCCTGCGACGCATCATGAGCGGATAAGCTACAGCAGCCAGCTGCTTAGCCTAACGTTTCCGAACTCAACCTTCTCATCCCTATACCTTGGAGACGGTGGCTCAAACATTATTGATGGAGCCGGGTCGGCGAAGAAATTGGCCACGATTTTGCCGGCTTGGCCGTCGCCCACCTCGAAGAAACAATAACCCACGCCGTTGAACAGCTCTTCGGCTGGCTTGTTCTGGAGAGCGGAGGCTATGCGTCGTGCCGCGGTCAAGGCCATCGCTTCGGCGAAGACACCTGCCTTGGGTAGAAACATTCCGTTGGGCAGCTTAACCGATGTGATGTCGCCTATGGCGTAGACGTTTCTGAATCTTGTCTCCGTTGTCTGAGGGTTTACAGGTATCCAGCCTGTCTCATCGACGAGAGGCGAGTCTCTAACAGGCTTCGGGGCCCGATGTGGCGGGACACCGAGCAACAGGTCGAACGGGGCCTCTCCATCCTCGAACACAATCCTCCTATCCACTATCTGTTTAACTTGTTTACGGGGATGAAACCCTATTCCACGCTCGGTCAAAAACTGTTCAACACGTTTGCCGACGGGCCCTGCGGCGGGCATCGGCTGCGGCTCAGGAGTGTAGACATCTATCTCAACCTTGTCGCGCAGGCCTCTTCGCCTCATGTAAGAGTCGAGGAGTAGGGCTGCCTCATAGGGAGCTGGTGGACATTTGTAAGGTGGTTTAGCTATGAGGATGGCTATGTGGCCGTGGGTGAAGTCTTTGAGCATGTTCTGTGCTGCGTAGGCACCCATCAGGTCGTAGAAGTTGTGCGCATGTTCTCGGAAGCCGGGAACAGCGTCAAAAGCATACTCGGCGCCAAGAGCAACCACAACCACGTCAGGATTGTAAACACCACCGCTCGTGACAACTCTTCTCGAGACAGGATTTATCTCCAGCACCTCCTCGTTCACAAACCGTACACCATGCTTCTCCACACCCCTAACCGGGAACAAGCATTCACGAGGCATCGATTTCTCTCCAACCATGAGCCACAGGTTCATGAAACCCATCGAAAACATATCCCGTCTATCGACAACCGTTACGCTATGCTCAGGCGGAAGCAGACGCCTCAACTCCACCGCCGCGGCCAAGCCTCCGAAACCCGCGCCAAGAACAAGAACCTCACTCAAACCATACGACACAATTTTCACCAGACTATAAATCATTAAATATCTACAAAGGTTTGTTGGAGTGAAGGTGTTTGCCGGCTGTTGAGACGATTCGCTGGGATGAGCGGCGGGGTGAGCTTGTTCTACTTGACCAGAGGTTTTTGCCTGCTCGTGTAAAGTTTCTGCGGTGTGGGGATGTTGACGAGGTTGCTGTGGCGATTAAGGAGATGGCTGTGCGTGGTGCTCCTGCAATAGGTGTTGCCGCTGCTTATGGTATGGCTTTGGCGGCGCTCCGTTCAAGAGCTAGGACACGTGAACAACTGTTAACCAAGCTGAGGAAAGCGGCGAAAACCCTCGGCTCCACCAGGCCAACAGCCGTTAACCTCTTCTGGGCCCTTGACAGAATGATGAAGAAGGCGGAGAACATCGATGGGTCGCCTGCAGAAATCGCGGAAGAGCTTCTCAACGAAGCACAAAAAATTCACAGGGAAGATGTGGAGATGAACAAGACCATCGGCAGACTCGGCGCAGAACTCATACCCGACAACTCGAGGATACTTACACACTGCAACGCGGGAGCCCTCGCCACAGCCGGATACGGCACAGCTTTGGGAGTAATCAGGTATGCGCATGAATCGGGGAAACAAATCCTCGTCTACGCCAGCGAGACAAGGCCACGTCTGCAGGGAGCAAAGCTCACAGCTTTTGAGCTCAAAACACTCAAGATACCGTTCTACGTTGTGCCCGACACGGCGGTTGCGTTCCTCATGTCAAGAGGCATGATAGACTGCGTCGTCGTCGGCGCCGACAGAATCCTCGCCAAAACAGGCCACGTCATAAACAAGATAGGCACGTTATCCGCCGCGGTCAACGCACATCACTTCAACATACCCTTCTACGTCGCCGCCCCCACATCAACCATAGACCTGCATAAAACAGTCGACGAGGTGGTGATTGAGGAGCGGTCGGAGGATGAGGTGCATTACGTGGGACGTGAGAGAATCACGCCGCCGGGAACAAGGGCCATTAACTATGCCTTCGACATCACGCCTCCACAGCTTGTCACCGCGGTAATCACGGAGAAAGGTGTCTTCAAACCAGACGAGCTCTACAAATTTCTCACAGGTTGAGAAGCATCTCCATCAACAATATCATCACAGCTGTGACAATTCCCATACCCAGCATCTTCAACCCCGTCTTAACCATTTCAATTTTTGAAAATTTTCCAAGAAACATTCCTAGCACAAACAGCAGCAACATCCCCACCGCCGGAGAGAGAAACATAGCATAAGGCTGCAGCTCATCTATGTAGAGACTCGCTATGTATGGCAGCAACACTGTAATCGAGAGAAGAAATGTGGATAGGCCGCCGATGAGCGAGGCGATGAGAGGGCCGACCAATCCCGCCCTCCCGATGATTGTGTCGCTGACGTCGCGGAGCATGGACTCCTCAATCTCCCTCACTCTTCTCCGTGTTTCGGCGCTCTCTGTCACATAGATACCGGTGAAGCCCGATACAAGCATGGCTATAGATGCTCCGAGTCCCGCGAAAACAACCGTAGAAACCCTCGTCCCCGGCGCAACAGCTGCTCCTAGACAAAGCCCCGTAACAGTCAAGACACCGTCAAAAGAGTTGCTGAAAAAATATCTCCTGACAGCAACGTTCGTACCCGATATCTCGAGACTCAGCCTTATGCTCTTCAAACCGTTGGAGAGAAACTCTGCAATTTTCCTTAACATGAGGGGGTTGTCCGCTTTACATCAATTTGTATCGATTTATAAGTTTCCGGTTGGTTATTGGATGTATGGCCGGGTTCAAGATACGGTTTGTCCTAGGAGTTTTTCTGGCTGTTGGCCTCTATCTCACCATATTTGCTCTGGTGAACCTTGGCTACTTGCCTCCGCTTGCGGAGAGAATTGTGGTTGTTGCTTCTGTAGTGCTTGTGGGCATATACCTCATCAGAATAACGTCCTCACACGTGGTCAAAACCTTTAGGCCGCTTGTTGGCCAGCAGGCTGTCGGAGGCGGCCTCATCATCCAAATAATCGGCTACATCTTGATAGCGGTCTTCGTGCTGTCTACGCTGGGCATACCTCCTGAGACAGCTCTCGCAGGCGGAACGGTCACAGGGCTTGTGATAGGTTTCGCCGGTCAGACAACCCTGTCAAACGTCATCGCTGGAATCATACTTCTGACGTCAAGGCCCTTCAAGTTAGGCGACAGGATAGCGGTCGTCACGAGCAGCGTCCCCTATCAATGGGCCTTCTTACCCGGCTACAAATTCTTCTCAAGAGACTACGTCATCCCAGCCTATACAGGTGTCGTGGAAAACATGAGCCTCATGTACACAACCCTTGTCACAGACGATGGATTGGTAATCAAGATTCCCAACAACCTCATCCTCGCCAACTCCGCGATAGCCAACTACTCAGAGGTCACCGAGCGCGAAAGAAAGCTCCGATACGAGTTTCCCATCGACATCAGCCCCGAAACTGTTTTGAACAACTTGAGGGAAGCCCTCTCAGAGTTTCCCGAGATCAAGGACATCTATCTCGAGGAGCAGAGCGATAAAACTCACTACATCGTTGTCGTCACTTTTGAGGCGCCGGTAACACAGTGGCGGGAGCTCAAGTCGAGGCTGCTGGCTAAAGTGATTGAGGTGCATAGAGAAGCCAAGCAGAGGGCTCTCGCCTAGAAAAACTTATCCCTATCCAAGAGATACTGTGCGTGGAGATGCCGGCCCGCAGTGTCTTGATGAAGTGGATTGAGAGCCATTTTGCTGCGAGGGGGTGCAGGGTTGTGGAGAAATCTGTAGCCGATGGTTTTCTGCGTTTTTTATGTGGTGAATCTGAATCTATTGTCAGGGTTGTGGACGAGCTGGCCAGCAGGGATGAGATGCTGGCTACGATTATTCAGGCGGCGATGGAGTCGGGTGGCGGCAAACTTGCCTATGTGTGTCTGCCTATGGCGTTTGTCTCGCGGGTCGGCGACTACGCTTTCAGAGTTAACAAGATAGGTGTGCTGGTGTATGATGAGCGAGACGTTGTAGAAATAGTTGAAGCCGGTCTTGTAGGCAAAACCTCTGATGAGGAGAAATCTACTATATCGGAGAAACCCTCTATTGATGTTGGGCGTGTGGAGAGGCTTGAAAACATGTTGGCCGAGGTGTTGCGACGCGTCGAGGATTTGGAGAGAAGAGTTGAGGAGATGGCTAGACAGCCGATTCAGCCGACTCAATCCATCCCGCAGCCCACAGCCCCCGAGGCGAGAGCCGAGAGCAGGGCAAAAAAGCCGAAGAAGCCGGATAATCTTCCATCCTTTATCGAGGACAATCCATGGGTGGAGCTTTTGTCAGGCAAGAAATGAAGTATAATACAGCGGGGATAGGTGTTTTGTAGATGTTCGACGAGGACTATCGGAGGCGTTATGTGTTTGGATGCGACTATGGAACAAGTGACTTCAAGTACGGCCCCATCACGCAGGGTGACAGGCCTCTCGTAACGGCCAACAGGGGATATTTTCCGGAGAAGTCTATTGTATCGGAGCTGCTGGGTGTGGAAAAGGAGGTTGTAGTGGGTAAGGATGTTACGCTTTTTCTCGGAGCGGGGTCGGAGCTTTCGACGCGTCTTGTTTACCCTATGCGGAGTGGGGCGATTGGACGGGATGATGAAAGGGCGTGGCGTGTTGTCGAGGAGCTGACTCGCCAAAGCCTCGCCGAGTTCAAGCCCGGCGGCTTCGGGTTCAAAGGATTCTACGTCGTCGCAGCACTATCCGCAACAGCTCCCCGCTACATGTATGAACGGCTCTTCAGCATCTATGATAAGCTGGCCGCAGAAGGTCTTATCCATTCCTCGACAATAATTCCCCAGCCTCTCGCCGTCGCGATAGCACATAAGCAAACCTCATGCGTCGTGGTCGAGAGCGGACACGGCAACACACAGGTCTCGCCGATATCGCGGGCACCCATCCGCGAAGCCGTCATCGCGCTCAACAGAGGAGGAGGCGCGGCCAACGCCATAACCGCTGAGATACTCAAGGACGCGGGTTATGGTGACTTGGTGAAAGAAGAGGCCCTTGTGAGAAAAGTCAAGGAAAACATAGGGCTTCTGCCACTGGAGCTTGATAAGGCGCTGGCTTTCGCGAAAAACTATCCAGACGAGTTGAAGACGGTGTATCAGCCTCCGGGGACACGGATAAAAATCGACCTCGGAAAAGATTCGTGGATGCGTTTCCTGATCGGCGAATACGTTTTCAACCCCAACCACGAAATCTTCGAGAGCTATCATAGGAGAGGAATGCCGAAGCCCGCTGACACGAAGGTCGGTGACGTGGTCTTCTACGGCACACTCAGCATAGCCGACACAATCATCCAAGCCGTCGAAAAATGTCCCACGGAGCTCCAGCCTCTCCTCTACAGCCAGGTTATTCTCTCGGGTGGGAACTTTTCATGGCAGGCTCCGCAGAGGCTACGCGGGGTGGCGGTTGACAGCGAGACACGTCTCACACATGAGCTGAGGCAGAGGGGTGTCGAGAACCCTGTTGTGAAGCTTTCAGCCGAGCCTCAGTATGCTGTGTGGAGGGGCTGTATAGTCTTTGGATATGCTGTTCCCTCGAGCTATGGCTGGAGCTGGGAGAAGATGGAGGGCTGGTATAACCACCGCCGGTGAAGCATCGTTACCGCAGCTTCACGACAACGTCCCGGCCCATCTTAACCCTCGAGACCCTTCCCTGCTCCTCCAAAACCTTCATCACCGTGCTGACCGTTGAACGCGGCAGCCCAAGCTCCCGCGCTATCTGCGACTGCTTCATCTCCCCGCCATGACGCCTAAGAACAGCCACAACACGTTCAACCAATAGCTCATCACCGTAAACACGCCTACGACGCTTGGCAAACAAAGCAACCGCTGCCACGACGCCTATGGAAAACAGAACCGGAAACATTATCCAGCTGTTCTGAAGAAAGCTGGGCGGAGCAGGAACAGTGTTGGACGAGGATAGAATGATGTGTGGTTCTTTTTCTCCGAAGACTCTGCGCCCCCTCCATTCGACAAACCCGTCGCCTATGCCGTCGGGTGTGGGCCTGACCTCGGCAACCCTGTAGCTAGAGGGAAAAGAGATTCTAAGTGTTTCACCGTCGAGAAGAACCATTCCACCGACGAAGACATCTCCGGCCTCGAGCCCGTTGTCCAGCCTCTTAGCGAACCCGCTCCACCGAAACACCACTTTAACAACGCCAAGCATCCCGCTAACCGTTTCAACAACCTCATGCTCAACATGAAAATCCTCAACCATCATCTCCCTACCCGTGGCAGCCGCGGCATCGGAGACAAGCCTCTCAACCCTCGCCAGATAATCGCCACTCTGCAGAGACATGTTTGAAGCCACCGTCTTGAACGCTTCAGCCTCCTCAACGGAACCTAGTGGGAAAGCGTGAGATATCTGCCAAGTCGCTGAACCATCAGCACCGAGCTCCACCACATAGAGGGTGGCGTATGGAGCTGGCTGCGAGGCCGCGACCATGAGCAATAGAAAAAGAGTGATAATCATGTGGAGAGGTTATGCATCTGTATGTATATAGCTTTCCCGTGTTTGGTGTGTTATTCTCTGCCGCGTCCTCTTCCTCTATTTCCGTTGTTCCCTGTGTCAGCTGCGTTGTCTTGATGCTGGTTGTTATTCCGGTTACCTGGCCCGTTGTCGCCGTTGTTGTTTTGTCCTCTTCCTCTGTCCGTGTCTGTTGCGTTGCCGTGATGCGGGTTGCCGGGCCGCTCGTCAGCAGTGTTGTTTTGCCCTCTGTCACTATTGTTGACGCTGTTTGTCTCTGTTGAATTGTCTCTATGCGGGTTGCCTTGGCCTCTCCCCCTGCCGTTGTCTGTCCCTTGGTTCTCTGCTTCTTCCCTAGCCAGGTCACCCAACTTCTTGGCCTCCTCCGCAACCCTCTGGCCAAACTCTCTGTTTATTTCCCGCAGCCTCTCGACCTTCTCCTTCACAGCCTCCTTAATGTCTTTCACGAGCTCCTGCATTTTCTGGCCGAGTTTCTCGGATGACTTTGCCAGGGCTTTGAGCTCTGTTTGCAGCACCTTCAAAGACGCCACATACTCGTCTTTTGTGATGTTTCCCGCGAGGTATTGTTGCCGTAGGTTCTCTATTTCTGCCCTAATCTGCTCCATTCTATTCTGCCGTTCTTCGAGAAACTGGGCTATCAGCTCCGTCTTGTTCTCCTTTATCTGCTCCAGCTTTAACTTGAACTCGAGCAACGCCTCCCTAACCGCTTCCCTATGCTCCACAACTATTGACCTCAGCTCCTCGGTAATCCTCTGCCCCAGCGACATGTCGGACAGCTCCTGAGCCGCAGCCAAGGCAACAGTAGCTAGGACGGCGGTCGTCAGCAAAACCGCCATAAACACCGAAGCCCTCATCGCATCTCATCTGCGAAGAGATGCCGAAAAACCTTGCCCCAGATAGAAAGCCTCAAAACCGTTCAGAAACGTTCGAAAGGTTTCCAGAGAGGTTTATGATATGCGGTGGAGACCGTTGCTAAACTTGGTTAGAATTTTGTGCCTCGGGTTGTTTCGGCGAGGTAGAGAAGGGTTTTGGCCCTGTAGTAGGATATTTTGGCTCTCTCGAGGAGTGTGCTGCGTTTTTCTTCGCTGAGCCATGTCTTCGGCGTGGAGAGCTCGTTGATTATCTCCTCAAGCATGGCGACAACGAGGTCAAGACGCGCCTCCATCTCAAGCATTTTTTCACAGTATTCCAGCTGTTCTGCCAAGGCCTTCTCCATGTAGTCGGTATCAGCTGCCATTCCGCCGTTTTTCACATCTTTTGTAGGTGTAATAAGTTTTTCGCAACACCCCGCGTCCAACCGCTTACTGTGGAGAAACTCTTAAACCACCTTTCGCCAGCTGTTGGTGGATGTGTTATCCCGGGTTGTCGGCTGATTGGATGACTTTGGTCGAGGCTGTCAGGGCTCTTCCACTTTACCGTAACCACATGGCGTATGTAAGGGATAAGCTGTTGCTGGCGAAGCCTGACATCTCTGTCGAGGAGGTGGTTGCGCGACTTGGTGTAACCAGGGGAGAGGCGATGGTTATTCTCTGGGAATTGCGTAAAACCGGTGGAGAGGTTTTGGCGATGTTGGAGAACTGTGCCGGGAAACGGGACACTGATTATGGTCTCGCGGCTCTTGGCGGAACCTTCTCAGTCATCCATGTAGGGCACATGGCGCTGCTCGCCGAAGCGTTCACCAAAGCGGAGAAAGTTATTGTCGGCGTCACATCCGACAGCTTTGCCGCAAAACTGGGGAAAAAATATCCGATACCGTCCTATGAGCAGAGGGTTAGGCAGCTGCGTGAGTTTCTCAGCAAATATGGATGGCTTGAGAGAGCTAGGATAACTGCTCTCGAGGACCCTTATGGCCCAACGCTTGAGGACCCCGCCGTCGAGCTCATCGTCACAAGCCCAGCAACAGCGTATCGTGCATCGGAGATAAACATGAAGAGGACGGAGCGGAACCTTAACACGCTCGATATCAGGATATGCCCCCTCGTGGTGGCTGAGGATGGACAGCCCGTTTCATCAACCCGTGTCATGATGGGTGAGATTACGCCGCTTGGAAAGCTTAGGAAATCGCTGGAACAAGGTTAGCTACTGCGAGGTAAGTTAGCAGCATCACGAGAAAAGCTGATTTACGTGACGTGTTGTGCAGATACATGACGAATAGGCCTGTGTAGATGGACATAAGAATGCGCCATGCAAAGTTTTTCACAACGCTGATGATGGGGATGAATGCGCCGGGCTGTTCACTAACCGCCGCTATGGATGTGATAAGCGTGTTCCGAGGAGCGATGTCGCGGAAAACAAAATCCTCCAAAGTAATTTTATCAGGCAAGCTGTATGGTGGGGCGGAGGGGTTTTGAAGAGAAACCGTGAGAGCGCTCTCCGCAATTATTCGCTGTATCTCATCCGCGGTGTATGCCCCTGTTTCAACCATTTTCCCATCGCTTAGCACCCGTGTCACGTTGGCTCTCTTCGCGTATAGCAGCTCAGTCTCGATGGTTCTCGCTATGTCTCCGTCAACCCATGTCAGCGTCGCGTTTCGGAATATCACGTCCGAGAATTGTGCACCGAATACGTAGTATTTCTCGGGTGCTGAGGGGATTGATGCCGCGAAAATGGCCACATTAACCATGGCGAAGACCGTGAAGAGGTAGAGGAAAACGGTGAGAAAGTCACGCATCGACGCATGGTTTTTGCCCAGAAGCCTGCCAAGTATTCGGCCGACGCCCACGATGATGACGAGTGCGATGAAGACCGTTGTCAGGCTCGCCATCAGCAAATAATCCAGCTGAAAAAGCTCCAGCTCAACAATCGAGTAGGGCCCCAGAGCTATCTCGTAAACTGTTTTGAAGCGGTAGATGTAGATGGCGACCGCGGCTTGGCTGAGCGCCGCCAAAGTGAAAACTATGAGCGCTTTCCTGATTTCCCGTGAACCCTCTATGGTTTTGGCTTTTGACGGATGTATCAGCAGCGTCAGCGGGTTCAAGAGTTATGTTCTCAGGAGGACTTCTCGGCGCAGCATCTGGATTGCGAGAGCGGGGTCGACGCCTTTTGGACAGACTTTGCTGCATGAGCCCGCGAAATGGCATCGCAGCAGCCGGCTTCCCTCGGCGAGTGGTCTCAGCCTATCCACACCACCTTCGTCACGTGAGTCGGCGTAGTAGCGGTATGCCTGTGCGAGGGCCTGTGGCCCGAGGAATTCCTTGTCCGTCGCTGTCACGGGGCAGGCGGCGTAGCAGAGGCCGCATTTGATGCAGTATGCGAACTGGATGTAGCGTTCAAGCTCTTCGTCGCTCTGCAGGTAGGAGACGTTGCTTTTCTCCTGCTCGTATGTGTCGAGTCTTATGAGGTAGGGTTTGACCCATCGGTGTTTGCTGAAGAATTCCTCGAAATCTGTTACGAGGTCTTTGATTATGGGGAGGTTGCGGAGCGGCTCGACGGTGATTGTGCGTGTCTTCAGCTCTTCTATCAAGGTGTAGCAGGCGAGCCGTGGCAGCCCGTTTATCATCATGCCGCAGGAGCCGCATGTCGCCATTCTGCATGAGAATCTTATCGACAGCGTTGGGTCTATCTTTTCCTTGATATGTAGGAGACCTTGAAGAACCGTCATTCCCTTGAATGTTGGCACGGTGTATGTCTGGTAGCTTCTGCGCCCATCTTTGTCGGGGTCGTAGCGGAAAACCCTAAACCTTACATCCTGCATAGCATCCACCTCTACAACAAATGAGCTATTACTATGGTGCGTGTGCCATATATCACCACGGCCAAGGCGGCGACCGTGACGGCTATGTTAACCACGCGGAGATATGTTTTCCCTTGATACAGCTCCGAGAGGATTGTTCGGACGCCGTTGAAGCCGTGGAATGCGACGAATATAAGCAGGGCCTGCAGAGATGCGGCCAGCAGTATGTTGCGATAGACCGCGATTACGGAGAAGGGGTGTCCGTCGAAAGCCATACTCGCCTCATAGGGGCTGAGGAGAAAGACCGTGGCTAGGTGAATAGCCCCAGCCACCAGTATCCCAATCCCCGTTATGTAATGAAGCAGCTGAACAGTTTTCTCTCTCATATCTGAAGCACCTTAAAGAACACGTCCAGAGAATAGATGATTGCCGCGGTCGCCAACACGATGCTTATCCAGAAGAGGAGTCGCTGGGCTTTTGACATCGAGCCGGGGTGATAGGGGTATTCTGGGCGTTTCGGCTTCTCCAGCAGCAGGCCGAAGTGGGCGAGGGTTAGGCGTATTCCGTTGAACGTGTGGAAGAATATCATGAAGGCGAGGAGAACGAGGCCTATGTCGAAGATTGGGTTGGCGAGAAACTCTTTGGTCTCGTTCCAGACCTGCCGCGCATACTCGTAGGGTGGAATGGCCCAGACCGTCGGGCCTCCGACAACATTTCCTGTCTCCGCGATGTGCATTACGAAGAAAAGTATGATCGCGACACCGGAGACGCGTTGTAGAGTGTAGCTCCAGCGCTCCAGCCCATAGCGGACGGGTATCAGCCATGTTTTTAGAGCTATGGATAGCCTGCTCATCTCCTCAATACCTCCTCTCCGTGGGCGCGTATTCTGTGATGACGGGGCTTATGTATTCTATCCGCGGCCCGTCCTCGGTGTAGTATGCGAGGGTGTGTTTGAGGAAGTTGATGTCGTCTCGTTTGGGGTAGTCGAGGCGTGCATGTGCTCCACGCGACTCTTTCCTGTTCAAAGCCGATATGAGAATTACTTCCGCGACCTCGATCATCATCTCTATCTCGAGCACGTTCATGAGGTTGGTGTTGTAGTAGCGGCTGCTGTCAACCACTCCTCTGAATAGTTTTTGCCTGATTTTTCTAACAGCGTCGATGCCTTGTAGGAGGCTTTTTTCCTCGCGGTATATGTGGCAGGTTTGCTCCATCGTTGTCTGCAGCTCTTGTCTGATGTCGTAGGGGTTTTCTTTCGGTGCTTTGCCCAATAGCTCGTCGTAGATATGTTTCTCTATGGCTGCGGCGTCGGATTTGTTGACCGGTGAATGGTTGTGGTTGGCGAGGACATGTTCCGCGGCTGCTTTCCCTGTGATGGCGCCCCATACGAGGCACTCGGTTGTAGAATTTGAGCCAAGCCTGTTGGCCCCGTTGATGGAGACACAGGCAACCTCGCCCGCCGCCCAGAGGCCCTTGACGGCTGTTGCTCCACCGATGTTTGTGTCAACGCCTCCCATGTAATAGTGAGCCACGGGCCTAACGGGGATGGGTTCGTTTATGGGGTCTATGCCGGCTAGACGCATGCAGTATTCTCGTATGCCAGCCAGCTTTTTCTTGATTTTTTCCGCACCAAGCACAGTTAGGTCAAGATATAGACATTTGACGCCGCCGGGGCCCTCTACTCCACGGTCCTCGGTAATCTCGTTATACATGGCGCGTGAGACGATGTCGCGTGGCGCGAGCTCCATCTTCTCGGGAGCGTATCTCTTCATGAACCTTTCACCGTTGGCGTTGGTGAGTATGCCTCCTTCTCCGCGCGCTGCCTCTGTTATCAGGATGCCTGATGGGACGAGGCCTGTGGGATGGAACTGGACAAACTCCATGTCTTTGAGCGGTGCGCCAGCTCGGTAGGCTATGTAGAGGCCGTCGGGTGTTGAGGAGTATCCGAAGGTTGCGAAAGAATAGAGCCTGCCCGCGCCTCCTGTGGCGAGAACACCCGCCTTAGCCGAGACTGTGTGTATTTTTCCCGTCTTTAGCTCGAGGGCCACAAGCCCCTTGAACTTCCCGTTCTCCACCAAGAGGCTTACAGCCGCCCACTCGGGATAGAAATGGATGTTATCGAATTTGAGAGCCGTGTCATAGAGGGTGCTCATCTCAAAGAACCCAACCTTGTCCTCCGCATAACAGGCCCGTGGAAAACTCTGTCCACCGAAAAAGCGCTGCGCAATCTTTCCATCCTCTCTCCTCGCCCACGGCATCCCCCAACGCTCAAGCTGCAGAATCTCTTCTGGCGCTTTTTTCACAAACAGCTCCACCGCATCCTGGTCGGCGAGAAAATCCGAGCCCTTGACCGTATCATACATGTGAGACTGAAGGCTGTCACCCTCCTCGGGATAGAGAACAGCAGCCGTGCCACCCTCCGCGGAAACCGAATGTGAACGCATCACCTGCGTTTTTGTGAAAACACCGACAACAACCTTATCGCGGCCCACACGAGCCGCCTCTATAGCGGCCCGAAGACCCGCAAGCCCCGAGCCAATAACCGCAACATCAACATCCACGTCAGCGCCCATACATCACTTATCTGCTTGCACCCAGAATTTAACGGTAATTATTCTTCATCACTTTTTCATCTGCTTGACCAAGATTATGCGTCCTCTCCGTGGGTCGACAACCATTTTCAGCTTGTCGCCTTCGCGGAACTTGAACATGCTGTCAGAAGCTATCTTTGAGGGGATGTGTATGTAGAGATAGGTTTTTCCGCTTGCGTGACGTTTCTTCCTGATGTAGACTGTTGCCTCAAGAGGCATTTTTACATAAAAATTAGGGATATGATGATTTATAACAATTATGGATAATTTTTTTAGGAAATTATTTGCGAAGCTTTTTTAGCTATTTCGGCGGCCATCTCCGATGTCTTCGCGGTTCCTCCCAGGTCGACGGTTACAACCTTGTGCTCGGCTATGACTTGCTCGGTTGCTTTCTCGATTGCTTCGCCGTATTTGTTGAGTCCGAGATATTTCAGCATCCATGCTCCTGCCAAGATTGTCGCCGTCGGGTTCACCCTATCCATGCCCTTGTATTTGGGGGCGCTTCCATGCGCCGGCTCGAACATGGCGTAGCGGTCTCCGATGTTCGCTGCGTAAACCATGCCGATGTTGCCCACCAGCCCCGCCGCAGCCTCCGACAAAACATCCATGAAGAGGTTTGTGCTGAGAAGAACATTTTGGTTAAACCTGTCGGGGTTTTTAATCAGCTGCTGAGACATGTTGTCGATGTAGTATTCTTCGTAGCTTATGCCGGGAAACTCTTTGGCCACTGTTTCAACCGCTTCCCAGAACACGCCATCGGTTACGCGGAGGATGTTGCGCTTGGTTATGACGATGACTTTGCTCCAGTTTCTCTCCGCCGCTATCTTGAAGGCCCAGCGCGCAACCCTCTCGCTTCCCCGCCGCGTTATTTTCCTTATGGCTATGGAGACATCGTCGCTCAGCCTGTGCTCAAGCCCTGAGTAAAGCCCCTCGGTCGCCTCCCTGACACAGACGAAGTCGAAAGGCCCGAAAATGCTTGAAAGCGGGCTTTCAGCTCCCTTGAAGGTTTTGATGGGTCTTATGTTTGCGTAGAGGTCCATGGCTTGCCTGATCGAGACGGCGACGCTTCTGGGGGCGTTGGGGTCAGGTGGAGTGGTTGTCGGTGATTTGAAGCATGCGTCGCTTGACCTGATGGCCTCCCATGTTTCCGCAGGTATCATACTGTTACCGCCATGCTTCATCCACCACTCCGAGCCAGCCTCACACTCAATAATCTCGAGGGGTGGAGAGACGGCTTCCAAAACCTTCTTCAACGCAGCAGCCAGCTCAGGACCCGTGCCATCTCCCTTAATCAGCACCGCTTTACGCATAAAAATTCACGAGAAAACATCGGAGAGTCGTCTAAAAAAGTTTGACTGTTTTAAGAACCGTTTCAGGGGTTAGCGGGAGCTTTTTCACCCGTTTGCCTATGGCATGGGAGACGGCGTTGGCGATGGCTGATGCGACGGGGTTTGTGGCCAGCTCGCCTATGCTTTTGGCTCCGAATGGGCCGTAGGGGTCGGTGGAGTCGGCGAAGAAGACCAGTGTCTCGGCGGCGTCGGTGGCGCTGGGGAGCAGGTAGTCCATGAAGCTTGGGTTGATGTATTTCCCGTCCTGCACAACCACTTCCTCAAGCAACGCGTAGCCTATGCCCGTCGCTATTCCTCCATGTGCTTGGCCCGCTGCCTCGGAAGGGTTGACGACGACTCCTATGTCGTAGCCGCCGGCGATTTTCTCTACCTTCACGGCGCCTGTCTCGAGGTCGACAGCCACCTGTGCAAAGATAACAGCCCAGCTCGGCGGCGCTGCGTTGGGTCTCAGGCCGCTGACCGCTATAGGCAGAAACCCTTTCCTTGTCTTGAACCGCATAGCCACAGCCGAGAGGCTGAGCCGCTTATCCGTGTCCTCCACATGCATGACCCATCCATCCTCTATCCGCAGGTCTTTGGGCGAGCATTCAAGCATCTCAGCGGCCTGCGTCAATATCTGTTCCCGCAGTTTCTCGGCTGCCGAAACAACGGCGAGTCCTCCAACGTAGGTTCCGCGGCTAGCATGCGTGCCCATGTCAAAAGGCGTGTACTGGGTGTTGCCTATTTCGACGTAGACGTCTTCAGGCCTTGTTCCCAGCGCCTCGGCGCATATCGCCGCGAGTGTCTCATGTTCGCCGGGGCCCATCTCAACCATGGCGGTGTTCAGCGAAAGGGTGCCGTCTTCGTTGAGCTTGAGCACCACGCCCGCGCCCTCCTGCCTGTCCTGCTGCTCAGACATTTCTCCACCCGTTCCCGATGTGTGATGGCCGACAGCGACTCCGCAGGCGCGTGCCACGCCATCAACCACTCTGCGCTCCGTTGTCCACCCAAACGCTTCAGCCGTTTTCCGAGCAACCTGTTCAAGAGCCATCGACCTTATAACAGTGGTTACCGTCGGTCCCTGTCCATAGTAGATGTCGCCAACACGTGGCAGATTCTTTAGACGAAACTCGAGAGGGTCCATGCCGAGGTCCTCCGCTATCTCGTCGACAAGCGATTCGAGGGCGAAGTTTTGCTGCGGGTTGCCGAAGCCACGCATCGCACCACACACAGGCAGGTTGGTGTAGACGCCTTTGCCCTCAAAATAGCGGTAGCCTGCTGCGTAGCTGGAGATGAACCATCCACCCGTGCACGTGACAGCTTCCAGCATGTGGTCCGCGTAGGCACCACTCTGGAGAACAGCTCTCATCTCCATAGCCTCTATCCGGCCCTCACGGCTCACACCCAGTCTTACATCCATGTATGCGGCTCTCCGCGCGGTCGTGTAGAAATCCTGTTGACGTGTCGAGACGAATTTGACTGTGCGGCCTGTGACTTGGGCCAGGTAAGCGATGACGGGTTCGTGTATGGCGAGGTTGTACTTGGCGCCGAATCCGCCGCCGAGTGTCATGCCGTGGACCACGACCTTGTTCATGGGCAGCTGAAGAGCTTTGGCGAGCCAGTAACGTGTTCCGTGGATGGATTGCGTGGTGCAGTAAACGTCAAGCGTCCCATCTGGCCTCGGTGAAACAATCATAGCCCGGGGCTCGATGGCGGCGTTGTAGAGAATCTGTGTCCGGAAGCTGTCCTCATAGGTTTTGACTACACGTGAATAGGCGTCTTCTCTGCTTCCTATCTCCACGGTGTCCATGAACCCGATGTTGCTCTCCAGCTTCTTCACAGCACCGCCGACCTCTATCTCGTCGTGGACAAGCGGCGCATCCGGTTGCAGAGCTTTCTCGGCAGAGTCCACATAGTCGAGAACCTCGTAATCCACCTCAATCTTCTCCACGGCGTCGTAGGCTGTTTCGGGAGAATCGGCTGCAACGGCTGCGACTATGTCGCCCGCGAACCGCTGAACCCTGTCTATGATTTTCCTATCACATATGACTTTCCAAGGCACCGGCGAGAATGTTCTGCCGAACCTGTGCTGCGGAACGTTGAAGGGTGTCAGAACCGCTGCGACACCCGGTGTCTTCAAGGCTTTTGAGACATCAATTTGCTTCACGACTGCATGTGGATAGGGTGAGTGGAGAAGAGCTGCATGAAGGGTTTTTGCGGGCTGTATGTCTGCTGTGTATTTGAGGCGGCCTGTTACACGGTATACGGCGTCTCGGCGTGGTCTATCTTTCGCAACATACTTCAGCATAGCTGCCTCACCGTTTGCGCTGCTGCTTGACTAGTTTCTCGGGGACTACGGGGATTTCGTCGACATCTACTCCTATTGCGTCTTTGATGGCGTTGGCCACGGCCGCGGGAATGGGGATGAGAGCCAGCTCAGCCAAGCCCTTGGCTCCGAGAGGCCCGTGTGGGCAGATGTCTTCATAGTAGACTGGGTCATGTATCCGCGGTGTCTCCGCAGCCGAGGGGATGAGGTAATCCATCAAGCTCGCCGTAAGAAGCCTCCCCTCCTCGAACACCATGCGCTCGGTCAACGAGTATCCGAGAGACTGGACCACCGAGCCATGTATCTGTCCCAAAGCTATGCCGGGGTTGATTATTCTGCCGCATGCTGCTCCGGGCCAAACGTTCGTTACCTCGACCTTGCCCGTCTCAGTGTCCACCCTAACCTCTACCAGGACGGCGGAGAATGAGTAGACGGTGTAGGCGTGGCCCTGTCCCCGCGACTCGTCGAACTTGTCTTTCTTCAGGAAAAAGTAGCCGCTCGAGGTGAGGTCCACACCCTTGGAGTAACATGCGGCGACGACGTCGCGCCAGTCAAGCATCTTGTTCTCCACGCCTCTCACAAACACTTTACCGTCAGCTATCTCGATATCGTCAGGGTTGGCCTCCAACATCTCAGCAGCCACCTTCACAACCCTTTTTCTTACACGGCCCGCTGCCACAAGAGCGGCCGAGCCGCCGAGAGTCAATCCACGGGAGCCATGCGTCGCACCTGTGTCGGGTGCATAGCTTGTTCCTCCCTCGAGCTTCACCCATTCATACGGTATACCCAAAACCTCCGCCACAACCTGCTTAATCGCGGTATGTGTCCCCTGACCAAACTCCACTATGCCGCTTGACACCACCACGCTTCCATCCCTCAACACGGTCAGGGTCGCCGAACCCCAGTCAGGCACGCCGCGGCTTGTGCTTATGCCGTGCCAAGCGACGGCGAAGCCATAACCATACTGGTAGCCATTTTCTCTCCTCTTCTTGGGGATGTGTAGCTGGTTTCTCATTTTTTCGACGAGTGGCGCGATTCCGGTGTCCTCGGGCATGGGCTGAGAGGTGGCTGAGAGGTCTCCGGGTCTTAGGAGGTTTTTGAGCCTGAACTCTATCGGGTCTATGCCTAGGCGGCGGGCCAGCTCATCCATCTGCCTCTCCGCCGCGAACTCTGCCTGCGGGTTACCGAACCCCCTAAAGCTCCCCTGATAGACCTTGTTTGTGTAGACAAGTTTGCCGACGACGTTTACGTGCGGTATCCGGTAGGGCCCGGAGACATGGACGCATGCTCGCCAGAGTGTGTAGGGGCCCCGGTTGGCGTAGGCGCCGCTGTCGAAAATAACCTCTGCATCCAGGAACTTGAGCAAGCCGTCTCGGGAGGCGCCTGTTCTGCATTTGATTACCGCTGGGTCGCGTTTGCAGTGACTCGTAAAACTTTCTTCACGGCTGTACTGTAGGTAGACTGGTTTACCGAGTTTCCAGCATGCCAGAGCTGCCTGTGCCGAGACAATAGGGCCCATGTCGTCTTTTCCGCCGAAGGCGCCTCCTATGGCGGGCTGGATGATGGCGACTTTGCTGTATGGGATGCCGAGAACTCTTGCGACGGTTTTCTGGGCGAGGTGTGGATACTGTGCTTGGCTTATGACGGTTACGCCGTCGATGCTGGGAATGGCCAGCGCAGCCTCAGTCTCCATGTAGACATGGTCTTGGGGCGAGAGGACATAGGTCTTCTCGACAACTTCATCCGACTCACGCTCACCCACCGTGACATCTCCTTTTCTCACCTGAGCCGTCACCGCTATGTTGGAGCCCTTCTCCTCATGCACCAAGACCCTGTTCTGCATAGCCTCGAAAACATCGTAAACAGCCGGCAGAGGCTCAACCTCTACCTCAACCTTCTCAAGCAAATCCTCTGCAGAGTAGCCGTTGCCCGAGACCACGAGAGCCACAGGCTCGCCGTAGAACCTCACCTTCTTCTCGGCGAGAACAGGCTGGTCAGCCACAGCGTAGCCGACCTGATTCTCACCAGGGACATCGCGGGCCGTAACCAAGTGCCCACGTGAATCATTTAACTTGATTGACTTGAGCAGCCCATGGGGAACCATGCTCCGAACGATGCGTGCGTGTAGACAGCGGCCGTCGACATAGTCCTCCACATAGCGAAGCATCCCCCTGACACCTGCTACAGACTCGTGTCTGATGACGTCTTTTTTCACAACTATGAACCTGTCACGCGAAAGCCACTCCCGAATAACGCTATAAGCTTCTTCGTCAGCGTTCACGAGCCACGAGCACCATGACACCTTTTAAGCTTAAAATTCCTCACAACGAGTGAAAACATGTGTCAGACCTTATAATCAGGGATGGATACATAGTTTCACCACAGGGTGTAACGCGGGCCAGCATCTATGTCTCTGGTGGGAAGATAGCGGCCTTTGGTGAAAAGTTTGACATACGTGGTGTGGATGTGGTTGACGCGTCGGGGATGTATGTGTTTCCCGGATTTGTTGACGAGCATGTTCACTTCAGGGAGCCGGGCTACGAGTGGAAAGAGGATTTCTCCACGGGCTCGGCTGCAGCCGCGGCGGGAGGTGTGACTACTGTTCTCGAGATGCCCAACACGGTTCCACCTGTAGCCGACGCCTCGACGCTGAGAAAGAAGGCGGAGCTTGTGCGCGGCAAATCATGGGTTGATTATGGACTCTACGGGGTGTTGACTGACCAGAGCCTAAACAATTTGGAGGAAATGCTTGAAGCCGGCGCAGTTGGTTTCAAGGCTTTTCTCGGACCCACCACGGGAGACATAGAGCAGCCCAGCGACCCAACAATCATCGAAGCCCTCACACTCTCACGTGAAAAAGGCTTCACAATAGCTTTCCACTGCGAAAACCGCCACCTCGTCCACCACTATGAGCAGAAAACACGGCGAGAACCGGTTTCTCCACTATCACATCTACACTCAAGACCTGCGATATGCGAGGTCGACTCCGTCATCAAAATCAACTACTACGCAGCCAAGACAGGGGGCCGTGCGTTGATTGTGCATCTCAGCAGCGGCGAAGCCGTCGACTATCTCCGCGGAAACAAGGCCCCATCAGTTTTCGTAGAAACCTGCCCACAGTATCTATTGCTCGACAGCAACGACTACCAGCGCTTCGGCAACCTGATAAAGGTGAACCCGCCCATACGTTTCCCAGAAGACAGGGAGAAGCTTCTACAAGGTCTAAGGGCAAATGTGATAACCAACATCGGCTCCGACCATGCTCCACACACCTTGGAGGAAAAGAGAAAAAATGTTTTCGAGGCTCCCGCGGGCATGTTTGGAGTCGAGCTGCTGGGGCCCCTGATGGTTGACATGGCGCTGCGTGGACATATCCATCTCGAGAAAGTGGCCGAAGTCCTCTCAACAAACCCGGCGAAAACCTTTGGACTGTACCCGCGGAAAGGAGGGCTGCTAATAGGCTCAGACGCCGACTTCGCAATCTTCGACCCACGGACACCCACGAAGATACAGGCTGCTAAGCTGCACAGCAAACACCGTTTCACACCCTTCGACGGCAGAGAAATCCTCGCCAAACACCGCTACACCGTTCTCCGCGGAAAAATAATAGCCGTGGACGGAGAACCCATAGGAGCTGCCGCGGGCCAGTGGATTAAACACGGTTAGAAAAGAGTGTCCAGCATAACAGCGAGCATGATGATGAACAGCTGTGGGCTCGTGGTCTTGAAAAGTAGGTAGGCTGTTTTACGGTTTGGCTTAACCATCAGCGCAGCCGCTGGAAGAACAATCATCAACCCGCTTAATGCAGCGGCGACGAGGTAGATGAGGCCGTATTTCTCTGGATAGAGGAAGTAGAGGAGGAATGTGAAGAGGACTGAGATGATGGTTGTTGATGAGATGCATCGGATGGCTGTTGCCTCCGAGGTTACGACGGGCAGCATGGGCACATGTGCTCTCATGTAGTCCTCCTTGTAGATGAGGGCGAGGCTCCAGATGTGCGGCGGAATCCAGAGCACTATCAAGGCAGCGAGGATGAAGGCCTCAGCGGTCGGCCAATAACTCACAGCGGTGTATCCCGCCATCAGAGGAGCGCCGCCCGCGTAGCTTCCGAGAATGATGTTCAAAGGTGTCCGCCGCTTACTCCACATCACATAAACAACCAGATAATCAAACATCCCCGTCGCCATGAAGAAAAACGTAACAGGGTTGATTAGATAGGCGAGAATCAGAGAGATCGTCATCAAAACGAGGCCGAACACAAGCGCTTTCCATGGCGGGTTAATCAAACCCCTTGGGAGAACACGCTTCGACGTCCGTTTCATCACCGAGTCCAGCGACAATTCGAGATAGTTTGAAGCAGCCTCAGTCCCAGCTACGCCTAACGTTATTGAAAGAATCGCGACAGTGAAGAGATAGGGGTCGGGTAGCCCGTTGGAGGCGGCTACAATTCCCGCCGCACCCGTGAAGGCTAGAAGCCACCAGACATTAGGCTTCGTCAGCGAAAAATAAACCCTAACAGTTTCGGCGACATTCATCCGGCTAGTTTACTTCTCGGTCGTTATTTATGGCTTCATCCATTTCACGGCTGTTTGGGAAGAATCCATCTATAGTTGCCTTTTTGCCCGACACGGGTTAAAACACCTTTGTCATACAGTATGCCCAGCGCTTGGCTAACTTTGCGGCTCTGAAACGGTAGGCCGAATTGCTCGATGATTTTTTGTCTTACCTCGGCGGTTGTTCTCGCAGTGTTGAAGAAAGATGATGGAATGAGTTTCTGCTCGATTATCTCGAGCGCTTTAACCGCCTCGGATTTTCCCCGTCTTTTCGGAGCCTTGGGCTGCGGCTTGGTTTTCAGCCTCTCCGCAACAGCCCGTGTCAGTGCAAGAAGCTCGTCGAGGTTGGCCAACGCCTCCTCCTTAGAAGAAGCCTCGAGCGAAACCTCTACATCATCCTCCGTCTCAACCGTAACAACAAACTTGACCATAAAAGCTGTTGATTAAACCGGCTCTTAAAGGTCTTTATAGGTTGGTTTTTCACCTGCTCCGAGGCTGTGTTTGATGGCTTCGTGCCGGTAGGTGAGGATTTTTGAAGAAACGTCCTGCGAAGTGTTGCTTGAGAACCATGCACAACCCTCCAAACACCACCTCACATTATAAAAGCGTCGTCTGAGAACTCTCAAAGAGGTGAACTACTCGACGACCGTGTTTCTGAATATCCCTCACCGATTCCTCGACCAAAGCCTTGTCAGCCGAGAGGAAGCGAGAAACTTCCTGAAAACCTCTTTCAGAGACTTTCCCATGGCGAAGACCGAGGACATCTTGTTATATAACTGGGCTCTAAGGATTATATTGAAGAAAATCTCTGCCTCGTTTCTCTTATAGCTCTCACGGAAACAGCTGAAAAAGGCATCATTATTATATTATTATTGGTGCTTGGTATAGTGTTATCTCCCTATCCCTAACCCAACCCTCGATAATAACAGGCTTAGGACTAACCCCTTTAATAGGGCCAGTCTTCGTCAAGCCTCCTGTCCAGCTTCATCCTAACTTTCAGATTATCCTCCAAGGCTCTAAGCCTCTCCTCATGAGATAAAAAGGGATGACGTGACCAATATGTCGAAGGTCCTCCTATCCCTGTGGGCCTCTGCGCCTCTGGCATACTTGAGCGAGTAACTAACCATGCTGTCGAACGCGGCTCTCTCATCAACTAGTAATGCTTCCCTAAACTTTTTCCAGCCCTCAAGCTCCTCCTCAAGCCTCTCCCTATAAGAAGCTGTAAACATACCGACAGAGGGCCCCACCTAAGCCGAGAGGGCAGTGCGAGAGTGCGGTCAGGCCACTCGTCGGACACGTTCCACGGTTAACCCTATCGCATATATGTTTGTGTTTTAGTTGTTTCGGTGATGGTGGATGCCGTGGTTGTTCTGAAGGTTGTGGAGAGGGGTGGGAGAAAGTATGCGACGCTGTGGTATAGGGGGCGGAGGATTCGGAGGAGGACGGCTGTACGTGTTGAGGTCAGGAGTGATGGAGGGGTTAGATTTTCTTCCGTTAGGGCTGTTAGGAGGCTGTTGGAGCATGCCCCTGTCAGGCTTGTTCCAAGGCATGTGGGCAAGGGCTACGCTGTATTCTTTATAGTGGAGAGTGATGAGGCTGTTAGGGCTGCGGTTGAGAAGGCTGTTGCCGAGGGCTCAGCCAAGCTGGGTGTGCGGGTCAAGATGCTAGGTGTCTCTATGGAGGAACACATGCTGTCTAGAGAGCTGTGGCGGCGGCGGATAAGGCATTTGAGAAACGTCTTCTGCGGGGGCTACAACGTAGATATCCTCATACCAGAGCCTAGGATTATAGTCGAGATAGATGGACTCCAGCACTACCAAGAGCGTGTACAAGCAAAGGACTTGGAGAAGCTCAACCTCCTGAAGAAGAAGGGCTACGATGTGTTCAGGATACAGGCTGCTGACGTGAGGAGAGACACAGCCTCAATAGCAGAAATGATAAGAGATGCATGTGTGAGAAGGATGGAAAACCGCCAGAAAGCCTAGCGAGCAATCCCCGCCCATAGGCGGATTTTTCTCAAAGGATTGCGGAAATTGAGAGACGTTTATCCGGACACTATCGCAGATGGAATTATTGGAATAAGCCACCTATACGAAGCCTCCTGGGGATGTCTTCCATTCCGTTATGCCCTTAATTGGTATTGGTTGATTGGTTACTTGATACCTATGTGGCTAACCGGCTGTTTCTCATGAGGCTAGGTAGGATATTAATGGTAGCAGCGATTTGTACCTGTCATCGTCCTCCTGCTGAGCCCTTCTCCTCCTACACCGCACACACATGCAACTAGGGCCATGACGCCTAGTCATAAAGCGTTTATTAAATATTCTAATGGAGGCGTATAAGGTTTTCTAAGATAACTAACTATCGTGCTAAAGAATCAACTACCGGCGTTTTTAGGACAGAGAGGATGGACAACGGCGCAAATACACAAAAACAATAAGGAACAAGGAAGAAATAGCTAAAACGGTGGTGTTAATCCACAACACAATCATAGAAATAAGATATCGTCGTGCTACTATACAACAATGTTTTGCAGCCATTTGATGGCTGGTCAGTATTCCTTGAAAATGGAATTAAACTAGTAGTTCGAATGGGGTGTTTAGGGGCATCGGCGAACTTTACAGCGCCCCCTAACTCTGGGGGGAAGCGGTGACCAGCGTGTCTCCTTTCTCCAAATGATGTCTCTTCTCGAAAGTGGACTTTAGCGAAGCTACAATAGAGTTGAATACCAACAGGATACAGATTGTGAGCAAGGAAAGTTAAACTATCAGCATGCCATCATCGAGTCATGCATCTAAAAGCACATTACTCGGCTCAGTCAAAAATGGCTCAAAGTGATGACGGCGATAAACAAAGGAGAACCATTTCTGTTGGTGGGTGGAGGAGGAGGGGTGTTTTTAGGGTTTTAGGCGGAGTCGTTATCGGTGTATTAATGGCTGAAGGTGTGGAAAGGCTGTACTTCCAGCCCATGAATGAGGAGAGCTTGATGAGAGAATTGCTTCTCTGCATGGACAGATATATTGAAGCAAGTAACAAGCTTGATAGATTATCTTCTGTTTTAAAGGATAAAAATGTTGAGTCAGAGGAAATGGCTAATAGAGTAGCGGAGCTTGAGCTGAAACTGGAGAATCTCGACAAACTTGAATCCGAGTCGTATCTAGCATTGTTTCAAATCGAAAGCGATGTTGACGCTGCTATAGCTGGAATGAATAAAATACTCGACAGATACCAAAAATTAGTTGGGGAAGAAAATTTGGCTTTTGAGAGGAAAACGGTTGAGATAATGGAGAATCTACGAGATACTAAAACTGAACTTGCTAGCACGTTAAAAGACCTAGCCTCTTATAGAGCCAGAATGGCTGAGCTTCAAAGAATAAAGGACTATCTAGAAGAAGATTTGAAATCCGTTATGCGGACTGCGAGAGGCTTATCTCCTTCGGATTTTTTCGGGGCGAATATGCGTTCAGGCCTCGACGCTTGGAGCAAAAAGACTGAAAATGAGCTAATACTTCAAATACTATCTGCAAGAGAGATGGAACTTAATGTGATAAGAATAGTTATCGATGTGTGGAAGTATGCTCAACCGTACCAGCATCTACCAAGTGATGCCCTTAGAGCTATAATGGAGGTGGTTGATATGTTGTGGAGGGCGGGGCTGTATGTTATTGTAACCTTTGATAAGGTTATGTGGATGGATTCAGACTCTACAAAGTTTTGGGTGGGTTATAGGCAGTATAAAGAGGCTATAATGGATGTGGTAAATATGCTTCGGCTTCATCCGGCGGTTGTAGCATACGACCTAAGCAACGAGCCTGTTCTCGCCATTGAGGCAGGGGTTACAGAGGGTAAGATAAGTAGGAGGGAAGCTGATGAGTGGATAAAAGGACTCACAAATGTATATCGTGTCATGAGAAACGATATAGTTTCCAGAGACCCCTTTGTTACTGTTACGGTTGGGGATGCTGAACCAGATTACTCGAAGTATTTCATAGATGTGATTGATTTCGTCAGCTTCCACAACACTGGTATTTGGTCTCCATATCCAGAGGAGGATACATGGGATGGCACATTGGAGGATTTGAGACGGAGATTGAGTTTTAGGATTGAGCGTGCTAAGGCTCTCGGAAAGCCGGTTGTGCTGGAAGAATACGGTGTGGACCCGAATTTTGTTTATGGGAGACAGCTCGAGAGAATGGGTAAAGTGGTTTATCATCCCCTAGATTACTATCGCGTGATTCTTGATGAGGTTTACAGCCATGGTATAGGCGCTCTCTTCTGGGTCATCAACATTAATGTAGAGGACCCCTGGAATCTCGCCATAAGTGATGAAGGTTCTCTGACTGAAATTGGGGAAACAATTAAGGATTATGCCATAAAATTTAATGAGAGAATACTAGAAAAAGTTGTTAGGCGTTATACATAGGGTTGCAGTCATGGTGTGTATGTTAGTGTGTATTTGCCTAGTCCGTAGGCTGTGTGTTTTCCTATTGCTAGGTATTCGCATGTTTTTAGTAGGAAGGCTAGTTTGTGGGCTTCTTCGGTGTTTTGGGTTTCTAGTTTGATTTTTCCTATGAGTGTGTTTGTTTTTTGTTTGAGGTGGATTGTTTTTTGGGTGAGTGTTGTTTTGGTTTGGATTGATTTGTCGCTCCATTCCATGAGTTTTTTACGTTTTCTGGTGATAGCTTGATGGGTAGGTTTTTTCCGGCTGAGTAGTATAGGTAGTCTAGTAGGAATAGGCGTCGTGCGGTGTAGCGTATGAGGTCGGATGGTTTTAGCTGGTTGGGTTGGATGTCTGTGCCGTTTCGGGTTAGTCTCAGGGGTGTGAGGAGGGTGAGGGTTATGTTTATTTTTTCTTTGTTTTCGATGTGTTGTTTGACGTTTTGGAGGAGCATTTGATATGTTATTGATTGTTGTTGTGTTTTTTCTTCTTGGTTGTTGGCCTCCCATTTTTCGCCTGTGATGTCGTTTACTATTGTTGCTTCTAGTAGTTGGAGTTTGTCGTGTTCTTTTTTTATTGCTTTGAGGATGTGGGGCATGAGTTGGTTGGCGTGTCCGAAGACTGTGAGTCTGAATTGGATTGTGTTTTCGTGGAGGAGTGTTGGGGGGTTGATGATGTATGGTTTTGGTGGGGGTATTTTTCTGGCTATCTCTTTTCCGATGATTCCTTTTTTGGGTTTGAAGAATGTTTCGTAGAGTTTTAGGTTGTGGGTTTTTGAGTAGACTTTTATGCATTGTCCTATGAGGCCGCGGAGTCTGGCTGTTGGGAGAGGTGATGTTGGTAGTTTGTCGTCGCTGGATTCTGCGATGAGTTCGTAGATGGTTATCATTTCTGGGTTGTTTCCTGTGGTTTTGAGATGAGGTTATATATGATTGTTGTGTCTATTTGTGGGCTTGCTCGCTGCTTCTCTGGGCAGTGGACGTTGGTCATGGGGGTGGCTTTGCCGGTTTTTTGGTCAAGGAGGTGGTGAACCAAGGGGTTTGGCTGCGGTTTTTCTCTCTGCATAGGCCCCCCTTCTGTGGACGGCGACGACCCCCAGAGAACTTAAATAGAGGCTCAAAAAATTCATCGCCTGACAACATCACCAAACAAAACAACGAAATTCCCGAAAATTTCCCGGAATCAGGCACACTGTCAATGAAAAGAGGATGGAAAGCAAAGCTTTATATCTCATGATGTTCTGGCACCTCTTCAGAACTGTCAATGAAAAGAGGATGGAAAGTGACTTCGACGGCGCCGAGCAGATAACGGGGATAACCCTGCCTGTCAATGAAAAGAGGATGGAAAGTCTACATATGTCCGATGTTCCGAGAAAACACTATAAACTGTCAATGAAAAGAGGATGGAAAGCTGGTCATATTTGAGATGCCATGGCGGGTCTATGAGGATACTGTCAATGAAAAGAGGATGGAAAGTCATTTTGGCTGGATGCTCTGAGCCGCAGACGTCGCACTGTATCTGTCAATGAAAAGAGGATGGAAAGTACAATTTGCGATTTCCCGACCCCAGGGGGGCCGAGAAACTGTCAATGAAAAGAGGATGGAAAGCTTCTTAGAATCATTGCCAAACGCGTTTACCAAATTCGTCAACGACACTGTCAATGAAAAGAGGATGGAAAGACTAGATTTTGATGTTATAATTTCTGCACTCTCAATATCTATCTGTCAATGAAAAGAGGATGGAAATGGCAGCTTTGTTGTCAAATTCCCAACAACCAGCTGAAAACCCGTCAACGAAGAGGAAACTAATTGCATCAAAACAACTGTTTCCCAGCCACTGAACAAGAAACTTTTTATACAAACAACACATCCCATAAACAACCCCATGCCCAAAAAATACATCCACATAGTGACCGTGGGAGCCAGCCTCCTAACCAACGCACTAAGAGAAAAAACACTCACAAGCTTACCACAACATCTCCAAAATCAGCCAGACGTGGAAAACGCTCTGAAAAAAGGCGAGATAAACAAGCAAAACATAGTGAAAGAACTCCTAACATACATAGAAAAAAAGGGACAAGAGGCGAGCGCAGAGCTCAGCTCAATCTCAGAATATATGCAGAAAAAGAAAGTTGACATAGTTCACCTGCTCCACACCGACACAGAAGTTGGAGAAGTCTGCGCAACAGCCCTCCAACAACACTTCTGGCAAAAAGGAATAAACGCCTCCAAAGAAAGGATAGAAGGGTTCCGAACAGAGCAAGAATTCTACGAAAGAGGCCTCCAAAACCTCCTCCTCAAAACCCACGACCTAATCAAAAAATACAGAGACGAAAGAGTCCTGCTAAACGCCACAGGAGGATACAAGCCCGAAACCACAGCCCTCAGCCTCGTCGCCTTCATAATGGGCAAACCAGTATACTACCGCCACGAAACCTTCAAAACAACCATCACCCTATCACCACTACCCATAGACTGGAAATCAGACATCCTAGACCAACGATACAAATCAGCCCTCCTAGACCTAATCAAACTCAACACAATAGACAAAACCGAATTCGAAAAAAGATACGGAAAAGAAGTAGCAGAAGCCATGTCCGAAGACTTCCAACTAATCAAAGACACAGGACAAAAATACGAACTCACACCATTCGGAAAACTAATCTACCGCGTAGCCTTCTCATAACAAAGTGGGAACAAATGAATGAAATGCAGGAAAACACCCCATGGATAACAGAATACATCAAACACCTAGTCGAAAAATACTTCGGACCATGTGGCCTAGTAGAAGACGCACTCAAGGAACTCCGAAACCTTCCAAAAAACCTCTCAAAGCGACTCGGATGCGACGAACACTTCTGGCAACAATATCTATCCGACCCAAATAATGCATCCCAAAAGCTCAACGCAATAGAGGGGGCCGTTAATTACGTTGGCGAGAGAGCCCATAGTTTGTCGGAACAACATGACAAGGACCTATGCTATTACCTCAACCTGACGTTGGATAAACAAGAAATGACTAACTGGCTACTGGACTATACGGAAAACTTTCTAATACCTGTAGAGAAGTACAAGAATAGAAGAGTTTGCGAAGAATGATTATGGCCTAGAATGTTAAAAACAAGGGAATATCGCTCAAGTAGGTAATTACATATGACTCGCTTGAGCAGTAGCCGCCTAGATGGTTGATTGAACTTTGTCCATGGTCTTTGCTATCTATATTCCTCATAGAGGATTTTATCCTGAACGGTGCTAGAGAGTGTCAGCGAGGATAGGCAAGTCCCTAACAGTGGTCAACAACAGTTCACCATACCCATGAGCGTTAAATGCTAGAACATAGACACAAAGTTTATGGTGAAGGGTTTAGTTTATGGTCGATGTGCCGTTTTTTAATTGGGTGACAAAGGGTGTATTATGAAGAATTGCAGATTAAACTTTTAAGATTGTTGAAGAAATATTGGGGTAGGGTAATATCATTCGATTTTGGGAACACATATTGTTGACACTCGTTATTTTCTAAAAGGGGAAATAACATACCGCCCAAATTGATGAAAGAACTGGATGAGGCGGGGCTCATACCACCCCAGGGCATAGTAAAAATCCAACACCTGAGAAAAGAAGGAAAAATCATAGCAACAATCGACCGCAGAGGCTTCATTATACGTGGTTAAAAATTGACTTTCTGGTGGGTGGAGAGCTCTTTGGTTTTGGTTAAGATGGCGCCTGTTCGACTTGTTTTGTGCTTATTTTGTTATGAGGCACCAGCAGATTCTCTTGATTTTTCGCTTTTGTGTTGGGTTTATGGTTTTGGTTTGTGGCTCGTTTTTTAGTAGTTTTTTTGCTTCTTCTAGGAGGTTGCCTTGGTTGAGGGCTTTTTTTAATTGTTTGACGATGTTTGGGTTGTTTGCGTGTTTTTTGAATATTGCTGCTAGCTTTATTCCTTCTTCTCCGGTTTTTTCGAGGGCGTCGTAGATTTCTCGTATGGTTTTGTTGGAGTGGATTGGCATGCCTTCGATGGTGGTTTCTATTGCGTGTTTTTTGTCCAGCTCTGTTTTTAGTTCCTCCTTTAGTTGCTTGAGCTTGTCCACCAGGGTGTCGTAGTTTATTCTCTCTCCTTTGCTGTGTGGGTCTCCGCGTAGGAGGATGGGGACTATCTCGGATGGTTTTGTGGATGTTTCGCCTGTGTCTAGGTTTTTCATTCTCCAGTGGAGTTGTTGGCCGTCGGTGAAGAGGGCGAAGACGGCGTTGAGATTGTCTTTCTTTAGCGCGCCTATGCCGTTGGGTAGCTTCTCAACCCAGTCCAAGCCCTTCTCGTTTATTATCCGGGCTAGGTCGTCTAGAGGGTCTCTTGTAAACTGTTCAATCCTCTTCTCTATCTCCGCTAGGATGCTGCGGTCTTCTGCGGCTATTCTTTTCTGCTCGGTGAAGTCCCTTGGTATGGCTTCTTCGCCGAGTGTTGAGGCGTCGAGTCCGACGGTGGAGCTTATCATCGCCAGTCTCAGGTAAAGCCTTGACAACAGCTTGAGGAAGTATTCGAGTGAGTGTGGGTCGTCTGGGCTTCCTTGGCTGGGCATCATGTTGTGCAGGTATACGTGGTCGTAGGGGGAGCCTATGCGGTCTATACGGCCTGCTCTCTGTATTAGTGTGACGGGGTTCCATGGGAAGTCGTAGTTGATGACGTGTTGGGCGTTTTGGAGGTTTTGGCCGGCGCTTAGGACATCGGTGCTGACCATTATTCCGCCGTTTTTCTGGAACAGTTCTACGGCTTCCGCCTCGTCCAGCCTTTTACCTGAACTGTTTTCACCTCCTCGGCCGGTTACGAGGAGGGTTTGTTGATGTATTGTTTTGAGGTGGTTGAAGAGGTAGCTTGCCGTGTCGACATATTGTGTGAATATGATTATGCCGTTGTTGTTTGTGAGTTTTTTGGCGAGTGTTTTCAGCTCTGTTAGGAGGGCCTCTAGTTTTGGGTCTTGTTTGGGGAGCATGGCTAGAATCTCGTTGATTTTCTTCAGGTCTTCTTGGTTTTTTTCGATGAATTGCCGCGCCTCTTCTTCGCTTAGTTTGCATCTCCTGAGAAGGTGTATGTGTTTGCTGAAGAGGTCTTCTATCTTGGGGAGTTCTTCAGGCTCCTCTTCGTCGTCGAGTAGGGCGAATAGTTCTCCTTTTAGTCTTGGTGGGATGAAGATGTTGTTTTCAGTGGCGTATCTGTTGGCGTACTCGATGTATGTTTTCATTCTGTTGATGGATTCTTTGAATGCGTGTATGCTGCTTTCGAGCCTTTTTAGCAGTCCTATTTTGTGGATTTCTTTTACTAGATTTTTGAGGTTCTTGGCCTGTTCAATGTATGTTGATGCGGGTCTTCCGTTTGGGAGCTTGAATTCTGTTGAGAGCTTGTCTACGCTGAGTTCGTAGAATGATAGGTTGAGTGAGTCGAGGATGTTGTAGAGTTTTTCTACGTCGATTGGGAGGTCATAGTGGATGGTGTGGAGTAGTCTTTCTGGGAATCGTATTCTGCCTTCTCGGTCTAGGGCTTTGGCTAGTTGTCTTGAGTGTCTGACGACGAATTTTCTTAGGATGTCGTCCATGTCTACTGGTTCGTTGTTTAGCCATTTTTTCTGGTTTTGGATGAAGTAGTCTCTGAGTGTTGTTCTGTATTCGTCGTATATTGCGTCTTCGTTGAGGTATAGGGCCATGATGTGGTATAGGTCCATTAGACTTGTGTTTACGGGTGTGGCGGTCATTAGGACTAGTTTTGCGTTTGTCATTTTTACTAGTCTGTATAGGGCGTTGTATCGGTTTGTTGCTGGGTGTCTGAAGTAGTGGGCTTCGTCGACGATTATTAGCCCTATTTTCTTTTGGTTGTCTAGATAGTGGTTGATGCTTTCTGGGTCGGCTGAGAGTTTTTCGGAGTTTATTGTGTTTATTATTGTGATGTCTGTTTTTTCCATCTCGGTTTTCCATGTGGTGTCGAGGATGCTTTTGGGTGCTATGAGGAGGGTTCTTACGCCTTGGCCTTTGTAGTAGTGGGCTAGGGCGAGGGCTGTTAGTGTTTTTCCTAGGCCGGTGGAGTCTGCTATCACGACGCCTCCGTATGTTTCGATTTTGTCGAGTGCGTCGACGAATGTGAGCTGTTGGTGTGGGTAGAGGTCTTTGAGTATTGTGGGTCTTTTTTCCGCTATGTCTTTTTTGTAGGTTTCCCAGAGTGCTTTTGCTGCGACTTCGTAGGCGCTCCATGATGTGATGTAGGTTTTGAGGAGGGCTAGGAACTCGTTTTTGTATTCTCTGGAGGCTGTGTCGCTCCATTGTTGCTGGAACCATTCGGCGAGTTCTTGCACGGTTTGTCTCTCTGTTGTGAACATGTTGAGTTCTCTGTTGGTTGTGAGTCCGCCGTGGGTGAAGTTGCTGGAGCCTACTATTGCGAAGCCTCTTCTTACTTCTTTGAAGGATGGGTGGACGCCGAGGAATGCTTTTCCGTGGAAAAACTTTCCATCAACTATTCTGACTTGTCTGGATGGTTGTTCGAAGAATTGTATGGCTCTCTGTAGGAGTTTGAAGTAGTGGGGGTCGTCTTCGTATTCTTCGAGTTCGTGGAGGACTTCTTCTTCCCATTCTATTTGTTCGGTGGGGGGTCTTCCGAGGAGGAGTCGTAGCGGTTTGTCGGCTAGTCCTTGTTCTATGTCGCCGAAGCCTGTTATGTTGAAGTAGGCGGTGGCTATTGCTATCTCTGATGCTTCTTGGAGCTCTTTCAGGAGAATACTTTGCAGAGTCTCTTTTGAGTTGTCAATTATCTTGGTCAACTTCAGCCACCTGCTCCTCTTCCGCCTGTAATGGTCTGCCGGATTTTATTAAGCGGTCCTCTACAACCCAGACAAAAGCCCTATGCAGCTCATCAACAAGCCTATCAAGCTCATTTTCGGGGAATCCTAAAGCTTTGAGAACGGCCTTATCAAGCATCCTTCTTTCTTCACGCTTAACTTCATCACTATATTGGAGTGGAACGTTAGAGGCTAGGATTTCGACGGGAAAATCAATCATAAGATTGTTAAGGTTAGGTACAGGCATATCCTCATAATCCTCCACCATTATTTGCTTAGCACCTCCGCCTAATCGTCTACAAAACAGCTCAGCCACTACATAAAATAACGTCGAATTTAAAAAGACCCACGTAGTTGTTTCATTAATGTTTTTTGTGTAGAGCGCATATAGTAGGTGATCGCATAGGACGGACTCCCTAGCTAATGGTACAAAGTAGCGGGCTTGTGAAAGATATGTCAAAAGAATATGTGCTGGCTGGAATTGTGGTAGTGCCCACCATGGATTTCTTGCTCTGCATGTTGGTCTTTGGTGGTAGCCTTGCTGCTCTCCCCATGTTATGTATTTTCTCGTGTATCTTCCGGGGTTGGCTGTATAAAGACATAGGGTCCTCACATCCTTAATTATGTAGCTCCTTATCTCTCTTGGGCTTCTTATGATTGGTTTCACATCTTTCCTGTCTATTACGAATCTTTCTCCTGCTTCGTTTTCTATGTATATTAGTTCTTGTTGTTGTAGTTCTTTTGCTGTTTTTGCTTTTACTCCCCATTGCTCGAATCTTCTTGGGTTTGATAGGTAGTCTGCTTCGTATAGGTGTGTTACGTCCTTCATGTAGAAGAACTCGTTAGCACCCGTCTTGATTCCGAACTTTATTTCGGCGAAGTCTTTCAGCTTATGGGTTAGCTTAGGCAGCAGAACCTCCTCAAATATCCGCGGCGCCCTAAGATAGTACCATTTTCCGGGCTTGAGCTTATCCCGGGGTATTGATTTATAGTTGATGACCTCGTCACCACCATATCTGCTGAGGTAAATGAACTGGATGGGATGGTTGCCCGGCAGTTTCTCTTTCCTAAGCATGGTTATCACCGTGTTGACATCGGCGCCGAAACTTCTCTCACGCTGACCATAAATCGCCAACAGATACGGCTTCAGCACCTCCTGCAACTTCAACCCATATCCAACCTCAAGCCACTTGTCTGAAGAAATTATCACCGCAGCACCCCGCTCATTCAGCAGCTTCAAGGCCCTAACCATAAAATACGCATAGATGTCCGAGGTCCTGTCAAGCCCATAACTCTTAACATAATGCTCCTTCACATTCTTCGGAATCTTCTCCTGCCTAACATACGGCGGATTCATCACAACAATATCAGGCCGAGACATCATGATCAGCTCCAGCGGAAGAGCCCTCGCCTCCCTACCACCAGCCAACTCCATCAACTCACGCCAAACCCTCTCAACACGATTCTGAAGCTCCCTCTTCATCACCGGATTATGCTCCACCGCATACCTTCTCCTAAGCTCATTAAGGCTGTCAACCTTCTCACGTATCTCGCTCGAAGAATAGTATTGTTCAATAACCGACTGCCCCCCAGCCGGCAGCGACAAAGAATCACTCGTAACCATAATATTGAGGTCGAGGTTGGGAAGAGGCTCCGGAACCTTCTGGTCAACAATCAGGGAAAGCCATAGACGAAGCCTAGCTATCTCAACAGCCTCAGGCTCAATATCGAAACCATAGAGGTTAGGCAATATACGGGACTTGTAGATAGCCGGGTCCGCGCGCCACCCCAAAGCCTCCTCCACCTCCTGAACCAGAGAGAGAATAGTCTGCATCATCACAACCAAAAAGCCTCCAGAACCCACCGCCGGGTCACACACCTTAACACTGAGAAGCTTCTCCCTAAACTCTCTAATCTCCGCATCGTTCCGCCTCTCCTTCAAACCCCTAACGTACTCCTCAAGCCCGTCGACGAGCCTACCGCTTGACGGGTCAACCCTGTCCTCAAGCCCAAGCCAAGCCTGTACAGCTTTCCTGCAGATGAAGCTTATCTCGCTCACCGGTGTGTAAAAGGTCCCCTTTTCACCACGCTCATGCTCGGGAAGCATGTTCTCCAAAACAGTTCCAAGCAGAAGCGGGTCAACGCTAACCTCAACCTCCAGAGAAGACGTCTCATCAACAGTGAAGTTATACCTGTTAAACAACTCCCTCGCCTCATGGAAAAAACTATCCATCTTCTTCTCAATCCGCCGCTCAACATCTTCGGTCAGATAGCTCTCCCGGTCGAACAGGCTGCCGTTGAGATAAGGCACCCCATCTCCACCACCCGGCTTGTTCAACATATCGTAGAAGAGCCTGTTAAGCTCCCTGAACCCCGAAATCTTATCGATATACCTCTTGTCATTTTTCAGCCAACCCTTACGCTGCAGAAAATAGAGAAACATCAGCCTGCCCAGAAACCTCTGAGCATACTCCTTAGCCCGTTTATCCCCGAAACAAGGCTTAACAATTCCGACAAGCTTCTCGTAAAGCACCTTATACTGCTCAAAGAACTCTTCCCTAACCCTCTCATAGGGAAAGAACTCCTCATCATACTTTCTCCTCAACTCCTCGGGGCTGCCGGGATGTTTGAGAGAGTTCAACGCCTCCAAGTCTGTTCGATAAAGCTGCTCCTCCAGATGCAGCAGCCTAACCTCCCCACCAAGCCCAGCACCCCTAACCACCGCGGCATACGACGACCTGTTGTCAGTGAATATCAACAGAGGCCGGAAAAGCGTCCTCTCCCTCCACCGCCTCGCAACCCTAGCACAATAACCCCTCGAAGGCAAATCATCATAGACAAGCACCACCACCTCCACAAAATCATCCCTATACAGCAAATAAGCCTCCCTAGCCCCATCACGCGGCAAAACACCCGTCCCAACCAAAGTATCCAAATCAAGCCTCTCCAACCCCACCACATAACCACGCTCAGCCAAACAACCACGCCAAAAACCCAGCCCAAAATCCATAAAAACACAAAACAAAAAACCACTAAATAAGCGATTACATAAACACATCCATCACCAGTGCCTCTTCCTCACTTTCAACACCACATCAAGAAATACAGTGTCGTAAGAACATAAACCGGCACCCTTACCTCGTATAACTATATCCACAGCGACTGCATTCCAAAATCTCACGAACTTCCTCCTTAGAGCTTACCGCCCCTGGCCGGGAGCGCAGCAGAGCACCACAGTTTGGACACCTCTCTAGCCGTCATGATGTACGTCTTATCGCGTCGCTAGAGAAATTTAAGAGTTAGTGAGTGGAATAATTAGAAAACATATCTTCTTGGAATTGGGGTGTCACATGACACGCATCGTGTAGTCGACCTCAGGAGCATCACCTATGATTCCACAGTAACAGGCTGGATTGTCGTCACCGACTTGGTCTCCGTGACTGTCTCAACCCTAATGCTGATGACTAAAAAGGCTTAGAACCATGCCACTTAATTAACCCGTCAATAAGCAGAGTAGCAGACAACACCTTAACATGACCCCTCGCCATCACAGCATTTTCTCGAGCAAAGCGTTTCAAAATCTACCAATGCATTACATGCTTCAATGTTGCGGCAAAATTATCATCGAAAGGTGGTAATTTACTGACTCCGGTTTCAAACAATAAAGTTGCAGAGTCCGCCATTATTGACGATAGACGATGATGAAGGTGTTTTACGTTATCTCGTATCAGGTCGGTGCGTGGAGGCTCGTGGGAAGTTCATCATAGACTCGAAAAGCGTTCACCACAAGAAGAGCATTTAGCAATTCGCGGCAGCCTCTAAGCATCTATGAGATTATCGCCCTTGGGTTTTGCATGAGCCAGTTGATGTGGTCCCTTATCCTGAGCGGGAGGGTGTGGAGTGTTGGATGCAGCCATGCGAGGCCGGTGCCTTTCATGACGCCCATCAGGTAGGTTGACATAACATATACACCGTCCCCTATGATTGCTTCGACGATAGCTGACAACTGGTTGATGAGGAGATGGGCACTTGCCGAATCGGCTAGGGTGGAGCGGCTGCTTCATTCAGAGGATACAGCGACTTTCGAGTTCATTGTTGGACGGCTGCTGAATGTGCAAAAGGATGGCGATGAATACATGATAAGGTTCACCGACTATCTTCGGCTGGCTCAAGACCTTACCCGTGAACTGTCTTGGAAATTGGTGAACCAGAAGCTTAGCAGGGGCTGGGTTTACCTGACGAGGACGAGGCTGACGAGGCTTCTACGCCAGTATCTCTACCAAGAGCTTGTCAGGAGCTTTGAGACGACACGCAGGCTCGCCAAACCTCCCGAGAAAATAGCTCAGGCGATGGCCGAGGTCGTGAAGAACTGGCAGAGACAGGCCCCTGCGACCAAAGGCATTCTCCCGCCATGCATGATAGCTATTCATGAGCGTCTCTCCGACACGAGCCACACCGAGAACTTCATCCTAGCAGCCCATCTACTCAGCAGCGGCTACACAGTCGAAGAAGTCGTCAACATCTTCAGGATACGCAGCGACTTCAGAGAAGACATAGCCAGATACCAAGTGGAACATATCGCAGGGCTGAGAGGAAGCCGAGTAAAATACAGACCACCATCATGCCAACGAATGCGAGAACTAAACCTCTGCGTCCAAAACGGAAGACTATGCCCGCCAAACATTAGGAATCCGTTGCAATACCGACCAAAACAGCAGCGACAAACCACCTAAACACCCCCTATTTTTTCCCTTCTTTTTAATTCTTTTAATTCTCGTTATTTTAACGTGTCTCCTTCTCCAAAGGCCGTTTAAGCAGCTGGGCCTGTAGGACCGAGACCGACACCGCCGTAAGGAAAGAGGGGATGGATGCGCCTATGTTGGGGGCCAGCTGCACGATTGCGACATAAACCATGATTCCAGCTATCCATGAGACGAAGCCGCGGATTTTGACACGGCTCGGCTGATAGAACTCATCCACGGTCGGTGGATTGTTTCTCCTGTTGATGAAGAACTCCGCTGTCATGGCTCCGAGAAGCGGGACAAACAGTGAGCCGATGAGAAGAAGGAACCATTCATACTGGAGCAGCGGAACCGTTAGGGCGAGGAGAGCTCCCGCAGCTGTTGTAAAGGCTGCGAAAACCCACTGAGGCGTTTTGGGGAAGATGTTTTGGAAGGAGACGGCTGAGGAGTAGATGTCGGCGAAGCCGTTGTCTGTTTCGTCGACCAGTATGAGGATGAGCGCCGCGTTGCCGAGAAAGAGTGTTCCAATTGCTGAGATGATGTCGTTGATGCCGAGGACCGCGACGAGGCCTGCTCCGAGAAGGTAGAACCATGTGTTAGCGACTGTGTAGCCCGACAACGTGCCCCAGAAGCTTGAGGAAGACCTGGCTGCGAACCTGTTATAGTCGGAGACAAGCGGCCACCACGACACCGGCATCGCAACAACTATGTCTAGGGCCAGCAGCAAAGGCATCGCATCGGGCTTGCCGCCTGTGAGCCACTGGCCTACTCCCGGCGACGTGGCGACGAGATATGTTATCCAGATGGATGAGATGTAGACCAGCCAGATAGCGTATCTTTCCAGCCATTTGCGGACAACGGCTAGAGGTCCTCCTAAGGCCAGCAGCAGACACCAGAGGCTGAAGACAACCACCCATAGGGGAAAACTAAGGTCACCGAAAAGCCAGCCCGTCAAAACACCCGCCGCCTGCGCCATAATCATAATCTCGAAACCAGTCCAGCCGATGAGCTGGACGATGTTGAGGACAGTGGGTATGTAGCTGCCGCGGAGACCGAGAACGGGCCGCAGACTCACCATCGTCGGCACACCATACCTGCTTCCGACAACACCCGCCGACGCCAGCATCAGGCTACCGATAACCGAGCCAGCGAGAGAAACAGCCAAAACCTCGAAGAAACTCAGCGATGATAAGAAGGAGCCGGCAACCATGACGAGAAGCCCAACGCCCAGACTCGACCAGAGAACAAAGTAGTCGAAGAAACGGAGTATGCGCGTGTTCTCGGGGACTGGCTCGGGACCCCACTCAGGCGGAAGCCGTATCTTCATGGCTCAGCGGCGAAGGAGACACAATATAAACCACTAAATAAGCTGGTTATAGTTTGGATTTTACAGCCGCTAACCCCTTCTCCGTCAGCATGTAGCGGAAGGGCTTACCCTCCCGTTTAACATATCCTCTATCGTGGAGGCTCTTGAGCAACCGTGCAGTATGTTCGCGGCTAAGGTTGAGGGCCTTGCTGACGTCACTTGACATCACTTCCCCCCGCTCTTCAATAAGCCGCAGAGCAGCTAAAGCAGAGGGATGCAGCGCCTCCAGCACATCACCGCTTTCCTGCCGCAACGGTTTCTGGCTTGGCCTCTCCTGCGTGATTTGCTGTGACTTTTGCTGCGTGACACCGTGATGCGTCACAGCTCTGCGGTAAACATATAGAAAAATCAGCGTCTGAGCCACAAACAAAGCTGAAAAAACAACGGTAACCGTATCCACTCTGTCTACACCCCCAGCTGCCCCAGAAACTCCCTGACAGTTTCCCAATCCTTCTCCTCAAACGCCTCACTAAGGCGGAAAAACCACTGATATTGTGGCAGCTTGATTAGCCCGAGGTAGCTGAGCAAAATCAGTGTGTAGAAGGATTTTTGGATGTTTGTGATGGCTTGTTTGCGGGTTCTGATGTAGGAGCCTTTTGTGACGCCGCGTAGCGCGGCCCTTTGATTTGACGTCAACGTCACGCCGTCACGGTGTGATATCACGTCGAAAATAAGGGTTTCCACCTGCTTCTGCGTGAGATGGCTCCGCTTAAGCAGCTCTCTGAAGACCGTGTCTCCAGTCATTTTCCGCAGGAATTCAGCCATTTCTCGGCTTTCCGTCTTCTCCTCCTTCTCCCCCATACCTGGAATACATTTTTGTAAACCGCATTATTTTTGCATCACGCCGCATCACACCATGAAACAATACCTGTGTATCCCATCGGTAATACTGTTAAAATCAACCTCTTCGGGTAGTTCTATGATGGCCGTGGTGAAGAATGTGGTTAATGTGGAGGCTAGGGCTGTTGACAAAAGTAGGGACGCGTTTATTCAGGTGCTGGTTGACTCTCGCGACGGCTCGGCTAACATTTTTCTCCGCAGGTTCGTGATTAAGCCCGGCGGCGAAATACCCGCCCACAGCCACCCCGACATAGAGCATGTCCAGTATGTTTTGCGGGGTGAGTATGAGGTTGTTCTTGACGGCGTGGTGCATAAGGTTAAGTCGGGCGATGTCTTGTTTATCCCAGCTAAGACTGTTCACAGCTATCGGAACACGGGGAAAGAGGATGCGGAGTTTCTCTGCGTGATAAGGGGAGGGCCCTATGAGACCAAGTGGGTGGATGAAGGGGCTTCACGCTGCTGAGACAGGGCCTCGAGCCTTTTCCACCGCTCCTCAACCTCTTGTTTAAGCTTCTGCAGCAGCTCCGCGTTCTCGGGCCTCAGCAACACTCTGTACCTGTTCTGTAGGCTGAGAAATTCCTCAAGCGGCTTGGGACGTGTGACGAAATAATTGATTTTGTAGCGGCCGTTTTCTACCTCGTATAGGGGGAAGTAACGGGTTTCGACTGCTAGTCTCGAGAGCTGGATAGTTTTGTCGGGTTCGGTGTACCATCCGCGTGGGCAGGGGGCGTATACGTGGAGGAAGGCGGGGCCGTCGAAGGTGAATGCTTTGGCGACTTTGTTGACTAGGTCTTTCCAGAGAAAGGGTGTCGCGGTGGCCGCGTATTTGACGCCATGTGCGATGACGATGGACATGATGTCTTTCTTGGACTCCTGTTTTCCGGCTGGCGTGGTCGAGGACCATGCTCCTGGAGGTGTTGCCGCCGACCGCTGTATGCCCGTGTTCATGTAGGCCTCGTTGTCATAGCAGACGAAGAGGAGCCTGTGCCCCCGTTCAAGGGCTCCTGATAGAGATTGAAGCCCGATGTCGAAGGTTCCGCCGTCGCCTGCGAAAACTATGATGTTGTGCCGTCTTCCTAGGCCCTTTCTCTCCAAAACCTTGAGCGCGGCTTCTACACCCGAGGCCGCCGCAGCAGCGTTCTCAAAAGCTACATGGAGCCACGGCACGTTCCAAGCGGTGTAGGGATAAGGTGTTGTGACCACTTCGAGACAACCTGTTGCGTTGACAACTATGAGTGGACGAGGTGCGGCTAGGAGGATTTGGCGGACCGCTATCAGTGCTCCGCATCCTGCGCATGCGTTGTGTCCGGGGCTGATGGCTTCTTTAGCCGGCAGTTGGTCTAGACGCGTTATCACGGCGTGTTCACCTCCTCGCCCAGGTAGAAGCTGATGTTTGCTCCTGCGCCTTCTCTGACTGCTTTGAGTGCTTTTTGGAGAAGTTTCTCAGCCATGCTGAGCCGGATTTCGTGGCCGCCTAATCCGCAGACAACGCTCCAGACTGGTGTTTGGAGGCCTGCTGTGTGGAGAAGTGTTTTGATGTCTGCTGCGAGAGGTGGTGCTGGGGCGCCTGGGGAGTAGGCCCTGTCGAGGACGATGATGAGCTCGGCTTCTCTGAGGCTGGGCAGGAGATCTGCGGCTGGGAAAGGCCTGTAGAGACGGAGGCTCGCCACGCCCACGTTCATTCGGCGGCCGAGATGTCTAAATGTTCCCATCACGCCTCCGAGGCCCACAACCATAACCGGCGAATCCGTGTTAACCGCATGCACAACATCATAGCCTTCCTCCCGCATGGGATAAGACCTGAAAACCTCCTTGACAACGTTGAGAGAGCTTTCCAACGCTTTAGCCTGCTCAGTTTTAGCAACATGGTAGTGCATGGACGAGAACATGGCTCCAACGGTGATAGGTGTCTCGTATTCAAGCCGAGGTCTCGGGGTCCTTGGGAGAAAGGCTCGGGCGTCCTCTTTTCCGAGGACTCTTACACCCTCGTAGCAGTGTGAGACAGTGAAGCCGTCGACGTTTACGGCGACGGGGAGCATGACTCTGTTGTCCTCTGCGACGCGATACGCTATCAAGGTGAAGTCATAGGCCTGTTGCGGGTTTTCTGCGAAGAGCTGTATCCATCCGGCGTCCCGTGAACCCATGATGTCGCTGTGGTCGCCGTGTATGTTGATTGGGGCTGAGAGTGCTCTGTTGGCGATGGCCATTACGATGGGTGTGCGGAGGCCCGAGGCGATGTAGAGTATTTCATGCATCAGGGCGAGGCCTTGGCTCGAGGTTGCGGTGAAAACCCTTGCACCCGTGAGGGAAGCGCCCAGACAGACTGAGAGCGCCGAGTGCTCCGACTCGACGGGAACAAACTCTGCATCAAGCATCCCCGAAGCCACGTATTCGCTGAGCTTTTCAACAATCGTTGTCTGGGGTGTAATCGGGTAAGCGGCCACAACATCCACGTCAGCGTCCATCACAGCATGCGCAATCGCCTCGTTGCCCGACATCAAATATAGCAAAGCTTGGCGCAGCATCACTCACTCACCATCTCTATACATTTGCGTGGACATTCGGCGGCGCAGATGCCGCATCCCTTGCAGTGCATGTAGTCGATGACGATTTTGCCGCTGGGGTCTCTGATGATGGCTGGCTCGGGGCAGTAAATCCAGCAGATGAGACAGTTGGTGCATTTGTCGTAGTGGACCACGGGTTTTCTGCTTCTCCATCCACTCATATCTCTCTCCGCGGACGAGCCCGGCTTCGTTATGTATACCGTGATGTTAGATGAGCTCAACCCTAGCCACCACCTCCTCAAAACCTTTCTCGAGAGCTTTTACATCGGCTGAGCTGAATCTTTTCGCCACCAAGCTTTTGAGCGTCTCGAGTGAAACAATCTTCGTCGCCGCCACAGTGGCCCCCAGCATCACCATGTTGAGTGAAAGAGGTCTTTTGAGAGATTCTACAACATGCTGCCCATCCACTGTGAAAACATGAAGACCATCCATCCTCGGTAGAGCGGATGGTTCTCTGCACGATACCACAACAACACCGTTTGGACGGGTTAAAGTTGTTGGCTCATATACGCGGGTTAGCTTGCCTTCAAAGTAGACGACCGTGTCAGCTTTTTCCACCGGGGCCCTTATCTCGATGGGGGTGTTGGAGACGCGGGCGTAAGCTTTTACCGGCGCCCCAGACCTCTCAGGCCCAAACTCGGGAAAAGACTGCACAAACTTGCCCTCAAGCAGGGCCGCCTCCGCCAACATCCTGCTCGCGGTCACAACTCCCTGCCCTCCACGTCCCACGAAGATAAACTCATGAGTAAATTTTTCAAGCCCCTTCATCCATTTAGTATATTTCATGCTATACTATTAGGGTTTGCGTAAATATTTTGAATCCTAAATAAATTTGTAGACGATGGTAATGGGGTTTGCCGTTGTTGCGTGAGGGGGCTTATTTCATCGATGTCTACGGCGATGTTTACGCCGTCAAGGGCCTTGTTCATCCGCCGGGCCGTGTATATGCTGTTCCTCGTCTGCTTAAACAGGAGGAGATGAAAAATCTCCAAAAAGCTCTACAACTAGTGGAGTCTGAGAGAGTCGGTTACCTGTTTCAAGACCCTTACACGGGGCGGCGGGTGATAGCTGTTCCCCGCAGAAACATTAAACAAGTCATCACACCATCCAAAAACATCAAGGGCCCTCCGCGGCTCGTCGAGACGGCGAAAAAGCTTTCACAGGTTCTCAGCCAAGCTGGCGTGGAACACGGGTTCACAGGCTCGCTTCTCCTCGGCACAGCGGACAGCGACTCTGACATCGACATAGTCATCTACGGCGGCTCAAGAGAATACAGGAAGCTGAAAACACTTAGGCTCAAAAACATTCTACAACCCGTCGACGAAAACATGCTGCACATGCTTGCCGAAAGCCGTCTCGACACACCCTTCTCACAGCCAACCCTCGCCACAGAACAGCGTAAAATCCTCACCGGACAGTTTGAACACAGCCTCTACACGATGAAGATTGTCCCCAAAGTTTTCTGGGAAAGCTGGAGCAATACACGAGTTTATCCACAGAAATTTATCGAGGCGGTTGTGGAGATAACCGATGCACGCCAAGGCTTCACCACCCCTTCACGCTACCGTGTTAAACCACTTGACGCCGAGGCTGGTTTCTCTGAGATGATTAGTTTTCGGAGCAGGTTCGCGGAGATGGGTTACAGAGGCGAGAGGCTGCGTGTCAGAGGGTTGTTGGAGAAGGTGGCTAAGCCGGGGAAGATATATCACAGGCTTAATGTTGGAATAGACGCGGGAGACTACATGAGGGTGATGGGCTGACGATGCTGCGCGACTCCAAACATCTCTACCTTGACCACGACTTTGTCGAGACAGGTGATGGATGGATATTCGGCGTGGTCTCCAACACTCATCCACCCGGCCGCATCCTAGCCTACCTCAAATACATCCCTGGAAACGGTGTATGGACACGCGACGGCATAGCCTACAAACGCGTCCTCACAACATATTCCATGCGAGAGGTTGCGCAGATGGTTGAGAACGTGCGGCGAAGCAGGCCCGAGTACATATACATGGACCCCGCGACAGGTGAGGAGTTTGTCTACGTCCCTGTTGAACGGGTTATGAAGCATTACAGGTGTGAAGAGGGGCTTGTGCGGATTCTTGAGAGGCCGTTGAACAGGGTTGAGGCTGTTTGCGCGGAGCTTGTTAACCAGCTTTCCAGCCGCTCAGGCGTCTCTTTCGGCTTTTTCGGCGTCTCAGGCTCTCTTTTGCTCAGGCTCTTCAACCCCGCGGCGGACATAGACCTAGTCGTCTACGGCGGCGAAAACTTCCTCAAAGTCGTCGAAGCCTCATACAGGCTCCAGACAGAGAAGACCCTCGCCGAAAACCACGCCATCCTCGTCAAAAACTACATGACGAAATACCCAATAACGCAGGAGGATGCCGAGGAGCTTGCCAAAAGATGCCGCACACGAGGCATCTACAACGGCACACCCTACTCCCTCCACGCTGTCAAAACCCTCCGAGAAAACAAGAGAAATTACGGCGAAGTCGTCAGCAGATACATCGGCGTGGAGAAAACCATCCTCAGGATAACAGATACATCGGAGAGCATGTTCACCCCCGCTGTCTACGGCGTCGAAGACCTCGGCGGAAAAAACGTTGAGCAGCTCGTCTGCTACGACACAACCTTCGCAGCCCTGTTCATGGAAGATGATGTTGTCGAGGCCCTTGGAAAGCTTGAGAAAACAAGCGACACCGTAGAGAACCGTGTATACCGAAGCCTCGTCATAGGCACCACGAGGACAGCCGACATAGAGTACATCAAGCCTTTAAGAAGCGTTTAACCCGGTCCGATATCTCCATGACTACCCACGGCGGTGTCCAGAGAGACATCGTCCTCACGTAGCTTGTTTTCAAACATCTCGCTATGACTCCGGTGTCGCCTACGGTGGCATAGCCTTTGACCACATGCTCCGCAAGCGAGGCTGCTTCATCTGCTTCGAGATAGTGGCCCGGGTAGAAGATGAGCTCCATCAGGTCCCATGCGGGGTCGCCGTCGAAAGACGCCTGCTCAACATCCGTGATGAAAATCTTGCCATCGCTTGTTTTGATGAATGACTCGGGCTTGCAATCTCCCAGCCTGCCTCCGACACGATGCACAGACGCGAGCACCTGGCCCACCTTATCCGCGAAAACAGCTCTGTCAGGTTTTTTCGAAAGCCACGCGTCGAGAAGCGTCTCGCCCTCGACATAGGTGGTGTAAAGAATCTTGTCCCTCCAGTTGACGTGGATGATTTCAGGTGTGTGGAAGCCGTGGCCGCGGAGAAAATCGAGAAAATAAATCTCCTTTGCGAGGCGTGTTGACGGATTTATTGAGAAATTCTTTATCCACGCAGTCCATATGCGGGCGGCAACCCATTTCACATCCGTCCAGCTCATGTAGCGTTTCGCGAACAGTTTCTCTGAGCCGACCTCGATGACATAGGTTGAGTTGAACAGTCCTCCAACCCGTTTTACATGGCCTTCTTTCCCGAAGTATTCGTGGACAAACTCCATGATGTCGAGTTGTTTGGAGAGGGGTTGGAGGCCGCGGGATGTGCGGAGATGGATGTGTTGCTCGGGGTCGGGTAGAGGCGGTGACTGGGATGAGAGGTTCGTGGTGGCTTCGAAGACGAGGAGGGAGAAAAGCTTCGAGAGCTTGATGAGGTTGATGTGTCGGAGCGGCTCCAAGCCGCTGAGAACGGAGAGCTTCTCAAACCTTTTCACAGCCTCGAGAGTGGGCGAGTAGCCGCCGTCAACCCTGTTCAAAAGACCCTCCGAAACCAGCTCGGACGCAGCCTCCTCAAACCCCCTCTCATCCAACAAGATGTTGGAGAAATCACTTCTCAGCAGCGGAAACGCCTCCACAATCCTCCTCACCTTCTCGAGGAGAAAATACCTCGGCTCGGCGACAAGGTTGACGGCCGCGTATTTGTGGGCGGCTACAAGGTCTTTCAACAGCTGGCGAACCGTTTCACGTCTGTAGGTTTTCTCAAGGGTTTGCATCAACTCCTCGCCCTTAACCACCGTGTGGGGAAGAAGAAGCCTGTGGGCGAAAACCTCCGCATACGACGAGTTGTAAACATCGTCAACAAAATCAGACTTGTCCACGAGATAGACATTTAGACCAGGTTCACGCAACACTTTCACACCCTGCCGCAGCCTCGACAGCAACACAACATACTCGGGCCTCCTAAACGGAAAATAGACAACCGCCTCAACACCCGCTTCAACACCCTTCTCCGCAAGCAACCGCTCCACAGAAGACAACATCCCAACACCAACCATACACAACAACATAATAGGGCTTCTGCCGCCGTCCAAACAGCCAACATGGTCCAAGTATGATAGATTAATTTACTGGTTTGATGAGGTTTTTATGGTTTGAGGCTGGATTTTGCTGTTCATCGCAGGTTTGTGAGATTGGCTCAGAGGCTTGGCGCCTCGGATGTTGTCTTCACCTCGCATCAAACACAGTGGCAGATGATACGCTTCTCCAACAACAAGATAACCGTCTCCAAAAACGGGTCCACAGTCTCTGTTGATGTTTATGTTAGTGTGAAGGGGAGGCGGGCTGTGCAGTCGACGACCGATGTCTCACCCGAGTCTGTTGAGGAGCTTGTGAGGAAAACCGTGGCCGCCGCCAAGTCGTCTCCCGAGACAGATGTCTACGCCCCTCTGCCAAAAGGCCCCTTCAAATATGACAAGAAGCTTCTCAAGCCAGTTTCCGCAGAGGTTCCCCCCGAGCAGCTTGTAGAATATGTGGGGGAGGCTGTTAACGGAGGGCTCGACAACGGCGGGAAACGGGTGGCTGGGAGCCTTGTCTACACCCGTGGAAAGATGCTGTTGACGACGACAGGCGGTGTGGAGGCGTCGGCCTCGAGCACGGGTATCGAGATATCTGTCAGGGCCTTTGCCGCTGATGATGCCACGGGCCACTTCGTATCTGTTGCCGCTGACCCTAAGCAGTTCACACCTTATCAAGCAGGTGCGAAGGCGGGTGAGATTGCGAAGATGGCCCTCAACCCCGTCGACGGAGAAGCAGGCGTCTACGAGGGACTTCTCGGCCCCATGACGTTTGCACACATTCTCGAGCAGGTTGGCTCATGGGCCTCGGCATTCTACGTCGACGGCGAGATGTCTTTCTTGACGGGTTTATTGGGCCAGAAAGCTGGCTCGGATGTTTTCAGCCTCTACGACGACCCAACACTCGCAGGCACATACGGAGCCACACCTTTCGACGACGAGGGACTTCCCACGAGGCGAAACACCCTGTTCGAGAACGGTGTTCTCAAAACATATCTCCACAACAGCACCACCGCCAAGAAGTTCAACACAAGCTCGACAGCCAACGCCGGCCTCATAGTCCCCCATCCCTACAACCTCGTCTGCAGCACAGGCGGCAAATCACTCGACAAGCTCATCTCATCCATAGACAACGGCATCTGGGTAACCAACGACTGGTACCTCCGCTACCAAAACTATCGGACAGGAGAGTTCTCAACCATTCCACGTGACGGCCTCTTCCTCATAAGGAAAGGCTCCGTCGAGAAGCCTTTGAAGGGCCTCAGGCTGAGCGACAACATGCTCAACATTCTGAAGGGGATAAGAGACTTGGGGAACGAGGGCTACTGGATAAAGTGGTGGGAGGTCGAGATACCCACCTACGCACCCCACGCCACCGTCGAGAAACTGAACTTCACACGTTCAGCGCTCTAACAATCTCACGAACCCTCTCAACAAGCATAACCGCCTTCTCGAAACCCGCCTCAACATACCTCGTAACAGCCGCTTCGTCAATTATACGGGGGTCAAGCCCCCTCGCAGACAAGGTTTCACGCAGCCAGCCGAGCCCCTTCTCCGCCGCCTGGGCCGCGAGGCTGTAGCCGTCCTCGACTCCGTGTTTGCGGAGGATTAGCTGGAGAATCTCGGCGGAGGCTTCGGGTGTTTTCTCGACTTCTTCACGCATCTTGTCGGTTTTGACATGTGTTTGGCCGAGGGCTTGGATGAGGTTTTTGACGCCGAGGAGTGTTAGGGCGAGAGCTGTGCCGTAGAAGCGTTTGATGACTGAGTCGCTTAGGTCTCTGTGGAGCCGTGAGGAGATTAGCCGTGTCGCCATGTAGCTGAGCATGTCTGCGGCGAGGTCGAAACAGCCCTCCGCGTTCTCGAAGAGCAGCGGGTTATGTTTCTGCGGCATAGTTGATGAATGACGATGTTCAGATGGTTTGCCGAACTCCACAAGCCCAAGGGCCCCGAATAGCCAGAAATCTCTGCACAAGTTGGCCGCAACCGATGCGATGGCCGCGACCGTCTGCAGTATCTCGGAAAACCTCTCATGAGGGGCCACCTGCGTCGCAGCAGGCATGTACTCGAGACCCATTTGCTCGACAAATTTCTCGGCGAAGCTAACCCAGTCCACCTGTGGATAGGCTGTTTTATGGGCTGAGAGGTCTCCGACTGCTCCTCCAAGCTTGGCCTGTGGTCTGAGGTTTTTGAGCTTGGCTGTTAGCTTGGCGAGCCTGTATCCGTAGTTGGCGAGGTAGCTTCCGAATGTTGTGGGCACGGCGGGTTGTCCGTGTGTCCGTGCGAGGTAGGGTGTGGATGCGTGTGTTTCTGCGAGTGAGGTGATTTCTTTAACAAGGTTTGCGAGGACGGGTGTGAGGCTGGTTTGGATGAAGTCGCGGAGGGCCATGCCATAGGCGATGTTGTTTATGTCCTCGCTTGTGAGGCCGAAGTGGATGAAGGGCTTTAGAGCCGCATGGCCTCTTTCCTCCAGCTTCTTCTCGAGAAACAAGGTTACCGCGACAACGTCATGCCCCACTCGCCGCTCGATGTTCTTCACCTCAACAGCCTCCTCCATAGGAAGCTCCCACAACTCTTTCTCGAGGCCTTCAACTGCATGGGCCTCGGAGCCCTTGCCAATCGCTGCAAGAAACGCTCTAAGATAGCATGCTTCTACAACCAGCCTGTAGCGGATGAGCGCGTATTCGCTGAAGAACCTACTGCACTCCTCGAGCTTTTCTCTGTAGCGTCCATCTATCGGAGTGATTGCTCCGAGCCTTATCTCCTCGTTACCGTGAGTGAAGCCTCCTCACCCACCGACGCGATGGAGATGTTTACGCGGAGCTGTTTCTCCAGCCACTCGAGGTATTCGCGGAGGTTTGGCGGAAGCTCGTCCCAGCCCTTCTCAACGACCCTGCGGAGGCCGGCTTCATCCATATTCCAGCCATGGAACTCCTCGTAAACAGGCTGAACCTCGTCTAGGCGATGCAGAAAATCACCGAAACGGGTTGTCTCCACGCCATCCACCATGTATCTGACACAGGCCTTGACCGTCGGAAGACCTGACAACACGTCGCTCTTGGTGACCGCCACTGTGTCTACGCCGTTTATCATGCATGCGTATCTCAGGGCAGGTATGTCGAGCCAGCCTATGCGCCGGGGCCTTCCCGTGGTTGTTCCAAATTCTCCGCCTTTCTCGCGGATGGTTTCCGCTGTGGGGCCTGTTATTTCTGTGGGAAAGGGGCCTGCGCCGACGCGTGTGGTGTATGCCTTGGTTACGCCGATGATTTGGCCTTTTCTAGATATGGGCAAGCCTGTTGAGACGAAGCCGTTTGCGGATATGGTGTTGGACGAGGTCACGTAGGGGTAGGTGCCGTGGTCTATGTCCAGCAGAGTGCCCTGCGCACCCTCTAGCAACACACGGCCCCCAGACTCAACCACCTCATTCAAAAACCCCGAGACATTTCCCGCAAAAGGCCTCAACAGCTTCTCCAGCTTCTCAAAGTCGACACCCGGCTCAACACCGTGCAGCCTCCGCAGAAACTTCACTTTCTCCCCGAGAGAACTATGAGACAACAGGTCACCGACCCTTATCCCGACACGGAGCATCTTATCGGCATAGGCGGGGCCTATCCCTCGCCTTGTTGTTCCAACCGCTGAAGAGCCGCGGAGAGACTCGAGTCTGCCGTCCAGTTCACGGTGCATGGGGAAAACGATGTGGGCACCCATGCTCACAAGCGGTTGATGACGATGGCCACTTGTTTGGAGGAGCTGCAGCTCTTTCTCGAATGCTTCGGGGTCGAGGAGACATCCCGACGCTATGACGGGCCGGGGCCCTGCAAGACAGCCCGCGGGAAGCATGTTGAATTTGTAGCGTGTCTCACCGATTTTGATTGTGTGTCCCGCGTTCGCCCCGCCCTGAAACCTCGCAACAGCTTCCGCACCCCTCGACAACACGTAGCTAATCTTGCCCTTTCCCTCGTCACCCCACTGAAGCCCGACAACCACTTCAACACTCATATCGTTTCTACGTCGTGTGGATGGCTTTCCTTCAGACCCGCCTCGGTCATGCGTATGAAGACAGCGTTCCGCTGCAGCTCCTTGATGTTTGATGCGCCGAGATAGCTGAGGCCCGAGCGAAGCCCCGCAACCAGCTGCTTCACCACATCAGAGGCAGAGCCCTTGTAAGGCACATATGCTTCGACACCTTCCGCGATGAAGCTGTACTCCGAAGCATCCTGTAAAAAGTCTTCATCGCCTGCCCTGCTCTCTTTGGCGAGCATCGCATAGAAAGAGGCCATGCCTCGGTAAACCTTCATCTTCCGCCCATTTTTGACAACCACGGCTCCCGGGCTCTCATCCGTTCCAGCCAACAATCTCCCAATCATAACCGTGGACGCGCCGGCTGCAAGGGCCTTGACGAGGTCTGCGCTCGACCTTATCCCGCCGTCAGCGATTATCGGGACACCCATCGCCTCAGCGGTCTCCGCACAATCCATGATAGCTGTCAGCTGCGGCACACCGACACCAGCGACAACGCGTGTGGTGCACACCGAGCCGGGCCCCACGCCGACTTTGACGCCAGAGGCCCCGGCAGCCGCAAGGTCTTCGACACCTTCTGCGGTGGCCACGTTGCCCGCCACAAGCTCAAAATCTTCGCCGAATGAGCGGCGGAGCTGTTTGATTAGGTTGATGACCATGTCCGTGTGTCCATGGGCGACGTCTATCACCAAGCAGTCGGCTCCAGCCGCGAGAAGGGCCTCTGCACGGTCCATCGCCTCCTCCCTCACACCAATAGCGGCCGCGACCATTAACCTTCCTCGCGAATCCCTAGAAGCGTTGGGGTGCATCAGCTTCTTGACTATGTCCGCGCTCGTGATGAGGCCTTTGATGTTCCACTCCGAGTCAACGAGCGGCAGCTTCTCAACCTTATGCTTCATGAAAATTTGTTTAGCTTCCTCGAGTGAGATGCTGGGCGGCGCTGTGATGAGTTTTTCACGCGGAGTCATGTATTCCGAGACTTTTGCTTCACGTGGTGCGAAGAGTATGTCGCGTCGCGAGAGTATGCCGACGAGTTTCCGCGACGATTTTGTCACAAGCAGTCCGCTGACGTTTTTTCTCCGCATAAGGGCCTCCGCCTCGGCTACCGTGGCCTCGGGTTCGATGGTGTACGGCTCCTCGACAGCTATGTTTTCGGCGCGTTTCACCAGCTTAACCTGCTCAACCTGCTGCTCAACGGTGTTGAAACGATGTATGACACCTATGCCGCCTTCACGGGCCATTGCAACAGCCATCTCAGCCTCCGTCACCGTATCCATCGCAGCCGAGACAATAGGCACCTCCAGCTCAATCCTCCGCGTAAACCGACTCCTCGTAGAAACATCTCTACGCGACCTGATAGAGGAACGGCGGGGCAGAAGCAAGACGTCGTCGAAGGTTAAACCAACCTTCTCCAAAATTTTCGCCAATAAATCCCTTGGAAAACACTTTGACATCAGCTATTTAGATGTTAAGTTTTTCTCCGGCTTTTCTGCATAAGTTTGGCGAAGGCTTCTTCGAAGCTCATGCCCTCGGGCAGGACTATGTGCTGGTAGACCCCTGTGTGTCCTTTTTCTCTTCTTTTTAGCAGGACTTTGATGCGTGAGTTGAGGATGTCGGGGCTGATGTCGAGTGTTTTGACGGCTTCTTCGAAGCTGTGTTTCAGGGGTTTTTCGACGTGGCCGTCTGCTGTGGGGATGATGAGTTGGAGGGCCTTGTTTATGCCGGGTTTTCTCACATCCCGCCGCAGCTCCTCAAGAGTCAGAAATCCAGCCAGCTTGTAGAAGCCTTCCTCGTCACGGTTGAGGGGAACCATGGGCGCCGACACCGTATCTTTCTCACTGAGGTAGAGATAGGCTTTGGGAGCGTAGTAGGGTGTTGCTTGGACAAGCTCCCGCTTATGGATGGGCTGGAGAAGCGACAGCGCATACTCCAGCTTATACATGGGGACGGGGATGGGGATGAAGATGTCGAGGTCGCTTGAGAGGGTTACGTCGCCGCGTGCAACGCTGCCGTAGACGATGGAGCTGAAGCCATGCTGCTCGAGATGAGACATCACCGTGAGGGCCCTATCCCTTAGTCGGCGGAGAAGACTCCACGTCTCATCGCCGTAGACAACAACCCTCAACCCACCGCCGTAAACAGTGTTGCAGCTTTTTATTCTTGCGAAAAAATGTGGATGACGTGGCTTACCTAGACTATGACACGCTCAGCGAAGGCTATGACGAGCTCTACGGAGATGAGCAGCGGGCCAAGCATCATCACGCGGTTGACAGGGTTAGAGAGCCTGTTTCAAGGGTTTGCGACGCGGGATGTGGCACGGCCCTGTTTCTCGAAACCATCCGCTCAAGGCTGGGGCCCGTCGATTATGTGGGGTTTGACACAGCGGCCAACATGCTTGCAAAAGCCGCCTCAAGGGCCGACGCCTACACACATCTCGTTCAAGCCGATGCAAACCACATGCCTTTCCGCTGCAAAGTCTTCAGCCACCTCTTCTGCCTAACCGTCATCCACCACCTCAACCCCCAGCAATTCATCCGAGAAGCACACCGCACCACAACAACAAAAATAATCATCAGCCAACACAAACGCCTAACTCCACGTCTAACAGGACATCCCGCTGAAGAAAACGAAACAGTCGACGAAATCATCACCATAAAACCCGAGCCCCTGTAGTGGTTTAATGCGGTCTGCGCCCTTCTCTAGCCATGTAAATCCTCGCCAAAAACTCATCTTCAATATCTCGATGGGTCCCATGCCATCAAAATTTCCCAAAAACATTCTCCAACCGCATGAGTTTTTTATGCAGAAATGGGGTCTACTTGATGTTGTCATCGTCGCCTTACCTCTTTTTCTTTGGGAAGATTCAGGAGGCGGTGGCGAGGATTGCTTATCCTGTTGAGGATAGGCTGGGAGTTGTGGAACGTGTTTGCGGTGTTGACGCGGCTTATCGCCGTGGACGTGTGGCGGCTGCGGCCGTTGTGTATGACGTGGGTGAGAGGCGTGTGGTTGAGGATGTTGTGGAGGTTATAGCTGGAAAAACAACACCCTATATCCCCGGGTTTCTGGTGCTGCGTGAGGGCCCCGCCATGCTGAGGGCCCTGCAACGAACAAAAACCGACTACGATGTATTGGTTGCGGATGGACATGGACGTGCACATCCACGTCGCTGCGGACTCGCTACGTTGCTCGGATTCGCCGTAGACAAGCCATCCATCGGAGTGGCGAAATCCATCCTTATAGGCACACGGCAGCCATCAAACAGCCACGATAAAATAGTTGAGGGTGATGAGGTAATCGGCGTCGCCAAAGGAAAAACAGTCTACAGCCAAGGATATGGCGTATCATTCAACGACCTGTTAAAGGTTTTCGACTTGTTCGGCGGAGCTTATCCCGAGCCGCTGCGGGTTGCGGACAGGCTTTCACGAGAGGCCGTCAAGAAACTGTGAAAGGGCCTCGTCTTTTCCAAGGATTTCCACCACTTCGTCGAAGGGGATTGTGGGCTTTATTCGACGTGTTCTACCGTGTCTCCCGTAGCTGACGAGGTCGCATGCAACTATTCCTAGCATGTCAAGCTCTGAGACAAGTGTGCTGACGCGTCTGTCGGTGAGAGGGTCGAGGCCGAGCGAGACGCAGTATTCGCGGTAGGTGTTGTAGAGTGTTCCGGATGTGGTTTCGGAGCTTTTGCGTGAAACCATGTAGACAGCGAGGAGGACGAGACGACTGTGGAGAGGAAGCGATGATATCACCTCCTTGACGCGGCCCTTCTCGATCAAGCTCTGAGCCCTTCTAACATGCTGCTCCTCAATCCTCTCAGCACCCTCTCTCTCCGCAACCTCAGCCGAAACACGGAGAAGGTCAATGGCCCTCCGCGCATCACCGTGCTCAGCGGCGGCCAATGCAGCGCAAAGCCTGACAACATCTTCACCGACAGCCCCGGGCCTCAGCGCCGCACGGGCCCTTTCACGTAGAATGTCGGCCAACTCCGTTGCCGTGTAAGGCTGGAAAACAACCTCCTCCTCGCTGAGGCTGCTCAAAACACGCGGGTCAAGCTGCTCCTTAAACAACAGGTCGTTGGAGATGCCGACGAGTGAAACCCAGCCAGAGCCTATGCTTGAGCGTGTCAACTCGTATAGAAGATCATCGCCGAAGGCCTTGACCAATGCGTCGACTTCGTCGAGGCAAACAACGAAAGAGCTGTTCAGCCTCGATGCGGCTGTCTGAAAACGGCGGAAAAGCTCCCCCTTGGAGACACCTGTGAACGGGACAGCGACACCGGCCGCTGCACATAGCTCTGACAAAACCCTATACTCCGTGCCCGCGAGGCGACAGTTGATGTAGACAAACCTGATGTCAAACCCTTTCTCGGCAACGGCGCTGGACAACCTGTTGAAAACGTATCGGCAGACAGCTGTTTTGCCTGTGCCTGTTTTGCCGTAGATGAAGAGGTTGGAGGGTTTGACTGGCCTCAGCACAGTGGCCAAAACGTTGCCAACCGCTTTGATGTGCTCTGTCCTGTGGGGAAGAGCGGTGGGCACATAGTCCGACCTAAGATATTCATGTTTGAGGATGAGAGGTGACCTGTCGCTGGTGTATCGGGTTATGATGTCTTCGAGAGGGTCTCCACCCCTCGGCTTCCCATGAATGGCTATGCTATCCAGAGAGGTTTTTTCTTCTTGAGTCGCCATGGCTATGCTCCGCTTGTTTGTGGCTAGTTGGTGATTTAGATGGAATGGTAAAACCTTCTGTATCCTTTACACCATTTTTCTTTAACAAAAACCTAGAACAGCCATTTAACCAGCGACAACCAATTCCATAGGAAAAAGAGGGGTCTCCCCCAAGCATCAGCTTCCAAATATACCTCCCACCTCTTCACAAAAGCGAAAAATCTTTGAAAAAAGACCGTGAAAACCTCTTTAAACAAATTCTACAGCCAGAGCTCAATTTTCCGATGCTTTTCACATGTGGCGACGCTGTTGAACCCCTTCATTTCCTATGGAAACCGCAAACCCACTTCATTAAAAACCGCCTCCACTTCACAAACTGATACACCGGTGTGAAACAGGTAAACAGACTGGTCACCCCTGGGATGCCGCAAAAATGCTATCAACTTTCTCATCATCCGGTAATCGATATGCTAATTTGCAGATGCTTGCTCATTTTTTGATTATCTTAAAAGGCCAACAAACTCGCCCACAAATTTCACATATTCTCCAAGCAATACCAACGAACATATCGGTGCTTTACCGATAGCTGTTTGAGGTAGTTGTTGGAGGGCTATTGTTTGCGAAAGGTTTCACTGAGCTTTCGGCTTTCGTGAAACAGTTTCACAAGGCTTGACAGTGTTTCTGAGAGCTGTTTTATCTCCTCCGGTTCTGTTGTCTGCTGCAGTAAAGCCGTCAAGGCGTCGAGCTTGGCTACTATCGCGTTCTCCAGCTGCGTGAGGACGAGCGGAGTAGAAGCCACGTAAACCTCTGATTCTTCACGAACCCTGACAACAGGCTTATCGCACCGAAGACACCGCATTTCCCCACCTATCTCAAAAAGCGGGCTACTGCAGACGGGGCAAACCTCGGAAAGCATCTTGGCCCCGGAGCGGAGTGCATCAGACATCCGCTTGATATAGTCAGAGGACATCTGCCTATGCTGAGGTGAGAGAGTTTAAAAGGGTTTACGGCCGGAATGCATTTAAACGGGTTGCTCAAGCCTTCTAAAGGCGTGGTTTTGGCTAAAGGATTTGACACCAATGACGAGTAAAGGTTTAGTATGGTCGCTCTTGCTCCATTTTTTGTGTATTTTATGTGTTGCTTCTAGTATCTGTTCGGCCCCTTGTAGGAGGCGAAATTCAGCCCCTCTACGACATGAAGAGCCCCTCCTTATAGTAGGAGATAGACTAGCCCTAACCCACAAAATACGGATTAAGAGCGAACATGGTTTTACTTTTCCTATGTGATTAGGGAAAAAATTGGGGGGTTAGGTGGCTGGCAGGCGTCTTCTCTGTCTCCTGAGGTATTCCTCGAGTCTTTGCTTTTTCCGCTCAATCGAAAATCCTACCAGGTTGTAATAGCTCTCATTGGAAGACCTTCGTATCCGTAGGTAATAGTAGTCTTTGTTATAGTGGTAGGTCTTGCCGGTTCTCGGGTTTCTGAAAGGTCCACCAGCTAGTTGTTTTGTCTTCGGAGCGTATGAAGTCGTCTCTATTCCCAGTTTCTTCAGGAGATAAATGACATACACTAGTAGTTGATAGTCAGTATTGTACACTGTTATGGTTCCAAGTTTACTTACGCTTCCTTCGCTGTCAAAGAAACCTCTTAGAAACATCGCAACACATCGTTCACAATGCTCAACAAAGGGCCTAATCCTGTCGATGTCAATAGGCTTTCTAAGCAATTGGTAGAGAACCTTAGATGCTACCACAACAACCCATTTACCATCTTTGTTTGGCCTCGGCTCCGGCGGATATCTTCCAAGAACCCTCGACAAGCTTATGCTGTATGCATCGGCAAAATCCTTATCCTTGACCTCCAGACGTAAAAAGAACTGTTCTCCTGTAACATAGGCATCGCCAGCGTGCACGCCGATGAGGTATGCGAGGTCTTCCGATGGTCGCAGAAACTCAATGGCGCCGATGTATAGCCGGTTGTATGGCGAGTGAATTCGCCGGCACCAGAAGCTGCAATGGCTTTTCGTTATTTTTATACCAAGTGTCTTCTCCACCTCATTGATTATCTGTTTATATGTCAGCCCTTGCTGGCGCAGCTGGATAACCAGATCATAGGCCTTCATCAGCTTCTCTGTCGGAGTATACGGACCCCTCTTCCCTTTGGCGCCCACCAGCCTCTCGGGGGAGCCCGGGGTGGACTCGGAAGACATTTTCCTCCCCCTGTGGTTGTTGGGGAGGCGGGCTCATTGAAGCCCGGAGCTCCGCATCCACCCAGCCGCTCCGCAGGGACTGGTGCGTCCAAAGGAGGGGGGATTGTTTCTCCGAGAGTCGTCGTTTATTGTCTGTCTCCGCCATAGGGTTTGAAGCCTCTCCATCTAAGCACCCCCATGGCGCCTTGATGGAGAAATCCGATGGAAGAGACCCCATGCCTCTCCCATGGAGAAGATGGCTCCGAGAGCTTCCTTTGGCGGAGCGCCTGAACATCTTCTGTCCTGTCCACTGTGTCTAGGGAGGGTGTGTAGTCATGGCTAAGCACGGCCTACACACCTCCACATACCCGTCATGGCTAAGCACGTCCGGGTATGCTTTGTCGAGACACGTGGGCAGGCCTCTGCCACGAAGGCCCTGCCCCGGCTCCGCCATGCATAAGCACGTCCGAAGCCTTCCCCACCCATGCGCCACAGGGGATGTCTGCCATGCATAAGCACGTCCGGGTATCGGGGCGGCTGACGCATGGGCTGGAGCAGGGCCTGGTGCCAGCCAACCACCCCCGCCACCCCACAGCAATAATGGGGTGGACGCCTTGTTTCAGGCGTGTATGGGGTTTGGTTGGTTTGTTTGCCCCGGGTCCATCCCTATCCTATCCCATCCCCATCGCTTTGATGAGGGATGGCCTATGCGGTAGCCCTCATTTAGGGAACCCCTAATCAGGCTACCTAGACAGGGAGACACATGCATATAAGGCAATAAACCATAGTCGGCTGAACATAGCCAGCCACGTTTCAGACATGCCGTCAAAATGATAAAACTTGGCTGATATCGGTCAATCCACACCTCTTGAAGAGCCGAATTTTCCGGGAATTAGGCAGGTCTTTTGCCTGGCCGATAATTGGTTTAATGGGTAATACCTCCTTTCTCCGAGGCTTAGAAGCTGAAAATTTTGGCTATCTAAGGCGGTAATACCGGGTTAAAAACCAGACCTCGTCATAGTGACCAAAAAATACACATCTTTTCGTCTCTAGCCATGAGAAGCTATATCCAGCGTCGATATCATGTTGGGAAGGCTTTTGATAATGACCCTTATTTCGTGGTCGAGGCGAGCAGATAGGATTGGGAGAGTTTTCTGATGTATTTATCTGGTCTGGGCTTTAAAACCATTGTTAGGCATGAAATATGAGAAGTCTTTGGAGAGGTGTTTAAAGGTATCTGGACGGGGAGAAGTCGATAAACAGTATTTCAGCCTCTACCATCTTATCAGGTATTTAAAGGGTATAGATAGAATGGGTATTAAAAGTGTTAAGCTATTATTCAGTAAAGACCCTGAGAAGATAGGCCCCAAGCCTCTCAACAAGCTGGATAAGCCCCTCCGTCACCGGGTTATCGACGTTGAGCATAATCATCTTCACGCTACTGAGCTTCCCTGCCTCACAATTTTGCTGATGCCCCGCGTTTCCCTGTCAAAATCAAACCTCCCATGGGGCAGAAGGCCTCCGCTGAAAGATTTGGGGATGTGGAGAAGCTCGTGGATAATCACCTCATCCTGCGCCTCAGGCGGCAGCCTGTCGAAAACCTCCGCGATAAACTCTATGACGTAGCAGGGCTTCATGCCGAAGCCTGTGAGAAATGCTTTGCTGACAGAATGTATCCTCGCCGCCGTAGACCGCGAAACCGAGCCATAGCTCCTCACACACCTAACCCTCTCCACATCAACATGACGTAGCCCCGCACGCTCAACCAAACTCCTCACACGCTCCTCCAAATCAGGAGCCCTTCTATAGCTAATCAACCAACAAAAAAGAAAACAACCGGCTAATATAAACAACGCCACTACCACTGCAAAACAAGCAAAAGACAGGAGCATAAACAAAGGAATTCAGGGTTAACAATTGTGTTATTCTATTCTTGGTGCTTGGTATAGTGTTATCTCCATATCCCTTATCCTACCCTCGATTATAATTGGTCTTGGACTATTCTTTTGAGGGTCTTTACTAAACTCTTGAGGCCCTTCGCTAAATAATAGCCTAATCCCTTTTATACCCATTCTATCTATACTCTTTAAATACTTAAGAAGATAATGGAGGCCGAAATACTGTTTATCCACCTTTCCCCGTCCAGACACTTTTAAAGACCTCTCCAGAGACTTCTCCTCATACTCAAGCTTAGAGCTAATAGATAACACACCATCTTTAAACGAGAACATGACATAGTCAAAATCCCTCTCAAACATCCTTAAAGTGGATAAAAGCGTCTCGGTGGAAAGCCTGACATCAGCTATAACAGGCTCAAAACCATTCAACAGAGAGCCAATCTCACTAACAGAGATCTCCTCTTCCTCCTTATATACAACATCCCTAACCCTAATCTTTCCAAGCCTCTCCGAGAAATCATAGACAGCAACCCTGTCGTCAAAATTCTTAAGCCACTTCAGGGGATACTCGACACGACCTGTGGCATGAGTATGTGTTGGTGTTCAGAAAGGTGGTGTAGATGACAAGGTTCTACGCAGACATCCACCGAAAGAAAGACGACTCCGGCTACCGCATCACTTATACAACTGACGGCAAGACCTTTAAACATACCGATTCTCCGACTGAGATGCCAGTAGGCCCGGGAGACGAAGTGTTCGTCGATGTTATTCCGGTGGTGCACACTGATGGTTTCGTTGAGCTTCTTAGAAGAGGCGCTGAAGTCTATTACCTCAGACGGCTCACATTGATTAAGAAGATGAGGGATAAGCTGGGGATTACGTCGAAGTCTGCTAGGGCTGATGTAAAAACACTGATGGCTATTGAGGAGAAGTGGTTTAAGAAGGTGGACGAAACCTACCTGATAATGCGTAAAAAGGCCTCGACTTTCAGAAGTCTCCAGAAGACACTTGAACAGTATAAGAATCGTTTAGAGGCTGCTTCTGGGGACGAGAGAGAAGACCTCCTCGACATGGTCAAAATCACTGAGAAGAAGCTCCATAGACAGGCAAAAAGGATAGTAGAAGAGGCTGAGAGGAGATACCCAGCCTACAGCATACTCGTCGACGAACTGGGGATTTCTGGCGAAAACCACATATTAACACAGGAGGCTTTGGCGGAAATTATGATGTACGTTGACCCACGATGGGGCCTAAGAAAGACACTCAACTTCTTCGGATTATTCAAAAACACCAACAAGAAGAAAAAGAAGAAATACAACGGCCAAGCAAGAAAAGCATTACAGAGACTAACTATCGCAGTCTACAACATAAAACCAAAAGAACTGACAGCAAAGATGCAGAAGACATTACTCCGGCAAATCTGGCTGACGGTCAGACAGGAAGCCCAAAAGAGGCTGGCAGGCATACCGGCCCAACAACAGGGATAAAACCCAAAAGCCGGTATGACGCATTATTTGACGTATCCGGCATTTTTCCGGATATGACCAGGGTTAAGACGTCCGGCCTCTGGGTTTCCTAGATGTTGTCTGGTGGTTGCCTGCCAGCCGACCACTCCCCTATTTTTTCCCTTCTTTTGTGATGTTCCTGCCTGTGCTTATGGGTGGTTGTTTGTCTTGATAAGTTGATGGAGACGACGATTAGTTCTGAGAGGGAGCTATTTTGTTCTCGAAGTTGTTTGATGAAGGTGTATGGTTTATTTTAGTAGTGTTATCGATGAGATCAATGTTCAAATGACGCCTTAAACTGGTGGACTGAAACATCACAATGAAGGAGGATGCCCTCAGCCCTCTAAATTACCACTTATCCTAACATCATCTGGCCATTATTGGCGTTCCGATTTTCATAATCTGGTTCGACGATAGCTTTCCAGCCTGCTTGAGATAGGCCTTTTATTACCAACGGAGCCTCAATGTCGTACACGACTGGGATAAGCCTTTAAATAATGCACTGGATATCGCAAAACGAAGCACCTATGATGAGGAATGGTTTACTGGCTCTGCCGCTGGCGCTGCTTTTCGGTGTTCTGGCTCTGGGCTCTGCGTCTGCAGTTGATGCGGGCGCGGCCTTGAGCGATGTGGGGCAAAAGACCTTCGCCGCTGCCATAGCTTTCGCAGCCGCCGTGGCTTCATCGGGCTTTGGTTTGGCTCGAGCTGGTTCAGCGGGTTTAGCCGCCACCGCTGAGAGGCCTGAGGTGAGGACAACAGCTATAATTATCTCCGCTTTCGCAGAGGCTCTCGGCATCTACGGCATCGTCGTCGCCTTCTTCATACTTGGGGCAGGCTGACGTAGTTAACGAGGTTTGAGAGGTAAAAGTAGGCCAGCGCAACCCCCATAGAGGTCTGCCACCTCATTTTTTTCGCATAAGCAACCGCGGCGCTAATCAGGAATATCGACATCGTCTGAGAGATAACAATCAACGTGTCACGTAGAAAGATGTTGCTGAGCAGGGATGTTTGCAGTACTCTGTCTACAACCGAGAGGCCTGGGACAAGCCCCATCGGCAGCAGTGCGACTGAGAAGGATGAGAGAAGCTTACCCGCCTCTACGAGTGTTGTTCTGAGCCGTGAGTTCTGAAGCTGCTTGAGAGCTGACGAGGCTGAGCGGAACCTTCCCGAGAACAGGTAGCTGAAAAATGTGAGAACAAGGAATCCAGAGAGATAGGTGAAGCCGAGAGACAGCGCGAAGCTGAAATGGTTCAAAGGAACAGCCGGTCTAATGTTTAGCATGAATAACTCATGTCTTCCAGCGAGGGCCACGAAGACGAGAACAAAGAGAGACAGAGGCCCCAGCACCGAGGCCACTACCTTGCTCTCATAAATCGGTGAGAAAAGCCACATGGGAAAGAACACGGAGGAGAGGAGTTCAGCCGTCTTAGAGAGCTTTGGAGCCGCTTCAGAGTCATTTTTCGCCGTGAGAGTCCTGTATATCCTGAGCCCATCCTCTGTGAGAATATAGTTTTTCTTATCATCTTGTGTGATGAGCTGACTCATCTGCCGCAGGTTGTAGTAAAGCGAGCCCGTGCTTATCCCGAGCTTCTGCTTCAAAGCCGTCGCACCAATCCGGCCCTCTTCACCGACCGCGAGAATAATCGCCTTTCGCACCTTGTGACGCACCAGCCACAGGAGCTCCTCATCCGACATCTTCGACGGCTGACCCTCGAAATCGCTCATGTCGATCAGACCCAGAGCCCCAAACAAACAATTCCCAACGGTATATATAGCTAAAGGGCGCCGGCTATCCGCCCTTTGGACTCCACCTTTGTTGAAACATGTTTCGAGATGTGTATGTTTTTGTGAACAGTTGTCGATGGAAATCGAGCCAGCTGTCTATTCAACCACCTCGGGAGTGTTCTACGACATCATCCAGACAACGATGTTGCCATCGGGTTTTAACGCGTATATTTTCAAGGGCTCTGTCTTGACGCCTCCCATTCCCGGCGAACCCGGAGGCATACCTGGAACAGCTATGCCCTTCAGCAGCGGCTTCTCCTCTAGCAGCTTTTTCAGGGCTTCGGCAGGGGTGTGGCCCTCTATGAAGTATTGCATGGCCGAGGCTGTGTGGCAGCTGTAGAGCTCCCGGGGGACGCCTAGCTTTTTCCTGACGTTCTCCAGCTCGACGCCGCTAACAACCACGGTGCGGAAGGGTATCCCACTGTTTCTGAGGTAGGCTTCGTATTCTTTGCAGCATGGACACTGCTCGGTCCTGTAGATTGTCAGCTGAACGGTCGTCTCGGTAGTGGATGTGTTCACGGTCCAGCTGTTTACAGCCATCGTCACCAACACCGCGGCCGCCGCGAAAACCACTAAGCCGATGATTTTCCCCCTCATTTTAGACACTCTTCCACGTCAGAGCGAGTATTCCGCCGACTATGCCGAGTAGGGCTCCTATGAGGAGCCCGCCCATTCCGAAGAGGCTGACCACAGAGAAGACCAGTATTAGGGTGCCCCATGTCTTTGCCTCCGATGGACGGTTTTGAAGCATCAAAGCGCTTGCAACTATGACTATTCCTGAGACTAGTCCGAGGACTGAGAAGGCTGACAGCCACATGGGCATCCACCATCCCATCATCATGGGGCCCATCATCCCCCATCCACCACCCCAGTACGCCGCTCCTCCCCACATCATCCAAGCAACCATGCCAAACACCCCTCCGAGCAGTATCAGCACACCCGCCACCAGCGAAAGCACGAAAGCCGCTGTGGGTTTCGACGTCTCCGACATCTAATCCTCACCTAACTCTATTTCTTGAATAAATGCTCCATGCCATCCATGGTACCATACCTGTCCCGTGAAACCGTTTACGCTCAGCATACCGTGCATGTTTCCGTCGAGTTTGTAGTCCATGGTGTAGTAGCCGTAGAACCTCGTCGGCTCCTCAACCTCAACAGCGCCTCGGAAAAGGTTTCGCAGGTAGTTGAGTGCAATCTCCTCGGCCTGCTCAGGGGTTATGGGCATGTCCGCGGTTGGCTGGATGTAGCGCCCCATCATGCCCTGATGCATTCCGTATTTTGTGTTCCACATCATGTTGGGCCCCGGCTCCGGATGGACTGTGCCTGTGTAGGGGTTTACGAGGAGCTCGAAGGCTCCTATCCCCGTGTCCGCCTCGACGACGATGGCGTAGAAGTTTTGCTGAAACTCCATCACCTCCTTCAGCTTGAAGCCCTGTCCGAGGCCCGCTACATACCTCTCCAATATCTCCTCAGCCTGCTGCATGGATATTCTTTGACCCGTCGGAGAAGCCTGCCCACCATACCAGCCTGTGCATGGACAGCCGCCCATCATTCCACCATGCATCCCGCCGCCATACATGTAGCTGTTAGGAGGCTGTTGCATCCACGCGTAGGCAGCCACCAAGGCGGCCAACGTGGCGGAAGACAGCAAAACAATCGTTAAAACAACGCTTCTCATGTCTAAATGTATCTCCTGGATAGGCATAAGATTATCTTGAAACAGTCGTGAAACAGTTTGAAAAACTTAAAACATGGAACGGCTTTTTTTGGGTTGGGGTTGGTTTTCAACCGTGTTTTGCTGGTTTTCTCGGCTGTGTCTGGGGTTTTACTTCTAACAGTTGTGCTGGTGAGCGTTTGGCAGCATGATGTTGCGATGAGTGGGATGATGCGGGAAATGATGGGGATGTCTATGTTGGGTATGATGTGGTGGGTTTATCTGCCGCTGTTGGCTGGGGCGCTGCTCCTCATCGCATTACCTGTTGTGCTCTATCTGTCGGCCAGAGACGTGCCCGTGGTTGCGGGGCTTACATCAGAGGAGAGGGCCGTGGTTGATTTGCTGAGGCGCAGCAACGGCGTTGTTGAGCAGAGAGACATATCACGGGCTCTTGGAATTTCACGCATCAAAACCCATCGCATAGTCGCATCGCTCCGCCGCAGAGAAGTTGTGGAAGTCACTCGACGTGGCAGAACAAACCTCGTCAAGCTGAAAGCTTCTCAACAATACTGAGCCAGTCGTCCTCGGTCAAGGTTCCGAACCGCTTCTCATACACTATCTCTCCGTTTGGTGCGATGGCGAAGATTGTCTCCTGAGTGATTACGCGGAGGGCGACGAGGAAGTCGAGGTTTGGCTGCGTCACTATCCATTCTTCGCTGGCCCCATGGATTTTGAGGAATTGTTGTATTTTTTCGGAGGTGTCTCGTGGGTCGAAGCTGGAGAGAAGGACAAGGGCTTTGCCTCGGAATTTTCTGTACGCCGTTGAGAGGGTTGATGTGTTTTTGCTGCATGTGGGGCACCATGTTGCGAAGAAAACGAGGAGAACAGGTTTGCCCTGCCTGAGTATTTCTGACACGGTCACCGTTTTTCCGTCGACGGTTGTGAGCGGAATGTGGAAAGCATGCGAGTAGTCATGACCCTCATGCTCCATGTCCGTGTGCATGTCTCCGCCGAGGAAGGTCTGTAGAGCCCCATCCCATCCAACAACTTCACCGCCTTCGCTTCTCGCAAACTGCACAGCATCCGAGAAGGATTTGAAAGCTATTACACCACGTCTCATAGGCGTCTCGACACGCGAACCCAAAACATACCATGCAGAAAATCCGTCAACCTCATCTGATGAGCCAAAGTCGTAGACATGGATTTTTTCCACTTTTCCCAACACGGGAGCGTTGCTGACAGGTGGGATGACTCCCTCGACTGAGAGATAATGTATCATCATGCATCCAACATCGTCGTAGAACAGTTTCTCACCGTTGACAACAAGCACCGCGGCAAACCTCCTATCCCTTATCTCCATGCCGCAGTAGCTGCAACGCCGCCCAACAACGTCATCACCACTGCCCACGACCTTGTTGCCCAAGAAGAGGTAGACCAGGGCCCCGGCAGACAACGCGGCGGCACCCAGCAGGAAAATCCTTCGCCTCAACGCAGCACCTCAACCACTCCATTCATCCATGGATGAAGTGTGCAAAAATACTCATATGTTCCAGGCGACGTGAATGTGTAGCTGATTTTCTCTCCTGGCTGAAGCAGAAAGTCAAAATCTCTATCCATGCTTGTGACCTTGTGTGGAACGAGGTCTTCGTTGACCCATGTCACGGTGTTGTTGACGCCTATCACAACCCTCACCCGCGGCGGCTTGAAGGACAGTGATGTGTCCGAGCCTGAGCCGAGAGGATTGACTACAACCACTTCCTCTGTCGCCATAGTTTCCCGCGTCGTTGTCCATGGAGTCGACACGGTGTGGATGGTGGCTGTGGCAGTGGATAAAGGCCTTGACTCTATTCGAGAAAAAAAGTTGAATGTTACTGCTGCAAAAAATGCGAAGGCTGCAGCGGCTATGATTACTTTCTTCATTATTCTTCGATGATGATTAGGCCTATCATGCCTGCGTCGGCGTGGCTGACGACGTGGCAGTGGAAGAGATAGACACCCGGCTTGTTGTAGACGAGGATTACGGTGTCTGCCGCGCCTGGGACGAGTGGAACTATTTGTGCGGGCCAGCTTCTTCCGCCGAGCACGTATTGGCTGCGGTGATCTCCTACATGGGCGTGGAAGCTGTGGTAGAGGTCGCCGATGTTGATAATGTGGAACCTGAGTCTTTCACCGAGTTTTGCTTTGAAGACCGGCATCGACTTGTTGAACAGCTGCGCCACACCTTCAAGGCCCTTAAGCCCCGGATACACTGTGCTCTTGCCGACAAAGACTTTCTCAAGCTCCGGCTCACCACCCGGCACACCCATTCCGTTCATGATGTAGAAGGGCCTCTGCCCCGAGCCCACTATAGCGCCTCTCACAGCAGGTGTCTCCGCCATGAAGACGATGAAGTTGCGCGAAGGAGGCTCATCTATCTCGTCGACGATAATCGCGCCGTAGAGCCCCATCAGCATGTGGTCCACGATTCTCAGCCCACCGTCCGCCGAGTGGCAGTGATAATACCAGATGCCTGCCTTGGTCGCGGGCCATTCATACACCCATTCTCCTCCCGGTGGAATCATTGAACCTTTTCCGACGCCTGTGATTATGTTGACTTGGCTACCGTCGTGCTGGAGGTCGTAGTAGGGTAGGTGTGGATGCAGGCTGTGAGTTAGGTTGAGCTTGTTGATGGCCCTCACCCTAATCAGGTCACCGACCTTGGCGTATAGCGTCGGCCCCGGAATGGTTCCGTTATAGGTCCAAGCATGCCAAACAACTCCCGGCGCAAGCTCAATGTCCGCGGGCTCGATAACTATGGTGTATTCTCTCACGTTGGACTGCTGTGCAGCGCCGAAGATGTTGGGGAAAACGGTCGGAGTCCAGAAGAGGGCTGTGACAAACCCTAGCAAGAACCCTGAAACAATGAGGCCTACAACGATGTAGGTGGTTTTCATTGATTGATTTTTTCGGCTACCGGAATTTTAGTCTACGCCGCTGCGGCGGGGCTCCGGTTAATTAACCACCTAATACATTAGGTATTTGAGTTGTTGGAGGCGCTTTTACGCGTCCATGTCACCTGTCCCTGGATTTCTGAGTTGGTGAAAGAGAGTTCGGATGTGGAAATTGTGAGCTGCAGGCCTGTTTTCAAAGGCTCCGGGGCCAGCGCTTTTGTGAGGTTCAGGTCACAGGTTGATGCAAGGATACTGTCAACCCGTGTCTCTTCTCATCCCTACGTGGTTAAGGCCCGTTTCCAAACCATGGGCAAAAACTCTGGAGTCGGCTTGGTCGAGTCTATCCAATGTCCATGCAGTAGGCTTGGGCTTTCCTACATGCATGTGCTGGGGATACGTGTGGAGAGGGGTTCGCTGGTTTTTCGGCTGCTTGTGCAGGATGAGAAAGAGGTTCAGGAGATTGTCGACGGTCTAAGACGCAGCGGCGTCCGCTTCAGGGTTGAGAACATTCGCAGAATTCGTGCAAAACATTTTCTCACACCGAGGCAGGAGCAGGTGCTTCTCCACTCATACCTCAACGGATACTTCGACAACCCACGGCCCATACCTCTCAGCAAGCTCGCGAAAGACTTGGGGATAACGCCGCCATCCTACCTGGAGCTTCTCAGAAAAGCTTTGAAAAAGGTTGTCTCAGACTCTTTTACTTGATGATGGTTGGAAGAGTTTTTTATGGGGGAGGGTTTTGAAGCGGCTGGATGCACTCTGTTGTTTGCGAGAGCTTGGTCAAGACGTATGAGACGAGGAGAGGGTTTTTCTCCCAGCGTAAACAGGTTGTCAAAGCTGTTGACGGTGTTTCGCTGAAGGTTCGACGAGGCTCTGTTTTCGGGCTTGTAGGGCCCAACGGCGCCGGCAAAACAACCACCATCAAGATTTTGACAACGCTTCTCATCCCTGACGCTGGGCAGGCGTGGGTCAACGGCTTCGATGTGGTTAAGGAGGCTGACAGTGTTCGAGAAGTTATTGGGCTTGTGCTGGCCCCTGACAAGGGTTTCTACCCGCGGTTGAGCGGCTACGAGAACCTTGTCTACTATGGGCGTCTCTATGGTTTTGACAAAGGTGAAGCGGGGAGGCGTGCGGCAGAGCTTCTCGAAACCGTTGGCCTCGGGAAAGACGGCTACAGGTTTTACGAGGAATACAGCCTCGGGATGAAAGCCAAGCTCAGCATAGCGAAAGCACTCATCAACGACCCGGAAACAGTGTTCCTCGACGAGCCAACCATCGGCCTCGACCCCCTCTCAGCCAAGAAAATCAGAGCCCTAATATCAGACCTCGCCCGCCAAGGCAAAACAGTTCTCCTGACAAGCCACAACATGTGGGAAGTTGAGACACTCTCAGAAGAAGTCGCGTTGATAAACAGGGGCAAGGTGGCGGCGTCTGGCACACCGAGGGAGCTGAAGGAGAAGCTCAACCTCTCATACATCGTCGAGGTCGAGATAATCGGCAACAGCCCCCAAGACATCAGCTACCCTGTGGAAAACGGAGAAAGGGGAAACAAAGTGATAAAAATGGTCTCCAACTCACCCAGCGACACACTCATCGAAATACTGGACGAGCTCAGGTCACATGACATCCGCATAGGCTACGTCAAAGTCCATGAGCCGAGCCTCGAGGAGGTTTTTGCGCAGGTGGTCACGGGATGAAGACATTCAGCCAGTTCGCAGCAGTATTCGAGGCAGAGCTCAAATCCTATTTGCGGGAAGTGGGGCCCCTCGTCTTCGTCGCCGTGTTCCCGCTGTTCTTCTCGACGCTTACATATGGCATGGGCACTGTTCTAACGGGTGAGGCGGCGCCGGAGAGATGGCTCTACCAAGTGATAGGCTTCGGCGTGATGACAGTGTCAATCGTCTTAACCTCGTCGACGGCATGGTATTTCAGGAGAGGTATGTCCAGCGGCAGGCTTGAATACGTGATGGCCGCTCCCGTAAACCCTCTGGTCATTCTCACAGCCCATTCCCTCGCAAATGTTCTAACCTCTCTGCTGGCCTTTGTCTTCACAGGCCTTGTCGCAACATACATCGTCTACGGCCTCTCCAAGATACCGGGTTTTCTTCTCGCCGCTGCGGTGACCTTCTTCGCTCTGCTGCCCGTTGTCGGTGTAAACCTTGTGGTAGGTGTGGCGACGATTGTGGCGAAGGAGCCTGAGCCCGTGGCTAACACTGTTGCAGCCGTGGTGGCCGCTACCTCGGGCTTCGCATACCCGATAACACTTCTCCCACCCGTTCTCCAGCTCATAGGCATGATTCTCCCCTTCCACCACGTCGTCGAAACAGCACGCGCAGCCGTGATGACCAATCTCTCACCCACACAGCTCCCCATACTGCTGCTGATGATGCTCTACCTCGTCGCGGGGCTCACAGTATACCGATACGGTGAAAACCACTATGCCAGAAAAATGGGTGTCAGCTGGTAAAATCGCCGCAGAGCTCGCGAGAGGCCTAACCATCTACAGCAGACAGAGAACATGGCTTCTCGCCGATCTAATTCAGTGGCCCTTCTGGATAATCTTCTTCTTCCTCGCCATACTGATGTATGCACCGTCTTTTCTCGGCGACACCGAGGTAATGAAATCAATCTCCTACAGCTTCTTCGTCTTCATCTTTGTTTCCTCGTTTATGTGGAACGCGACCTCGCTTCCACTCGAGGCCCAGATGGGTGTGGTTGAACAGCTTGTCCTCACCAAGACACCCATCAGCATACATTTGGTCAGCAGAACGGTGGCTACGGCAGCGGATATAGGCTTGGGGGGATTGGCTCTTCTCCTTCTTTCATCGCTTTTCTTCGGAGCCGACGTCTCCCTCGCAAAACCCCTGCACTTCACAGTCTACCTCGCCATCGCCTTCATCTTCTTCCTCTTCTTCTCATCAATAGTCTCCACACTCCTCCTCTCCGTCAAATCACCGTGGATAGTGACAAACATTCTACAGTTTGTCGTGCCCTTCAGCAGCGGCGCAATCCCGGTTCACCTACTCCCACCGGAGGCGGCCGCCGTTGTCTCGGCTTCACCCTTCTTCTACATACTTCACCCCATCGTGGCGTCTGCTACAGGACTCTTCTACCTGCCCGAGACGCAGCTGTTTGTGGGCGCCGTGGCAGCGACCGCTGCCGCCGCCCTGTTGTCGGTTTTCGCAGAAAAATATCTGATGAGGAGAGCCTTGAAGACCGGGAGGTTCGCGGTCCTCTAAAGAAGAGGTAAAACCCTCCCAATCACAGCCAGAATCTTGTTGTTGGACATGATCCAGTCTTCTTATGTTAAACCTACTGTTACTGTAACAAGCTGGCCCGCGACATAGACAATAACACACGGTTGATTAGGATGATTCGGATGTTTAAGATGAAGGATGTGAAGGTCTCTGGAATCGCCGCATTCTCCATTCAGATCCGCCTTATAGCGTAATACCTATTCGCCGCGGTGACTGTAATTATAATTGTGAGTTCAAGGCCTATGGTGGTGGATAAGATGCGGAGGTACGCTATACCTATAGTATTGGCCGCGTTTCTACTCATATCAACAACGCTATCACAATTTTTCCTGTCAACAGATAATGGAATGGACAAAGCGCGTTTTGAACCACCTCTTTATGAGGCGTTTATGTCGCAAGCAAAGGAGGTGTCGTTAGATGAGTTTATCCAAACAATGAAGTCACATGGTTATGAGGTTGTGTTACCTGCTCGTCTCCCCAAAAACCTAATCCTGAGCACGATATACTATAAGTGTTGTCCACTAGTTGCTATGGTTGTTTACAGTGCTAGGGGTGAGAAAGACTACAGATACTCAGAGCTAGCGATTGAAATATCCCCTAACCCATTCCCCCTAAGCGAAGAATATCTACAACAGTTGAACAACACAGCCGTCGACGAATACGTGATCAAAGTCGGAAATGGATATGCAAGAATAATTCCCAAAGCCCCTTTTGGTGACGAAGAAAGAAACCGTATCTTCGGCCCGCAACCCATGGCTATATACTGGGATGGAGGGCTGGAATACCTCATAGGTGTGCTGCCGCCACTCTCACTAGAGGACCTAGAATATGTTGTCAGAGGGTTAGAAAAAGCCTCATAGCATCATGAGAAGACAGGGCCGCATCTTAATCAGTGGGAGAAGAACAAATTAGATAAGAAGAACTTTGGAGATAGTTAAGCTCGTTGTTCTCTAGAGTAGTGGTAGAATCTGCTCCAGCATGGCTTCGGCGGGCATCTCTGGTGTGAGGATTTTTCGGAGAACAAGGTTTCTGTCGCCGACGTATATGACGGCGGAATGGGTTATGAAGGCGGCTTGCTCATCTCGTTCGAGAGGCCTGATGTGATACTTTTGCCACACCTCGGCCAGCTCATCCCATTCACCGGTCAAAGCCACTATCCTGCTACTGTATTTTTCGACGAGGTGTGCAAGGGTTTCAGGCGAGTCGCGGAAGGGGTCCGTGGTGATGAAGATCAAGACTACTTCGGATGCTTTTGGGCCGAGAAGCTGCTCAAGCTCCGCATATTTTCTCAAAGCCTGTGGACAGACATCGGGACAGTTGGCGTATCCGAAGAAAATCAACACCACTTTTCCTCGGAAAGACTCGAGAGCGGTTCTTTCACCATATATGTTTGTCAGAATGAAGCGGGGTAGGGCCCTGCCACTCATCAAGACATCTGGCTGCAGAGTTTCAGGCGTCTCCCGCTGTGAAAAATAGAAGGAGAGTAGAAAGGCTGTCGTGATGACTAACAAGTAGAGGAGCAGTAGCTTGGATGTTTTCATGTTTTCTTGGATGTTTTTTCGCCGACGTAGACCAGTAGGCTAAGCGCGCCGAGTCCTCCGAAGAAGACGATGAAGGCTGTCAAGTCGAAGGTGAAGCCGATTCCCTGGCCCGCCGAGGAAGGCAGCCCGGCAGCCGCGTAGGCGACCAACGTGCCTTTCATGTATGGATGAATTCCACAGATGTAGTTGTATTCGCCTTCCTTCTCGATTTTGAAGCTGAACTGCTCCGCGTTTTTCAGAAGCTGTGAGGCGAAGGATACAGGGCCTTGGATGGCGGCTACGTTATGCTGGCCGGTTATCTCGCCCGAGCCGATGCTGAGAACATCCTCGTTAATCCATGTCACCGTTGAGCCTACGGGGACACGGGCTATCTTGGGGTAGAAGCTGTTACCCACAATTTGTATCATCACTTTTTCGCCGGGCAGGAAGGTCTTGGACTCGTCCGGGGATGTTGGCTCAAAGGGTGCGACAACCCTCTTCGGATTCGCCGGAGGCTGTGCAACGGGGCCGTTGGGGAGGATGACAGGCTGCGGGGTTGCGTTAACCGATGCCGCGATATAGCCCGCGGCTCCCTTGATGGCCTGTGTGCCGAATGCATGGCTAACGATGAGGAAGTTGCCCTCAGCCGGAACACGCCACTCAATCACATACGACTCCGTCGGCGCAGCGTTCACCGTCTGCAGCCCAACCTCCACGTTCTCAGGGTTTCCGTTCCGGTAAGCATACTCCCAAATCCCTCCAACAGCGTGGAAACTCGATACGAGGCTGGGCCCTATGTTAAGGAAATAGAAGCGGACATAGTCGCCGGGCCTCGCCTGTATCGGCTCAGTTAGGTAGCGGAACACACGGCCGTTGAACATAACGTAAAGAGGTTTGCCGTCATAGAAGTCACGGCCATTCATGTAGACTTCGTGCTGTATGAGGTAGATTTTGATGTCAGGCTCACGGCCCAGCTGCTTCTCCAGCAGATAGCTACCCTTCTTCGGCTCAACAACGACCATACCATACATGCCGGCGAGCGTGTGCGTCAGAATTCCATGCCCTCCGGGTGCGCAGTGATACATGTAGACACCGGGGAAATCGGCTTTGAAGACCAGCCTACCCTCTCCGCCAGGCGGTATGTTGCCGATAAACTTCGAGGTCTGTGTGTTAGCCGCGTGGAACGACAAGCCATGAGTATACTGGCCAACGTTCTTGACAATAATCTCGACAACATCACCCTCCTCCACAACTATCAAGGGGCCCGGCGAGGTGCCGTTGAAAACAAACGCCCGAAACACCACTCCATCATCGATAACCACGTCAGCCTCTGATGCGATGAGAGTAAACGACTTGTTGGGCACAGCGTTCGGCGGAGGATTGCCCGGAACACCGGGAGCGTAGACGATAGCTGAAGCAGGAGCCGCCAACGCGAACAAAGCAGCTATAGCTGCTAAAAGCAGCATCTTGTTCATGTGTTATAATAGGTGGCTACGTGTAAAAAGTTCATTATGCAATACTGTTGCATAACAATCAAACTTAATTTATGGATAACTGTTAGGCTGACTGTGAAGGCTCAACCCCATCAGCTGACGGTCGTTGTCCGAAACAGCACCTGTAGAGTGGTGCAGACTCTTTTTCAGAAGGGTGTTGAAGGCTCTTTCAGGAGCATCAGGGTCGGGGATAAGCTGTCGAGTCATCTTATACAGCTTTCCAAACCAGTTTCCCAAGAGCTTCTCCACATCCCCGACTCAATAGTCTATACGATGGGCCGCAGGTTCATCTGGGTAGATTCCCCCAGCTGCATAGCGTGCCAAACCCTCTCAAACAACTCAGCCATCCCCCTGAACATCATGTTTATCCGAGGGGTTGGCGTCGTCTTCACATTTCTTACACCGGGCCGCCTCGTCTCCCGGAAAATCCTCGACCAAATGCGCGAGAGAGGACTTGATGTCGAGGTTTTGAACAGGAAGGTCTTCAACCTACGAGCGGTCTTGACGCCGAAGCAGCAGCAGGTTCTCTACACCGCCTTCATGATGGGGTATTTCTCACCATCCCGAGAAACAAGCCTCAGCGAAATAGCCACAAGGCTCGGCCTCTCCAAGTCAACGGTCTCGCGGCATCTGAGAACCGCCATGAGAAAACTCGCGGTGACGGCCCCTCAGGCATCTGTTTAAGTTTTAAATGCTGCTAAGTGTATAATAATACCGCAATAAGTGGTAGCCCATGGTCAAGCACATACTGGTAACGTTGTCTGACGAGCAGTACAAATGCGTGAGCTTCCTGCGGAATAAGATGGGGAGCAGTGACGCCGAGGTTCTCCGCAACATTTTCCTCTCATGGCTGGCTGAGAAGGCGATGATCGGGTGTTGGGAGACGGAGAGGGCTGTGGAGGAGTTTCAGAAGAAGTGGATGGAGAAGAAGGAGAAGTCAACGGTTTAGGCGGCATAATATGACGGTGGTAGGCGCGGAGCTTCTCCGAACAGAGTCGGAGGGTCTGTGGCATCTAGTGGGCAAAACCCCTCTCCTCAGGCTTAGGTCTTTCGAGAAACCCGGCGTCAAGCTCTACGCCAAATGTGAGATGTTCAACCCCGGGGGCTCAGTGAAGGATAGGCCCGCGCTCAGCATCCTCTTAGACGGCATAAGGTCCGGACGCCTCTCCCCCGGTAAAAGCATCCTCGACGCGACATCGGGCAACATGGGGGTGTCCTACAGCATGCTCGCCGCCTCGCTCGGCTACCGTGCCGTCATGGTTTCACCCTCAAACATCTCATCCATCAAGCTGCGTAAAATGAAGGCCTTCGGCGCACAGGTCATCTTAACCGACGCGCTGGAAGGCATCGACGGAGCCATCCGAAAAGTCAGAGAAATCTATGAACAGGAGCCCGAGAAATATTTCTACGCAGACCAGTACAGCAACCCAGCCAACCCCCGTGCACACTATGAGACAACGGGGCCCGAGGTCTGGATGCAGACAGGCGGCAAACTCACCCACTTCGTCGCAGGCGTCGGCACCTCAGGCACTCTTCAGGGCACGGCATCGTTCCTAAAGGAGAAAAACCCGCGGATAAAAGTGGTTGAGGTGCAGCCGGAGGACGAGTTCCACGGTATAGAGGGCCTCAAACACATGGCATCAGCCCTGAGACCCAGTCTATACCGCGAAGACATAGCCGACAACAGATACTTCATCCGCACAGAGGACGCGGCGGAAACCAGCCGAAGGCTCGCCCAGTCCGAGGGTCTTCTCTCAGGATACTCTGGCGGAGCAGCTCTGAGGGCCGCTGTTGAGCTGATGGAGGAGCTGGATGAAGGCGTCGTGGTGGTGGTTCTGCCCGACGGCTACGGTGACTCGGGGAGATGAAGCTGGTGGTTAAGCGGCTGGTTTTCGAGGAGATAGCCAAGAGATGCATAGAAGGCTATCCCTACGAGACCGCGGGCCTCATGTTCGGAGACCTCGGCAACCGGCTTGTCCTCGACATCTACCCCGTCCAAAACATCCACGAACAGGACAGGAGAGTAAGGTACCGGATAGACCCCATGGAGTACTACCGCGCAGAGAAGACAGCCGAGGAAAAAGGCATGACTATCGTGGGCGTCTACCACTCCCACCCAAACGTAGCCGCCCGCCCCTCAGCCTACGACCTCGAATACGCACTCCCCCCATGGTCATACCTCATACTCTCCATAAACCATGAAAAAGTCCTCGAATACACCAGCTGGAGAGCCGTCCAAAACAACGGCGAGAAAAAATTCATCCAAGAAGAAGTCGTCATCGAGTAAAGATGAGACGATATGTATATTAATGGAACAGCAGTAAAAAGGTGAGATAGACACATGGCTGTTAAGGTGTATCTTCCGACCCCGCTTCGCCAGTATGCCGATGGCAGGGACATGGTTGAGCTGGACGGCTCGACTGTTGGAGAGGTTCTAAACAAGCTTGTAAGCCGCTACACCGCGCTTCAGAAGCATCTTTTCAACGAAAACGGCGCGATAAGAAGCTTTGTGAACGTTTTCGTCAACAACGAGGACATCAGGTTTCTCGAAGGCGTCAACACCAAGATAAAGGACGGAGACGTCGTCTACATCATCCCCTCTATAGCGGGTGGACTGAGCATCGCGGCCCCTGCCGCCGTCGCGAAAAAGCTGGGCAGAACGGTTAAGCAACACGGCAGAATAACCGTACCTGCGAAGCTTCTCAAAAAAGCAAAGAAAAACGAGGTAACAGTCATCATAGACGACGTCAAATACATCTTCGAGCCCGACAGATACAACCGCATCTATTTGCCGCCCACGCTCCGGGAAAAAATAGCACACCTATCCTCTTTCGAGTTCACCTTGTCCGACGGCGAGCTCATCCTCAGGTTCAGAAGGTTTTAAAAAGGCTATCACTTCTAAAACTTCCATGAAGACCATAGTCTTCTTACTTATTTTTTCCTCCCCCTATACCACAGCGTCGCATATTTCTTGTCTCCCCTCTCCGCAATCTTCAACACAATGTTATCATACAATATATTATCGAGTCTGCTAAACTAGTCGCCTGTATAGGCCCCTCTCTAACACAGCTCTTTAGCCGCTTGATCCTGTCCCTTATTCTCTTAACCAACTCTCTTGCTATCGATGTTTTTCCAGTTCCTGGTAATCCTAAAAAATGATTAATCAAACCATTAGTTGTATATAGACGGAGGCGTATACTTGGTAAATCTCTAATCAAGGCATGCAAACTCATATATAACAAAACTTTCCATCCTCTTTTCATTGACAGTTTTTTGTATACGTCTACAATTCGAGCGGTAATGTGCTGGTATCACCATTCAAGGGGAATACAAGCTTTAGCGAATACGCATTTTTAGGAGGGCTTCTGCTGCATACTCATGGAGTGGACGATTTTCCTTTTCTTTTAAGTTTGACCATAACTCCTGCATCCCCCTGGCATGGGGAAGTGTCCTTTTGCATCGCTGCGACGGTATTAAATATTAATTTTTTTTGGAGTCGTCTTCCGTGTTAGATTTAGCACTGCGCAGCCAACATGCAGTGCAAGTCTTCACACCTTATATAACAAATGTGGGTTTTCATAACAAAATCAATGAGTTAGATATATTGGCTTCACTGGTAATGGAGGATGCAAATTTATACGCTTTATCTGGTCTGGTGGGGGCTGTTCTAAGGCTCATTGTAGTTATTTCTACAGTTTCGGTTAGCTACGTTGCAATAAACCCCAAGGGAGTGATACAGGTGCTCGCGATGCTGCTCTCGTCACAGGCGTTTATAGGGCTTCTCTTTATACTAGGCCCAGCCCAAACCCTATCTACGAACCAAAGATCCAACATATTTCTAGTTTTCTTTACCCTCTTCATCTGGTTTGCGTTTTATGTGGCTATTGCCGCCCTTGCAACGGGGGTCAAGGCAGAGGAGAAGGTCAGTTTGGCTGAAGTTCTGTTGTCGATTAACTTAATGGGAGGCGTATTGTTAATTCTTTTCTTGCTTGTTGCAAGAGTCTATTCACTACTTCCTAAACACGCTACTCCAGCCCAAGTTGATTTTTGGAGTACACTCTTTTCTAAATGCGTTTACGGCAGTATTTGTTGGCAGGGTTCTTTACCATTTATCTATTTATTAGTAGCAGGAGTGATGACCCTCATCTTCGCGAGGCTGGCTGCAAGGGTAGGTGAGCAAGTTTAAGGAGGTGATGACTTTTGCCAAGTCTCAGTTCCTAATCTACAATCGCGAGTTTACCGCCTTCGAGGCTCTCCTTTACCACTCTGTTAAGGGTAGGAGTTTTCTCTTAGCTGAAGACCTTTTTTATGCAGTTTTCTACCTAGGGAGTCTCGTTCTTAAGGCTTAAAAATCTTTGTTTCTCTGTTTTTGAAGGTGGGGAAGGGTCTGGGAGGGCTTGGCCGAAGGCTCTTCGCAGACACTTTCAACAGGAGGCTCTCTAAGAGTAAGGCTCTAACGGGTTTAACTGAGGTAGACATCATAAAAGAGAATGGGTGGATGGAGGATTTGAGAAAATTGGCACAAGACCTATACGACTCTTCAGCTAAAATAGGAAGAAGAGAGTTTTTGGCTTTAACGTCTGCGCAAGTAGCTGGTGTAGCGGCGGGTGCTGCTTTAGCTGGTGGAGTTGGAGGTTATCTCATGGGTAGAAAACTGGCTGAAGCAACAGTTACTTTGACATCTACAGAAACTGTAGTAAGTGAAAGAACTTTGTTTAAAACAGAGACCGTAACATCCACTTCAACAAAAACCAGCACCTATACAGCCACCGTTACACAGAGAATTTATGACGCTAAACTGGATGAAGCCAGTTTCCAAAAATCCTATTCCACTGAATCCATGAATCTATCTGCTAGACTAAAATTTAATCCCAGAAGCGAAGTAACCACAGCTTCTCTAAAGATAATCTACCCTTATTCGTTGGAGATTCCATTGAGGGGTAGCGGCTCAGAAAAAAATGTTTTCATAGGTGGCTACAGGATAGAGAATCCCAAGCCTGTGGACCATTACGCCGTCTGGGATGCTGTTACAAAAGAGGGGTTAAAGGCCTCTGAAGTGTTAAGCGATGAACAAAGAACTCTAGTTATTAGCATGCCTTTGAGAAGGGATGAGTATGAGAAATCCAAAGACTTGGCTGATTACCTGTTTGGATACACACTATCTCTCGACACTTTAAATTCCGAAAACACGTTTAAGATTGCTTTCGACGCTTTGGTCAGCACAGGTAACATCAGGGTTGGCGAAGAGGTTAGGAAAGCAATCGTGAAATATGCGCTAAACATAACAAAAAACAATTTACAACCATTTGAAACAAGCTCCTTAGCTCCTTTCATTTCAAGC